>WHSW01000139.1 GCA_009379895.1 Solirubrobacterales bacterium
GACGACGGATACGCCCTGGAGCTCCGATTGCCCCTGAGCCGCTTGGGCGTGCCGCCCCGGCCGGGCGACAAGGCCGGCTTCGACCTGATCGTCAACTGCACCACCGTCGGCCTCGCGGCGGCAAACCGCCCGCCGGTCGATCCACCCGACCACCCCGACGCGGCCTCGGACCCGGGGCCGCTGCCGATCGACCCGGCCTCGTTGAGCGCCGAGAAGATCGTCGTGGATCTCGTCTACGGGTCGCACCCGACCCCACTGGCGACGATCGCGCGCGAGCGCGGTGCCCGTGTCGTCGACGGCCTCGAGGTCCTCGTCCGCCAGGGAGCCGCGTCGTTGCGGATCTGGACGGGGCTCGAGCCGCCGCTGGAGACGATGCGAAGGGCGGCCCGCGCCGCGACCGCGGCGGACCAGGACGCACCTTCGACCTGATCGAGACGCGTTCGCCCTAACCTGGCGCCCCGCTCCGGGACCCGGCGCCGCCCGCACCCACGGCCGACCGCGGCTCGACGCTCAGCGCGCGCAGCGCGACCAGGACGAGGCCGACGATCAGCAGGCATTGGATGCCGGTACCGAGCGACTCCTCGAAGGCGGAGCCACCGCTCCAGGCCACGACGTTCCAGAGCAGCCGTACGAGCGCCCCGGCCGCGAGCCCGGCGAGGAACCCGGCCGCGAGGCTGCGAGGGATCCACAGCGCGCCGACGAGGGCGCCGATCAGCGCTCCGCTGACTGCGAACGCTCCGATAGAGATCGCGTCGATCGCCTCCCTCGTGACGTCGAGATCGGAGAGGTACTGCGGCAGCGCGATGATCGCTCCGCCGAGCGCACCGGCCAGAGCGCCGACGCCGAGGCCGAGCACGATTCGGTTGGCGAGCAGCTGACGCTCGCCGCGAATCAGGGTGAGCCAGGCGCCCAGGGAAGCGCCGAGCACGGCCCAGGTCACCGTCCGGCGCAGGATCGCGGTGGCGATCTTGCCGGCCTCGGTCACCTGGTCGGCGGGGTCGATCGGGTCGGCGAGCCACCGCGCGAGGAGCGCTGCCGCGCCGGCCACCAGCAGACCGTCGATGAACAGCCGGGCCGTGGAGGGCAGCCGCGTCGGCGAGGGCAGCCGCGCCGTGGACGCCGCGGCGGGCTCTGCCGCGGGCCCGCCGGGGGCCGCCTGCAACGTCGACGTCTCCGCCACCAGCTGGTCCAATCTCGCGTTCAGCCGCCCGACGTCGTAGCGCCATCGCAGATCGCTGAGCTCGAGCGCGTTGCGGCGGGCGAGCGCGCGCAGGCCCTCGGGCAGGTCGTCGGCATCGGGCATCTTCGCCCCGGCGACGAGCACCGGGATCACCGTGACCTCGGCACGGCGCAGGGCCGTTTCGACCTCGAGCCTGACGAAGTCGTCGCGGTCTGCGATCCGGGGCTCGCCCGCGTCGTCGGCGAGCGTGGTCCAGCGCGGCCCGATGATCACGAGCAGCACCTGGCAGAGCCCGATCGCCTCCGTGATCCGCTGCACGAAGTCGATGCCCGGCTCGAGGTCGACGTCGACGAACACGCGGCCCTCACCGAAGCGCGCGGCCATCGAGTCATACAGCCGCCCCGCGTGACCGGCGGTGTCCTCGCGCCGGTAGCTGATGAACACCTTCGGGGTCGTGGTGCTCACTTGGCCTCCCCGGTTCGGCGCGCGTCGTCCTCGTGCTGCGCGGACCAGGCGGCGTGCTCCTGCGAGACGAGCCCCTCCACCCGCTCGGCGAGGAGCGTCTCGGGCTGATCGGCGGTCGCGTACGACCCGGCATGGGCGAGGAAGAGGAACTTCTCGTGCTTGAGCCGCTCGGCCGTGGACCGGTAGGTGGTCCAGTACTGCTGGTACTGCTGGAGCTGCTGCAGCCCCTCGAGTACGACGATCAGGGCGCCGGCACCGCCGACCACCCAGCTGCTGGCGTCGACCCCCGCCGCAACCGGGATCGCGGCCGCGAGCACGATCTGCAGGACCTTCAGCGCCTTGAACCAGTGTTGGTTGTGCTCGCTCTGGGCGTCATACCACGCGATCTGGTCCTCGAGCCGATCCCGGGCCGGCGAGCCGCCGGGCGCGGCGCGACCCGCGGGCCCGCTCGCGACGACGTCGGCGCCGCCGGTCGCGCTCATCTCGCTCCCCAGCCGGCGCGCAGGACGCGCAGCGCGTTGTCCGAGCAGATGCGCTCGGCGTCCTCGGCCCCGTGGCGGTCGCGCAGGGCCCGCTCGAGGCGCGCCATGTCGCTCATCGACTCGAGCCCTCCCATCGTCGGCTTGATGAAGCCGTCGAAGTCCGAGCCGATCGCCGCGTGGCGGTGCGAGCCGGTGATCTCGGCGATCCGGTCGAGATGCCTGCAGATCACCTCGAACGACTCCTCGAAGCTCTTCGTGGGCCGCCGGCGGACGCCGTCGTTGAGCTGGTGCTGGGCGAAGATCAGGCCGACGACGCCGTCCCGTCCGGCGAGCAGGCGCACCGTCTCCTCGTCGATCCCGTACTCCTGGCGCCCGAAACGAAAGGCGCTGTGCGAGGCGATCAGCGGCACCCGTCGGTCGGGATCGAGCTCGTCGAGGAGCGCGAAGGTGTCCTCCAGGGTCCGGGTGCTCATGTGCGAGAGGTCGATCAGGATCCCCTCGCGGACCATCGCCCGCACGGCGGCCGTCCCGAGCTCGGAGAGGCCGAGCCTCGGCTGATGGAAGAGCACCCGGTAGAGCCAGTCCGGGAGGAACGGAAGCGCGGGCGAGTTGGTCGCCACCCCGCGCCACATCAGGTGCGGCAGGACGATGTAGGCGACGCCGCGTTCGGCGAGGCGGGTGACGGCGCGATCGACCTCCTCCGGGGTGGCGCCGAGATGGAAGCCGCCCTCCACGCAGTGCACGAGGGCGACTCGGCCGTTGCCGAGCTCGCGGTCGAGCGCCGAGCGGTCGTGCACGACCGCGGCCTCGTCGGCATGGCGCTCGGCGATGTCGGCCTCGACCGTGTCGAGCTGGCGCATGAGCCGGGGCAGATAACCAGCCGCCGGCGGCGCGCCGTACGGGACGTCGAGGTCGACCTCGTCGAAGAAGGAGTAGACGACCGAGAGGGCGACGCCGACGTGGCCGTCGCGCAGTTGCGGCATGGTCACGCGCGGGCCGCTCTCGAACGAGCGGTAGTTGCCGAACCGGCTCGCCAGGCCGATGAGCCGGGCGCGAACGCGGTCGCGCAGCCGGCGCCTGCCCCTCGCCGTCGAGAGCAGGTCGATCAGCGTGCCGTCGTCGGGCGGCACCAGGTGCATGGGGTAGTGCGCGTGCAGATCGACGATCAACTCGGGACGGCCTCCGCCAGGTCGCTGCGCTGGCGCACGCGGTTGAAGGTGCTGCCGACGACCGCCAGCGAGGCCGGCTCGTGGGAGAGCCGGAGGATCTCGGTGCCGGAGTCCCCGGCCGCCCGCACCGTCCTGCTCGCGATCACCAGCTCGCCGTCGTGCGCGGTCAGGTACAGGTGCCGCGAGCGCCGCCAGGTCGTGTTGTGCAGGCGATAGTCGACCGTGCAGCGACGACCGCCCTCGAGCCGCACACGGAGCTCCGGCGGCCTCGGGTAGAAGGGTTCGCCGAGGCGGTGCAGCAGCCGACCCACGATCGCGCGCAGCTTGCGCCTGCCGAGCTTGCGCTGCCAGGCGGCCGGGTCCGCCCACTTCGAGCCCTGGCGCGACGGGCTCGGCGGCCCGTTGCCGATTCGGCCGGCGATCACCCGCTCGGCGTTTCCCCATCGTCCCGGCCAGTGCACCCAATCGCCGAACCTCTCGACCGCCAGCCAGCCCTCCGGCCCGTCGCCGTAGGGATGGTCGATGCCGATCGGGTACGGATGGGTGCCCGCCTGGAAGTAGGACGCGTGCGAGAGCGGCGAGACGTAGACGACCGGGTGGCGGCCGCCGTCGCGCTCGACCCACTCGGCCTCGTCGGCCCTGCGGGCCTCGCCGGAGTCGTGCTGGGCGTAGGCCAGGATCCCGGGCCGCCCGTCGGCCTCGAGGCCGATCTGGATCATCTCCCAGTCGCCCTCGTGCTTGCCGAAGCCGAACAGGTTCTTCGGGTTGTAGTAGAGCCAGAACCAGTACTGGAGCCAGTCGCGCCCGTCGCCGTCGCGGACCAGGCGGCCGTACAGGCGGCCGGGGTAGCGCGGGTCGCGCTCCATCCGCCGCGCGTCGCCGAGCGCGTCGGGCGCCTGGCAGAGGCAGTCGTCCGGCCTCGTCTCCCTGCCGTCGGGGTAGGCGGTGAGCAGCTCGAGGGTGAGCGCCGGGTCGCCACCGACCCGCGCGATCAGCTCGCCGTCGGCGCTGCGCAGCAGGTTGCCCGGGTTCTCGACCACGCCGAGCACGCTCGTGAGCCGGTAGTCGTACTGGCGGTCGTAGCGCAGCAGCGGCTTGTGGCGCTCGAGCAGCGCCATCGCGTCGGCGGCATCCGCGTCGGGGCCGGTGCCGGGCACCGCCGCCGTCTCGACACGGGTCGCCACCGAGCCGCTCCTACCCCGTCGCCTGCGGCGCCCGCCAGGTCAGGGTGTGGGCGTCGTCGGGCGATGGACGCCAGACCGAGTTCTGTCCCTCCCCGGGTTGCGCACGAACCCAGGCGTCGTCGCCCAGGAACGCCGCGGCGCCGAAGGGCAGGTCGCGCCGCGGCACCGGGGCGTAGTCGGCCTCGGCGAACGTCGTCCCGTAGTTGGGGCCGCCGGCGTCGCCGTCGTCGTCGGGCGTGACGACCTCGCGCAGGGCGGCGACCGCCGCATGCCACTCGTCGAGGAGGCGGGTCGGATCGCGGCTGGACGGGTGCGGCAGCTCACGGAGCTCGACGGCCGGGCGCGTGGACCACAGGCCGACGGCGTCCTGGGCCATCTCGCCGAAGGCGATCACGGCCTGCAGCTCGGGACCCGTGGCGGCGTCATAGAGGTCGTTGCGCCACGCCAGCTGGGCGGGCTCGTCGAGCCTCCCGCGCTCGGCGGAGGCCCGGCTCGGGTGCAGGGCATACGCCCAGGCGTTCAGGCAGACGTACGACCGGGTCAGCCCGAGCTTGCTCAACATGCCCTGCACGCGCTGACCGGCGTTCCCGACCAGGCACCGCCCGGCGATGCGCTCGGTCGGGCCGGGGTCCGAGGCGATGCACAGGACGCGCGCCGACCCGTCGAGCCGACCGCGGTAGAAGATCGGCCCCCAGTCGAACCAGAAGTCGTCGGCGACCGGCGGGTCGGGCAGGAGATCGAAGAGCCGGGCGAGCCGGGCGGGCGGGCCGTGGTCGAACTCGGCGACGGTCATGCGAAGATCGGTCCGACCTGGGGAAACTCGCGAACCAGGTCGGTGCGCAGCTGGCCCAGGGTTGGGGCCTGCTCGCCGTTCGGGTTGACCATGTGGCTGGTGTCGAGCAGCATCCGCTTTCCCCACGCGATCAGCGGCTCGAGCTGACTCTCGTCGGGCGAGGCGGCGAGCTCGGAGATCCAGTCCGCCCGCCCGTAGGTCAGATCGCCGTCGATCATGACCAGCTCCACGCTTGCGGGCTCCGCGTCGACCACGTTCGCCCACGGGTCCGCGGCCCGGCGCTCGAAGACCACCAGGTCGGCCGGTCGTCCCTTGGCCAGCGAGCCGAGCTTGTCCGCGAGCCCGGCGGCCTTCGCGGCGTCGCGGGTGAGCATGTCGACGAGCCGTTTCGGGCTCACCTCGTGGCCCTCGTCGGCCAGGCATCGGCGCGCCACCTTGACCTCGGCCAGCAGGCTCGTGCTGCCGCTCGGCAGCCAATCGGCGCCGAGCCCGACCGTGACGTCGCGCGCGAGCGCCGCGCCCGCCTTCGTCGTCTCGCCGTAGAGGCGCAGGTTCGACTGGGGCGACCAGACGAGCTTGGCCTCGGCGTCGGCGAGGTCGGCGAGCTGGTCCTCCGAGAGCGCGGTCCCGTGGATCACGACGGTGCTCGCGGTGAGCGCGTCGAGCCCGACCAGGCGCTCGAACTCGTCTCGTGAGCGCTGATTGTCGGACCTTCCCTCGGCGAGGTGGACGTAGAAGGCCTTGACCGCGCCGGCCTCGATCCCGGCCAGGATGCTCTGCAGGTCATCCATCCCGCGCGATCCCGACGGGAGGTCGATCATCGAGCGCCCCACCTGGCCGCCGAAGATCCACTTGTCGACGTTTCGGACCAGCGCCTCCTCGGAGTAGCTTCGCGCCTGCCCGCCGGTGCCCTGGATCGCGGTCACGCCCCCGACCAGGGCGCGCACCTCGGAGTAGTGCAGCTGTGTCCAGGCGGGCAGCACGTCGAGCAGGTGGTTCTGAGGATCGCGAACCAGTGCCTGATAGAGGTCGCTGTCCCGCCAGGCGTAGCGGTTGATGAACTGCTTCGGGGGCTCCCAGGCCGCGAAGACGTTGAACTCCGGGTGCCCGTGCAGGTCGATCAGGCCGGGGGCGATCACGCCCTTGGTCTCGTGCACCCTGACCGACTGGGGGCGCCGCTCGGTGACCTCGGCGATCTCGTCGCCCTCGATCACGACGTAGCCGCGCTCGATGCCGCGCGTGGGCGTCAGCACGCAGCCGGCGAGCGCGAACCCCTCGCTCGGCGCGGCCGCCCCGAGCGGCCCGCCGTCAGCGCTCGACCGCCGCGGTCCGGGCTCCGCGGGCGGGCGCATCTGCTCGGCGACCCCGGCCGAGTAGGCCACCTCGAAGCGATCGACCTCCCCTTCGCCGGGCATCGCCGAGTCCCTAGGTCTCGAACTCGCCCGTGTCGACCCATTCGCTGTCGATCAGGACCCACCAATCCTCGGCGAGCCCCTCGGTCACGTAGTCGTACGGCAGCCAGCCATACCCGTCCTCGCCCCAGCTGCGGCTCCAGGAGTTGCGGATCAGGATCGCGCCCTTGCTCTTGCCGTCGCGGTTCGGGATCTCCAGCGCGTCGTCGTAGCCGACCGCCATCACAGCGTGCCCGCCCGCGACGTTGTCCCCGCCGGCCGGGAAGGGGATCCTGCCGTCGTCCCCCGCGTCGGCGATCGAGTCGTAGACGGTGAAGCCGAACATCGCCGGCAGCTGCGACGCGAGATGTGACTTGATCGCCGCGAGCAGATCCGAGCGCTCGGTCTCGGGGGGATCGAGGCGGTAGTACTTGACCGCCTGATAGTTCTGGGCGAACGCGTAGCAGAACGGCGGCGGCTCGTCGTCGAACTCGGCCTCCGAGTATGGCCAGTGGCTCTCGGGCGGGACGCCGAAGAGGACCATGGCCCCGATCGTCGTGCGCAGAAAGGCGCCCGAGTCGCCCTCGAGCTCGCCGAGCGCGCGGGTGACCTTGTAGAGGAAGCGGCGCGAGCCGTCGAGGTGCTTTCCGTGCAGCTTGCGCTCGAAGTACTCGAGCATGCCGACGCCGGCGTGCGCCGTACAGGAGCCGATCTGGCCCTGATCCTCGATCGGCGAGCACCACTCGCGCAGGTCGGCCTTGGCGGCGGCCTTGGGGCTCCGTTTGGCGGTGGCCTTGGCGACGCCCGTCCTCGCGAGCAGCGGCTCGACCGCCTCGCTCTCGCGCGTGTAGTCGCGCAGATCGGGATAGTCGGGCAGCCATCCCAGACCCCGCCGCGCATCGATCGCTCCGCCCGCGAAGGTGCGTTGACTCATCTATGGCCCCCTTTGTGGTTTAACGCACCATCTCACTCGCGGGGGCCGAAGGCAAGCGATCGCCGGCGCGGGTGGCTGCTCCCGCGATAGGGTCGCCGCGTGCCCTGCCTCGTCGTCCTGCTCGCGATCATCTCGCCGCGGTTGGCGCTGTTCTTCGTCTGGCTGTTCAGCGACGTGCTCTCGCGGGCGTTCGACAGCTGGCTGCTGCCGCTGCTCGGCTTCTTCCTGCTGCCGTGGACGACGCTGGCCTACGCGGCGATGTGGGCCGCCTCGACGAACGAGGTGCAGGGGTTCGAGTGGTTCATCGTCGGCCTCGCCTTCGTGGTCGACATCGGGTCCTACACCCAGGGCGCCCGCTCGCGCTCGAGCTCTGCCTGAGCCGCCCGGCGGGCGCGCGGTCGTTCACGGGCGCGGACCTCAGCGACGGCGCCGCGGAGAGGGTGCCCCCGGGAACCGACGAGCTCGCCGGGATCACCTGGCAGGACTTCCTCGTCGACCCGGACCCGCCGGCCGAACCGGTCGAGTTCGGGGTCCAGACCGCGGGCGTGCACAACACGACCGAGACGCTCGAGGTCGACGTGCTCGTCGACAGCGGCGCCGACGGTGTCTACGCCGGCGACGACGAGGGCATCCCCGCCGACTATCTGCTCGTCAAGCAGCCGGCCCCCGGAGGCGAGGTCTGCGTCTTCGACCTCTCGCTCGCCGACGCGCTCTCGAGCTGCGCGGCGACCTACTTCCCGGACTACTCGAACTACAACTCGAACTCGGTCGGGCTCGTGGTCAGCGCCGAGGACATCGGGCTCACCAACGCCGAGCCGAGCCTCGCCTACCAGGTGACGGCCTGCACCGGGACCTTCTCGGGCGACGTTCCGGGCCAGTTCTGCGACACCGCGGGCACCCCGGATCCCGAGACCGGCGTCTACGACGCCCGGCTCAACGCGACGACGCCCGCGCTCAGGATCAACCCGCTGGCCTGCGAGGGATTCTGGTCGACGCGGCCGTGCTCCGGCGATCGCCCGATCCGGGTCGCGCGCGGCGCGGCGGCGCCCGGCGACGACCCCGGCATCCTGGCGCTGTTCCCGAACAACGCGCCGTCTCGCAACCCGACCGTTGTCAGCACCGACACCGGCGGCTGAGACGCGAGCCGGCCTGACCCGGATCGCATAGGGTGGGTCCACTCGGCTTCGCGGTTGGACCTGGGCTTCGGGAAAGGGGGTGAGCGTGCGCGAGTTCGACGTTCTTGATCAGGAGCTGCCGGGTGTCCGGATCGTTTCGATCCGCGGCGAGCTCGACCTCACGCACGCCGCCGACGCGCGATCGGCCCTCGAGCTCGCGGCCTCGGAGCCCGAGCGGGCGCTCGTCATCGACCTCACCGGTTGCGACTTCCTCGACTCGACCGGCGTCAGCGCGATCGTCGCCGCCTCGCGTTCCGCGCGCGGGGCCGGGTCCGGGGTCACGGTCGCCTCGACCGAGGGCTCGGAGGTGCGGCGAATACTCGATCTGACCGGGATCAGCCAGGGGCTGCCCACCTTCGACGGCGTCGACGCCGCGGCTCGGGCGGCGGTCGGCTCGAGCTGAGCGACGCGGCTCGTCCTCAGTGCGGGAGGGACGGCGGGTACGGCGGGCCCGGTCAGCCCTCGCAGCTCGCCGTCAGGTAGCAGGCGAAGCGAGGCTCGGCGCCGACGATTACACGCCCGCCCTCGGCCTATGCTTCGGTCGCTTTGAGCGTGATGGTGATCGTCCCCGGAACCTGCCCGCTGATCGCGCTCGGGTGAGCGGCCCCCCGGCAACCGCGAGCGAGTCGCTCGGCGACCGAGTCGAACGCTCAATCTCCGACCACACCGACGCCGAGCGCGAGATCGAGCGCGGCGAGGCCGAGTCGGTCGGGCGGGGGCCGAGCCTGCGCCGGACGGCGATCTGGCTCGTGATCACCGGCGTCTCGCTCTACCTCGTCGCCCCGAGCCTGCTCGACACGCTCAGCTCGTGGCAGGACCTGGAGCGGATCGACCTGATCTGGTTCCCGGTGATGG
>WHSW01000013.1 GCA_009379895.1 Solirubrobacterales bacterium
CGGGCCGGGCCCCGCGCCGGGGCGCACGGCGCCGAGCAATCGGCGCAGCTCACCGAGCGCGTCGCGGCCGGCCCGCTCGATCGATCGCAGCGCCGAGCGTGCCTGATCGGGGCGGGCCTCGAAGACGTCGTCGGCCGCGGAGGCCTGAACGACGATCACCGAGACGCTGTGCGCGATCACGTCATGCAGCTCGCGGGCGATGCGCGCCTGCTCCTCGCTCACGGCGCGCCGCGCGGCCTCGTCGATCGCCACCCGCCGGTTGCGCGCCGCCTCGCCGAGTGCCCACGCGCCGACCGCGATCGCCATCGTGAACACGGTGTCGTCGACGCTGGTGGTGAAGAAGTTCGTCGCCGCGAGCGCCATCAACGCCGCGAGCCCGACGAGCGACACCCGCGGCGGTCGAGCCGCCGCCAGCGACCCGACCGCGAACAGCCCCGCGATCGGCAGCACGACCTCCGGGACGATCAGCTGGAAGCCGAGCCCGGCCACGACGGCGACGGCCATCATCAGCTCCGGGCGTTGGCGGCGCCATCGCAGCGCCCCGCCCTGAACGACGGCGAGCGCAAGGCCGAGGAGCAGCGCCGGCCACGACGTGGGGGTCGCCTGCTCGTCGAGGACGACGAGAACGAGGAACAGGCCGACCCCCCACGGGATCACGATGTTGGCGAGGCGCTCCAGGTGCCTGCGAGACGGGGCGCGCATGCGCCGATCGTCGCCGATCGCGGCCGCTACCGCATCGGTCCTGAGGATGAGAACGTCCCGCGCGTCGCGTCATGAGCCCTGCTCTTTCGCCTTGTCGGGGTTCGAGAGGCGCACCTCGTGGCCGGCGGCTTCGATCGCGATAGCTTCCCTGGCCGTGGAGAGGCTGGACACGATGACGTATGCGCGCGAGGGGCGAATCGCCCGGATCACGCTGGATCGACCCGAGCGCGGCAACGCGATCACGCTCGAGATGCCGCGCGAGCTCGCCGCCTGCGTCGAGCGCGCCAACCTCGACCCCGAGGCCCACGTGATCGCGCTGGCCGGCAACGGGTCGGGGTTCTGCGGGGGCTATGACCTCGCCTCGGCCGAGGGCCTGGGCTCGGGCGAGGAAATGCCCGAGGAGGGACGATCGCCGGGTTCACCGCTCGATCCGGCCACGATCGCCGCCAACCACGACCCGAACGGCACCTGGGACCCGGTCGTCGATTACCAGATGATGTCGCGCAACGTGCGCGGCTTCATGTCGCTGTACTGGTCGGAGAAGCCCGTGATCTGCAAGGTGCACGGCTATTGCGTCGCCGGGGGCACCGACATGGCGCTCTGCTCCGACCTGCTGGTGGTCGAGGACCGGGCGAAGATCGGCTACCCGCCGGCGCGCGTCTGGGGGGTTCCGACGACGGCGCTCTGGGCGCACCGGATCGGCCCCGAGCGGGCCAAGCGCCTGTTGCTCACCGGGGACTCGATCTCGGGCGTGCGCGCCGTGGAGTGGGGGCTGGCGAGCGAGTCGGCCCCGGCGGCGGAGCTCGAGGCGCGCTTCGAGTCGCTGGTCGAGCGGGTCGCGCGCCTGCCCGTCAACCAGCTCGTCATGCACAAGCTGCTCGTCAACCAGGCCGTGGCGTCTCAGGGGCTCGCGGCCAGCCAGGCGCTCGGCACGTTCCTCGACGGCATCGCCCGCCACACTCCCGAGGGCTTCGAGTTCCAGCGCCGCGCGTCGGAGGCGGGGTTCAAGGCGGCGGTCCGCGAGCGCGACGAGCCGTTCGGCGACCTCGGGCGCCCGGGACGGACCGCTCAGTAGCGGGCGAGTTGTGGTCGCATAGCGGTCACAAGTCGCCCCGCCTCAGTGGCGCCTGGGCGCGAACCGGCGCACGAGCGTCAGCGCCGCGGCGATCCCAATCGCGTCGACGAGCACATCGAGCGGATCGGAGTCCCGGCCCTCGACGAAGCTCTGGTGATACTCGTCGGCGATCGCGTAGGCGAGCGAGATCGCGGCCGCGACGAGCAGCCCGCGAGCCCCGAGGGCCGGTGCCAGCGCCCACGCCCAGAGCGCCGCGAGCAGCGCGTACTCGCTGAAGTGGGCGATCACCCGCGTGAAGGCGGGCAGCTCGGGCCCGACGCTGCGCTGCGCCGAGAGGTAGAAGATCAGCGCCATCAGCGCCAGGGGCGCGGCCAGGCGGGGAAGCGCCGCGCTCACAATCCGTCGGCTCGCGCTCCGCGCCCAACCACTGCTCCCTTGGTCTCGCTCCGCGCTCACATGTGCTCAGCGCGGCGGCCCTGGAGCGTCCGCGAGCCTGGGTGTCAGGGGGCTGCCGTCGCGGGTCTGCGCGGGGGTGCCCATCGACCCCGCCTCGGCCTCGATCGCGCTCATCGCCGTCAGCCTCTCACGTTCACGGCACCCGGTGGATCTCGAACAGGTTGGTGCCCAGCTCCTGCTCGGGCAGCCCGGCGGTGATCCCGATCAGGTCGCCCGAGCCGGCGACGCCGCACTCGCGCGCCAGCTCCGCGCACTCGGCGATCAGCGCGGTGATCCCGTCCCAGTCGTCGGCCAGCACGCACTGGACCCCGAACAGCAGGTTGAGGCGACGGACGGTCTCGATCCGCGGCGAGACCGCCAGCACCGGCACCCGTGGCCGGTGCGCGGAGACCAGTCGCGCGGTGCGTCCGCTGCGAGTCGGGACGACAAGCGCGGCGAGGCCGAGCGTGTAGGTCGAGCCGACCGCCGCCCGGGCGACCGAGCTGGCGACGTCGGAGGGATCGTCGCCGGCGCGGTTGAAGACCCAATCGCCGTAGGGCAGATCGGTCTCGGTCTCGCGGGCGATGCGGTCCATCACCCGCACCGCCTCGACCGGGTACTCGCCGACCGCCGTCTCCTCGGAGAGCATCACCGCGTCGGTGCCCTGGTAGATCGCGTTGGCGACGTCGGAGACCTCGGCCCGGGTGGGGCGAGGGGAGGCGGTCATCGAGGCGAGCATCTGGGTCGCGGTGATCGTCGGCACCGAGTGGTGCCCGGCGAGCGCCAGCAGGCGCTTCTGGGCCGTCGGCACCTTCTCGAGCTCCAGCTCGATGCCGAGGTCGCCGCGGGCGACCATGACCCCCGCGGTGACCGCCTTGATGATCTCCTCGGCGCGCTCGATCGCCTGCGGCTTCTCGATCTTGGCGATCACCGGGATGTCCGCGCCCGAGGTCCGCACGCGGCGCTCGACCGCGGTCACGTCCTCGGCTCGGCGCACGAAGGAGATCGCGAGCAGGTCGATCCGCTGGGCGACCGCGAAGTCGACCCATTCGAGGTCCTCGCGCCCGGCGGCCGGCAGAGACACCTCGGCGCCGGGCAGGTTGAGGCCCTGGTGGGAGGCGATCGGCCCCCCGACCTCGACCGTGCAGCGGACCTCGTCGGCGCCGCAGGCGTCGATCCGCAGGCGGAGCCGCCCGTCCGCCAGGTAGACGAGGTTGCCGGGCGAGCACGCCGCCGGAAGCCCCTCGTAGCTGACCGACAGCCGCTCCGGCGAGCCGACGACCGGCTCTGTGGTCAGCGTCACCTCGCTGCCCGTTCGCAGCCCGATCAGCCCGTCGGCGACCTCGCCGATGCGCAGCTTCGGGCCCGGCAGGTCGCCGAGGATCCCGACCTGCTTGCCGGTTCGCTCCGCCGCCTCGCGCGCCATCGCGACGTTTTCGGCATGCATCGCGCGGGTGGCGTGCGCGAAGTTGAAGCGGAACACGTCGACGCCCGCCTCGATCAGCTCGACCATGCGCTCGGTGGTCCGCGTCGCGGGGCCGATCGTGGCGACGATCTTGGTCCGGCGGTGGCTCATTTGCGCCGCCTCATGGCAGCGGCCTCAACGGCGGCCGGATTCGGCTTCGTCCTGTCGGACTCCGCCTCATGGTCGCGGCATCCTCTCGGTGGGGGAGGCGGTCGTCGGCGCCTCGTCGACGGCGTCGAACTCGCCGGTTCGTGGCCGGTGGGTGGGAGCCGGCCCGTCGTCCTCGACGTCGGCGCCCTCGGGCAGCTCGAGCCGCTGCACGTAGGGCAGCTGCCAGGCGGCGCCGGCGAGCCCGAGGCCGATCGCCACGCAGGCGAGCGAGAGGAACCACTGACCGCCCGAGAGCAGCGCGAGGTCGAAGAACTCGCGCACTGGGGCCGCGGCGAGGATCAGGGCGAAGATCGCCCCCAGGCCGGCGACCAGCGCGAGCATGTAGCTCTGGATCGTGATGTGCTCGCGGCCGGGGCCGCGCTCGAGCAGGACGATGAAGCAGAGCCCGAGCACGATCAGCGTCGTGGTCGCCGCGGTGCGTCCCTCGTCGAGCGAGCCGCCGAATACCGTGTCGACGAGGAAGATCGAGAGCAGCGAGGCGATCCCCATCGCGATCCCGGCCGGGAAGGCGAACGCCGCCAGCGCGCGCAGCAGCCGCCCGCGATAGAGCGGGCCCTCGCTCGGCGCCAGGGCGAGCACGAACGAGGGCACGCCGATCGTCAGGAAGGCGGCGACGGTGAGCTGGCGGGGCAGGAACGGGAAGGTGAAGTCGAAGATCGCCGCGAGCAGGATCAAGAAGCCGGCGTAGGTTGACTTGGTCAGGTACAGGCGCCCGAGGCGATGGATGTTGCGCGCGATCCGCCGCCCCTCGGTGACCGCGCGGGGCAGCATCGAGAACTGGTCGCGGAGCAGGACGATGTCGGAGATCCCCTTGGTGATCTGGCTGCCGGAGCCCATCGCCACGGCGAGGCGGGCCTGCTTGAGCGCCGGGACGTCGTTGACCCCGTCGCCGATCATCGCCACGAAGCGCCCGCGGTCGGCGAGCGCGGCGACCAGCGCCTTCTTCTGCTCGGGGGTGATCCGGGCGAAGATCGTGTGGCGGTCCGCCGCCTGGGCGAGGCCGCCCTTGTCGGAGGGGAGCTGCGGGCCCTCGATCACGGGCGCGTCGGCCGCCACACCGACGGCGTGGGCGACGGCGGTCACCGTCTCTCGGGCGTCGCCCGAGATCAGCTTCAGGTCGACCTGCTGCGCGCGCATGTAGGCGATCGTCTCGGCGGCGTCGGGGCGCAGCGTCTCCTCGAGCACGACCAGCGCTCGCGCCTCGAGCCGCGGCGGCGGCTCGGCAGCCGGGTCGGTGGGGAGCCCGCCACGGGCCTCGCCGAAGGCGATCACCCGGCGGCCGGCACGGGTGTGCTCGGCGAGCGCACGTTGCAGGCCGTCGGGCAGGTCCAGCGCGCCGGCCTGGGCGAGGACGTCCGGCGCGCCGATCACGTAGCTCGAGCCGCCCACGGTCAGCCCGCTCCACTTCCACGCCGACGAGAACGGGACCTCCGCGGTCGCCGGCTCGGGGCGCGCCGGGTAGCGCTCGGCGATCGTCTCGAGGGTCCGGTTGCGCTCCCCGGCCGAGGCGGCGAAGGTCCCCAGGGCACGTTCGGCGGCGGCCGCATCGGCTCGGTCGGCAACCGCGACCTCGACCAGCTTCAGGGTCCCGTCGGTGAGCGTGCCCGTCTTGTCGACGCAGATCGTGTCGACCGCGGCCAGCGCCTCGGTGGCGGCCATCTGCTGGACGAGGGTGTTCTGGCGCGCCAGTCGCACCGCGGCGACCGCCAGCGTGACGCTCATCAGCAGCACCAGCCCCTCCGGGATCAGGGTGACCAGGCCGGCGGTGGCCTCCTGGGCGGCTTCGCGGAACGCCTTGTCGTGGAGCGTGAAGCCGACCAGGACGATGATCGCGATCGGCACGAGGGCCATCGTCGTCGCCCGCAGCACGGTGTTGACCTCGACCTGCAGCGGCGACGGCGGGTGGCGGAACTGGCGCGCCTCGCCCGCGATCTGCTCGGCGTAGCTCTCCTCGCGCACCGCGTCGACCTCGTAGTGCCCGGAGCCCGAGACCACGAACGATCCCGAGAGCATGCGGTCGCGCTCGCCCTTTCCGATCCCATCCGACTCGCCGGTGAGCAGCGACTCGTCGACGGTCAGCCCGCGCGACTCGACCACCGGCCCGTCGGCGACCAGCTGGTCGCCCGGCTCGACGCGCACGATGTCGCCGGGGACGACCTCCTCGGCGCGTAGCTCGACCAGGCGCCCATCGCGGATCACCTTCGCCCGCGGGGCGACCAGCAGGGCGAGCTGGTCGAGGGTCTCCTTGGCCTTCAGCTCCTGGCGGATCCCGATCGCCGAGTTGACGATCGCGATCAGCCCGAAGAGCGCGTCCGCCCACAGCCCCAGTGAGAGGATGAGCACGAAGAAGACGCCGATGATCGCGTTGAACAGCGTCAGCACGTTGGCGGCGACGATGCTGGCCACCGAGCGACTGCTGGGCGGCTCGGGCTCGCCCAGGCGGGCGAGCCGCCGCTCCGCCTCGGCGCCCGTCAATCCCTGGGTCAGCGAGGCCGCCTCCACGCGTTCCATATAAACAGAGCGGGCGGGCAGCGACCCGGGGCCGACCCTACTCGTAGACGATCAGCTCGGGGGCCGGGCGCAGGCGCAGGACCTCCTCGGGCTTCATCAGGCCGAGGTCCTCGCCGTAGAAGAGCTTGAAGCCCGAGTGCAGACGCGCCCCGCGATGCGGTCGCAGGTCGCGGTACTTGGCGACCTTGTTGGCTCGATCGCCGAAGCCGTCGACGTTGATCACCGTTGCCAGCCCGGGCCGCGCCTCGAGCTCGCCGCGGCGAGCGATCATCCCGGCCGTGAACTGGTGGACGACGAACAGCTTCTCGGGCAGACGGCGCCGCTCGACCAGCGCCGCGAGGCGCGCCGAGATCTCGTTCACGGTCGCGGCGTCGACCGAGCCGATCACCTGCCCTGGCACCTCGCCGGGCCCGACGTGCCATTCGGGGTCGAGCGCGAGCCCGACGTCGGGCTCGCGCAGGTAGGGGCGCAGGCGGGCGATCTCGTCGGCGAAGTCCGCGGCCCCGGGCTGGACGTCGAGGAGCAGCAGCGCGCGCCGCCGCCTCGCCTCGGCGAGGTAGCGGCGGATCACCGCGTGGGGTTGGCGCAGGCGATAGCTACCGTCATCGCCCGGATCCGAGGCCGCGATCGAGGCCAGGAGCTCGAGTACCGGCATCACCGGACGATCGCCCTCACGATAGGCGCGCGCCTGCTCGAGCAGGCGGGCCGAGGCCCGGCGCGGCGTGCCGATGCCCAGTGCGCCGAGCTCGCGGCTCTGCGGGGCGCCGTAGAAGGCGACCAGGCGGTAGTCGGGGAGCAGGTCGCGCCCGCCGCGGGGAAGCTGGGGGAGGGCCGCGGCCGCCGCGTCGTCGGCGCCGCCGCTCGCGCCCCCGTTCCCGGCGAGGATCGCGCCGCCGCCGAACGCGGCAGCGGCGAGCAGCGCGACCGCCGCGGCGCCCAGGCGCCGGCGGCGAAGGGTCGCGCGCCGCCGCCGCGATTCGGGCCGGCGCCGTTTCCGCACGGTCCATCTATACCCGACCGCGCCGGGCCCACCCGCGCCCGGCCGCCGGCGGGCCGTGGCGCCGGGGCCGCGGGCCGCCCCACCGCGCATGCGCCCAACCCACCATCAACCGTCTAGGATCGTCGGCGGTGCCGGAGGATGCGGTGACGACCGACGCCCCGGGCGAGGCCCTCGAGGTCGAGTTTCGGGAGGCGAGCAAGCGCTACCCGGGCGCCGAGCGCCTCGCGGTCGAGCGGCTCAGCCTCGATGTGCCGTCGGGTGAGATCTGCGTGCTCGTCGGCCCCTCGGGCTGCGGCAAGACGACCGCGATGCGGATGGCGAACCGGATGGTCGAGATCACCGAGGGCGATGTGGTGATCGGGGGTCGGTCGGTGCGCGAGCGCTCGCCGTCGCAGCTGCGACGCGAGGTCGGCTATGTGATCCAGCAGATCGGCCTCTTCCCCCATCGCACGATCGCCGACAACGTGGCCACCGTGCCGCGGCTGCTCGGCTGGAATCGCGAGCGGACCGCCGCGCGCGTCGAGGAGCTGCTGGCCCTGATCGGACTCGATCCCGAGCTCGCCGAGCGCTACCCGGCCCAGCTCTCGGGCGGCCAGCAGCAGCGGGTCGGAGTCGCCCGCGCGCTCGCCGCCAACCCCGGCGTGATGCTCATGGACGAGCCGTTCGGCGCGGTCGACCCGATCAACCGCGAGCGGCTTCAGAACGAGTTCCTGCGCCTGCAGGCCGAGCTCGGCAAGACGATCCTGTTCGTCACCCACGACATCGACGAGGCGATCAAGATGGGCGACCGGATCGCGATCATGCGCGAGGGCGGCAAGCTGGCCCAGTACGCGACCCCGGCGGAGCTCTTGATGGCGCCGGCCGACGGCTTCGTCGAGGACTTCGTCGGCGCCGACCGCGCGCTCAAGCGGCTGGCCCTGATGCGGGTCGGGGACGTGGACCTCTGGCAGGCCCCGCTGGCCCACGTCGGCCAGGCGTCCGGCGAGGTGCGCCGCAAGCTGGTCGGCGCCGAGGTGCCCTACGCGCTGGTCATCGACTCCGAGCGGCGGCCGCTCGGCTGGCTCTCGGACGCCGACCTCGCCCGCGAGACGGTGCCCGCGCGCCGCGTCGCCTCGGCCGACCCGATCCTCGACGTCGGCGACGTGATGCGCGACGCGCTCTCCGACCTCCTGCAGGCCGAGACCCAGTACGCGCCGGTGGTCGACGGCGGCGGCCGGATCGCCGGGGTGCTCTCGGTCGAGATCATCTCCGAGTTCCTCTCCTCCGACGAGGCGCTGGTCGAGGAGCACCCCGCCGCCGAGCGCCCCCACGCCTGAGGGCCCGGATGCTGGTCGCGCTCGCCACGCTGGCTCCGATCGCCCAGGGCAGCGGCGGGTTCGTCCGCGAGCCCGACGACGCCGCCACCAACTGCGTCGCCGAGAACACCACCGTCTGCGTCGGCTGGGCGATCGACAACATCGATCGCTACGTGACGCCGACGCTCCAGCACCTGGAGATGGTCGTGCTCTCGGTCGTCTTCGGGTTCGCGATCGCGTTCGCGATGGCGCTCCTCTCGCACCGGCGGCGCTGGCTCGTGCCCGGCTTCACCGGCGTCACCGGGGTGCTCTACACCCTGCCGAGCATCGCGCTCTTCTCCCTGCTGCTGCCGGTCACCGGTCGCGGGACCGCGACCGCGGTGATCGCCCTCACCCTCTACACGCTGCAGATCATCTACCGCAACATCGTCACCGGGCTCTCCAACGTGCCCGGTGAGGCCAGGGACGCCGGGCGCGGGATGGGGATGACCGACCGCCAGCTGCTCTGGCGGGTCGAGCTGCCGCTGGCCGTGCCGGAGATCGTCGCCGGGCTGCGGATCGCGACCGTCTCGACGGTGGCGATCGCGACCCTGGCGATTTTCGCCGGCGCCGGTGGGCTGGGCGCCGAGATCTACAACAACATCACCTTCAAGACCGGGATCGTCGTCTGTGGGGCGATCGCGATCGCGATGGCGATCGTCCTCGACGCCCTGCTCTTCCTGGCCCAGGCGCGCCTGGTCCGGTGGCGGCGACAAACGCCCACGGTCGCGGGGCCCCCGGGCCGCTTCGCGGGGTTCTTCCGCCGCCTGCTGGGACCGATCGGGGCCCGCCCATGACCCTCCCTCTCGCATCGGTCGTCGACTCCTTCACGGGCGCGATCGACTTCATCTTCAGCACCCGCGAGGCGGTCGGCGGTGGCGTCCAGGTCGGGGGGCTCGAGCAGGTCTGGGACCTGATGGCCAAGCAGATCGAGGTCAGCGCCTTGGCGCTCGCGGTGGCGCTCGCCCTGGCGCTTCCAATCGGCCTCTACCTCGGGCATCGGGGCACCGGAGAGTTGCTCGCGGTGGCGATCGGAAACGCCGGGCGGGCGATCCCCGAGCTCGCCCTGATCGCGTTCATGGCCGCGTTCATCGGCCTCGGGGTGTTCCCACTGACGATCGCGCTGATGGTGCTCGGGATCCCGCCGATCCTGACCAACGCATTCGTCGGGATCAGGCAGGTCGATCGCGACGCGGTCGAGGCCGCGCGCGGAATGGGGATGACCGAGCTCGAGGTGATCCGCCGGGTCGAGCTGCCGCTCGCGGTGCCGACGATCATGACCGGCGTGCGGACCGCGGCGATCAACATCGTCGCCACGGCGACGATCGGGCCGCTGGTCGGGGTCGTGACGCTCGGCGACTTCATCATCAACGTCAACGTGTACGGCGACGAGGGCGTGCTCGCCGGCGCGATCCTGGTCGCCCTGCTGGCGCTCGCGGTCGAGCTGCTGCTCGCGGGCGTCCAGCGGCTGCTCACCCCGCGCGGGCTCGCCCTCCAGCGCGAAGCCACCCGGGCGACCGCTTAGGCTTAAGTCGCCGTCCGCGAAGCAGCGGCAGTTCACGAGATGAGAGAGGACATCCGAAGATGAGCCCCAACCCCCGTGTCCGGGTCCTGATCGCGCTGATCGCGGCGCTCGCGCTGGCGCTCACCGTGGCCGCCTGCGGCGATGACGACTCGAGCGACTCCGGTGACTCGGGCGACTCCGGCGACTCCGGCGGCGACCTGATCGAGGACAACCCGGACAACAACGGGGTCTCGCTCACGATCGGGTCGAAGAACTTCACCGAGCAGTACATCCTCGGGGAGATCTACGCCCAGGCGCTCGCGGCGGCCGGCTACGACGTCGACACCGACCTCAACCTGGGCTCCGAGCAGGTCGCGCTGCGCGCGCTGGAAAGCGGCGACATCAGCGGCTATCCGGAGTACACGTCGACCGCGCTGACCTCGTTCTTCAACTTCGCCCCCGAGGACGTGCCCAATGATCCGCAGGAGGCCTACGACGAGTCGCAGGGCGACTTCGAGAAGAAGGGCTTGGTCGCCTACCCGCCGACCCCGTTCTCGAGCGCCAACGCGGTCGGGCTGCTGACCGAGACCGCCGACGAGCTCGGGGTGAGCACGATCTCCGACCTCGAGGGCCAGTCCCGGGACCTGACCCTCTACGGGTCCCCCGAGTGCCGCCAGCGGATCGACTGCCTGGTCGGGCTCGAGCAGAACTACGGGCTCGAGTTCGAGTCGTTCACCCCGGTCGACATCGGCCTGCGCTACCAGGTGCTCGACAAGGGCGACGCGGACCTCTCGATCCTGTTCACGACCGACGCGCAGCTGTTCGTGAACTCCGACAAGTACACGATCCTCGAGGACGACAAGGGCGTGCTGCCGGCCGGCAACGTGATGTTCATCGCCAGCCAGCAGGCCGCCGACGAGGCAGGCGCCGACTTCGGCGACACGATCGAGAAGGTCCAGGAGAACCTCAGCCTCGAGGTCATGCAGGAGCTCAACGCCCGGGTCGACATCGACAAGGAGAAGCCCGCCGACGCCGCGAGGGAGTACCTGCAGCAGTTCGGCTACATCGAGTAGCCGCGGACCGCGCAGCGGATCCCCTGCGCGGGCGGGCACGGCGCCGGCTCGCTGCCGCGTGCCGAGACGTTCGTCGTCGCGGGCGAGGGCTGGGTAGCGGCGCACCCGCGCCGCCCGAGAACGCGACACTCGCCGGTGATTGAGCGCTTCGTGTCGTCCTGACCGGCGATGCGGCGGCGAACACGACACTCGCCGCCGCGGAGGCCACCCTTGCCGTGTTGTCGGCGCTGCAGGCCCGGTCCCCGGGGTGCTGGCCGGCGTCCCTGCCCGGCCCGGCGCGCCTTCGTCGCCGCACCTCGCCGCGGGCTCGCGGTCCGCCGCCCAGCGCGCTACCCGCCCGGGGTTCATCCTCCGCTTCACGGGTACACACCGCCCCATGCCGGCCGCGGCGATCCTGGACGTCGACGGGACCCTCGTCGACACCAACTATCAGCACGTGGTCGCCTGGCAGCGGGCCTTTCGCGACCATGGCCTGGCGGTGGCGGCGTGGCGCATCCACCGCCACATCGGGATGGGCGGGGACAAGCTCGTCGAGGCGTTCGTCGGCGTCGAGGTGGAGGGGCGCGACGGCGATCGGATCCGCGCGGCCGAGGAGCGCTTCTACGGCGGGCTGATCGACGAGGTGGAGCCGATCGCGGGGGCGCGCGAGCTCGTCGCGGCGCTCAAGGGACGAGGTCACACCGTGATCCTCGCCAGCTCGGCGAAGGACGAGGAGGTCGAGCACTACCTCGACCTGCTCGGCATCCGCGAGCTCGTCGACGACTGGACGACCTCGCGAGACGTCGAGGAGACCAAGCCCGCCCCCGACCTCGTCGCCGTCGCGATGCGCAAGGCCGGCGCGCTCTCGGCCGTGATGGTCGGCGACACGACCTGGGACGTCGAGTCGGCCGGACGCGCCGAGGTGAAGGCGATCGGCCTGCTCACCGGGGGTATCTCCGAAGCCGAGCTGCGCGGCGCCGGGGCGGTCGACGTGTTCGCGTCGCCCGACGCGCTGCGCGAGCGGCTCGACGTCACGCCGCTGCGCTGAGCGCGA
This sequence comes from Solirubrobacterales bacterium, assembly GCA_009379895.1. Classification (GTDB taxonomy): domain Bacteria; phylum Actinomycetota; class Thermoleophilia; order Solirubrobacterales; family 70-9; genus WHSW01. Next base: position 12,304 of record WHSW01000013.1, read on the forward strand.
CGGCGTGCTGCGCGGCGCGCCGGCGCCACGCCCCTGCGCCGGGCGCCGGGCGAATACCCTCGGGCTCGTGAGCGCGCCCCCGCACGAGCCTGGCGACCCCCAGAAGCCAGGTGATCGGCTCAGCCACGACGACGCCGCGATCCTCGCGCTCGAGTCCGACTCGATCACGGGCCACACGCTCAAGCTCGTGATCCTCGAGCCGAGCGACGGCCCGCTCGACCTCGAGGCCCTGCGCGCGAGCGTCGCCGCGCGGCTGGCGAGCGAGCCGCGCGCCACCCAGCGCGTCGACATGTCCGGCGGCGAGCCGCGCTGGGTCGACGACGAGGGCTTCGACATCGACCGCCACGTCAGGCGCCGCGGCGAGGCCGAGTGCCTCGTCGAGGCCGACCTCTGGCGGGAGGCGGGCGAGCTGATGTCCGAGCGCCTCGACCACCAGCGGCCGCTGTGGACGTTCGACCTGATCGGGCCGCTCGCCGACGGCCGCGAGGCGATCGCCGTGCGCATCCATCACGCGATGGCCGACGGGATCAGCTCGCTGCGCTTCCTTGGCGCGGTGCTCTGGGACCTCGTGCATGCGTCATCCGAGGGGGGGTCATCGACGGGTAAGGGGAGCGGCTCATCGTCGCCGCGTCCCGAGCCGGCGCGCCTCTCGCGCCTCGCCGAGGCCCGCCGCCTGCCGGGAGCGCTGCACCGCGAGCTCGGCGGCCACGGCGTGCGCTCGCCCTTCGACCGCGCGGTCGGCTCCTCGCGCGAGCTGGCCTTCGCGATCGCCCCGCTCTCCGAGCTGAGGGCGATCGGCCGCTCGCGGCCGGGCCACGCGACGGTCAACGACGTCCTGCTGGCGACGGTCGCGGGCGGGCTGCGCGAATGGCTGGGCTCCGGCCACGAGGCGCTGCCGCAGCTGCGCGCCCAGGTCCCGGTCAGCCTCCACCATCGCGACGAGGGCGAGCACGAGCTCGGCAACCGCGACTCCTTCCTCAACGTCGACCTGCCGCTCGACGACCCCGACCCGCTCGGCAGGCTCGATGCGATCAGCGCCGAGACCGCACAGCGCAAACAGCTCGGTGACGCGGAGGAGCTGTACGACCTCTTTCACGCGCTCGGCCGCTTCAAGCACCTCGGCCGAGCCGCCGAGCGGCTGGCCGGGGCTCCGCGCGAGTTCAGCCTCTCGATCTCCAATGTGCCCGGACCGCCAGCGCCCGTGAGCGTCGCCGGGCGCCTGGTCGAGCAGCTCTGCTCGGCGTCGGAGCCGGCGGCGCGACACGCGCTTCGCATCTCGGCGATCTCCTGCGCCGGCACGGTCGGGATCGGCCTCTGCACCGACTCCGAGGCGCTCCCGGAGCTGCCGCGGCTCGCCGACGCGATCGAGCGCTCGTTCGCCGAGCTGAGCGCCGCGGCGATCGGGTAGCGTCCCCGCCGTGTCGCCGCTCAAGCTCGGCCTCAACCTCGGCTACTGGGGGATCGGCCCGAAGGGGGACGAGGCGGTCGAGATCGTGCGCGCCGCCGAGTCGGCCGGCTTCGACTCCGTCTGGGTCGCGGAGTCCTACGGCTCCGACGTCGTCTCGGTGCTCGCCTGGCTCGCCCCGCAGACCGAGCGGATCAAGCTCGGCGCGGCGATCATGCAGGTGCCGGCGCGACCCCCGGCCACCGCGGCGATGGCCGGAGCATCGATCGACATGCTCTCGGGCGGTCGCTTCATCTTCGGCTTCGGGCCCTCGGGCCCGCAGGTCTCCGAGGGGTGGTACGGGGTGCCCTACCCCAAGCCCTGGGGTCGCACCCGCGAGTACATCGAGATCGTCCGCGAGATCATCGCCCGCCAGGGGCCCCTCGAGCACGGCGGTGCGCACTTCCAGCTGCCCCTGCCCGCGGACGCCGGCACCGGCCAGGGTAAGGCCCTGAAGCTCAACTTCCACCCGCTGCGCAACGAGATCCCGGTCTTCGTCGGAGCGATCGGGCGCAAGTCGGTCGAGATGGCGGCCGAGATCTGCGACGGCTGGATCCCGATCTTCTTCTCCGCCGATGCCTTCGAGGACACCTGGGGGGAGCACCTGGAGGCCGGCTTCGCGAAGGGCGGGCGCACGCGCTCGGACCTCGAGATCTCGCCCTCGCTGCAGGTCGCGATCGACGGTGACCTCGACGCGGCCCGCGGCGTCGTGCGCGCCGGCCTGATGCTCTACCTCGGCGGCATGGGGTCCAAGGAGACGAACTTCTACGTCGACCTCACGCACCGCTTCGGCTTCGGGGAGGCCGCCGACGAGGTCCAGTCGCTCTATCTCGACGGCAAGCGCGAGGAGGCCTACAACGCGATTCCCGACGAGCTCGTCGCCGCGACCTCGCTGGTCGGCTCGGAGGATGAGGTGACCGGCCGGATCGACAAGCTCGCCGCCGCCGGCGTCGACCGCCTGATCTGCTCGCCCGTCCACCTCGACGCCGCCGAGCGGCTGCGCACGGTCGAGCGGCTCGCCGAGCTGGTCGGCACGCGGTCGGTCGCCTGAGCGCCGGCGGCCGAGCGCCGGTCATTCGTTAGGCTCTCGCGGCTTTGAGACGGCGACCGACACCCCCGCACGCGCGCGGACGCATGCGGGCTTAGGTCGACCATCTCGCCAATGAAGGTCGGGGTTCCGAAAGAGACGGCTCGTGGGGAGCGCCGGGTGGCGCTGATCCCGGCCGTGGTCGAATCGCTGGTCGGCGAGGGGATCGAGGTCGTGGTCGAGTCCGGCGCCGGCGAGGGCTCGGGCCATCCGGACTCCGAGTACGAGGGGGCGGGCGCGACGGTCGGCTCGGGGGCCGACGCCTGGGGCGCCGACCTCGTCGCCCACGTCGCGGTCCCCACCGGCGAGGAGATCGCCCGCCTGCGCCGCGGCCAGGTCCTGATCGGCCACCTCGCGCCGCTCACCTCCGCCGAGACCAACGCGGCGCTCGCCGCGGCCGGCGTGACCAGCTTCGCGATGGAGGCGATCCCGCGGATCACGCGCGCGCAGGCGATGGACGCGCTCTCCTCGCAGGCCAACGTCGCCGGCTACGCGGCCACCCTGCTGGCGGCGCGCGAGGCCGGGCGCTTTTTTCCGATGATGACCACCGCCGCCGGCACGGTCGCGCCCGCGCGGGTGCTCGTGCTCGGCGCCGGGGTCGCCGGCCTGCAGGCGATCGCGACCGCGCGCCGGCTGGGCGCCGTCGTCTCGGGCTTCGACATCCGCCGCGCCGCCTGGGAGCAGATCGCGAGCCTCGGCGGGCGGCCCTTGGAGCTGGATTTCATCCCCGACGCCGAGGCCGAGGGCGGCTACGCACGGCCGCTGACCGAGTCCGAGGACGAACAGGTCCGCGAGGCGCTGGCCGAGAACGCGGCGCGGCAGGACGTGATCATCACCACCGCCCAGATCCCCGGGCGTCCGGCGCCGGTCCTGCTCACCGCCCGGGCGGTCGCCAACATGGCGCCGGGCTCGGTGATCGTCGACCTGGCCGGCGACTCGGGCGGCAACTGCGAGCTCACCGAGGCGGGGGAGACCGTCGTCTCCGAGAACGGGGTGAAGGTGATCTCGCCGGTCAACCTGCCCTCCGACATGGCCGCCCACGCTTCGCAGCTCTACTCGAAGAACGTCGAGAACCTGCTCGGCCTGCTGGTCGACGACGAGGGGAACCTGGCGCTCGACTTCGACGACGAGGTGGTCGCCGGCGCCTGCCTCACCCACGAGGGCGAGATCCGCAACGAGCGCGCCGCCGGGAGGGAGGGCTGATGGACCTGATCACCGAGATCACGATCTTCGTCCTCGCCGCGTTCGTCGGCTTCGAGGTGATCTCCAAGGTGCCGACGACGCTGCACACGCCGCTCATGAGCCAGACCAACGCGATCCACGGGATCGTCATGCTCGGCGGCCTGATCGTCGTCGGCTACGCCGACGACGCGCTCGAGGAGATCATCGGCGTGATCGCGATCGCCTTCGGGACGATCAACATCGTCGGCGGCTTCATGGTCACCGACCGGATGCTCGGGATGTTTGGCCGCGAGCGGCCGAACATCCCGAAGGAAAAGCCGGCCGAATCCTCCGCTGACGCGTCCGGTTCGGCCGGGTCGGACAAGGGATGAGCTTGCCGGTCCCCGCCGTGCTCGAGCCGGGCGGCGACGCCGTCACGGTGCTCTACATCGTCGCCTTCTCGATGTTCATCATCGGGATTCGCCGCGGCACGCATCCGAGGACGGCCAAGCACGGCAACCTACTCGCCGCCGGGGGCATGGCGGTGGCGGTGATCGCCACCCTGCTCCTCGACGGGATCGGCAACTGGGGCCTGATCGTGCTCGGGCTGGCGATCGGCGGCTCGATCGGGGTGATCGCCTCGATCCGCGTGCAGATGACGCAGATGCCGCAGATGGTCGCCCTCTACAACGGGGTCGGCGGCGGCGCGGTGGCGCTGATCGCCTGGTCGGAGCTGCGCCACGGCCTGGCCCTCGGCGGGGACTTCCCGCTCGACGAGCTGGTCCCGATCCTGTTCGCCGTCGTCGTCGGCTCGATCTCCTTCTGGGGCTCGAACATCGCCTTCGCCAAGCTCCAGGACCTGATCCCGACCCGGCCGCTGATGCTGCCCGGTCAGCAGGTGCTCAACGCCGTGCTGCTGATCGGCATCCTCGCCGCCTGCATCGCGCTCGGCATCGACCACGACGACGCACCGTCGGAGGGCCTGTTCATCGCGGTCCTGATCGCCGCCGGGCTGCTCGGCAACCTGGTCGTGCTGCCGATCGGCGGCGCCGACATGCCGGTCGTGATCGCGCTGCTCAACGCCTTCACCGGCCTCTCGGCGGCGGCGGCCGGCTTCGCGCTCGACAACGTCGCGCTGATCGTCGCCGGCACCCTGGTCGGCTCCTCGGGGACGATCCTGACGCTGGCGATGGCGACCGCGATGAACCGCTCGGTCGCCAACATCCTCTTTGCCGGCTTCGGCGGCGGGCCGGCGGGCGGGGCGGCGGCCCGCGGCGAGGAGCGCCCGCACACCTCGATCGGCGCCCAGGACGCGGCGATCAAGCTCGCCTACGCCGACTCGGTCGTGATCGTGCCCGGCTACGGGCTGGCGGTCGCCCAGGCCCAGCACGCGGTCAAGGAGATGGCCGATGAGCTCGAGAAGCGCGGCGTGACGGTCAACTACGCGATCCATCCGGTCGCCGGGCGCATGCCCGGGCATATGAACGTGCTGCTCGCCGAGGCCGACGTCCCCTACGAGAAGCTGCGGGAGATGGAGGACATCAACCCCGAGCTGCCGCGCACCGACGTCGCGGTCGTGATCGGCGCCAACGACGTCACCAACCCCGCGGCCAAGAACGACCCCGACTCGCCGATCGCCGGGATGCCGATCATCGAGGTCGACGAGGCCCAGCAGGTGATCGTCATCAAGCGCTCGCTCTCGCCCGGCTTCGCCGGGATCGACAACGACCTCTTCTACGAGGAGAACACCGACATGCTGTTCGCCGACGCCAAGCAGGCGGCGGCCGAGATCGCCGCGGAGGTTCAGGAGCTGTAGCCGACGTCGTCGCCGAGCTCCCCCGCGGCGACCAGCGCGGCGAGCTCGGTGCGCGAGTGGATCTCGAGCTTGCGGTAGACGTGGCCGAGGTGGAACTCGATCGTCTTCGGGCTCAGGAACAGCTCGGCGGCGACCTCGCGGTTCTTTGCGCCGCGGGCGACCGCGAGCGCCACCCGCAGCTCCTGCGCCGTGAGCTCGGCCGGCCCGTAGACGGTACCGCGCTCGATCGCCCCCGCGGCGCGCAGCTCGTCGCGCGTCTGCTCGCTCCAGGGCGGGGAGCCGAGGCGCTCGAAGATCTCGAGCGCGGAGCGCAGCCGCTCGCGGGCGGCGACCCGGCGGCGCGCCCGGTGCAGGCGCGAACCGTAGGCGAGCAGCGTGCGACCGTGCTCGAAGGGCAGGCCCGCCTCGGCGTGCAGCTCGAGGGCCCGCTCGAACTCGTGCTCGAAGCCCTGCTCGGCGACCAGGCCACGGCAGCGTGCGGCGAGGGCCAGCGCCAGCGCGGTGTCGCTGCGCTCGGCCTGCTCGCCCAGCGAGTTGGTGAGCCGCGCCGCCTCCGCGCCGCGCCCGCCGCGCACGTAGGCCTCGATCAGGTCCGGCGCCCAGGGAATCAGCACCGGGTCCTCGAGCCCCGCCAGCGCCGCGAGCGCCTGCGCCTGCTCGAGCTGCTCGATCGCCGCCTCGGCCCGGCCGAGGCCGAGCTCGAGGAAGCCGAGGCAGGCCAATGACCACACCCGGGTGCTGGCGTAGCCGACCGGCTCGGCGATCTCGACGCCCCGCCGGGCGTCCGCGCGCGCGGCCTGCTCGCGGCCGCGCGCGGCGTGGATGCGCGCGCGGATGATCAACGCGATCGACAGCGGGCCCCGCTGGCCGGAGACCTCGGCGTTGGCGATCGCATCGTCGGCCTCGCGGTCGGCCTCGTCCCAGTCGCCGAGCCGGTAGGCGGCGTCTGCCGTCTGGAGCTGAAACCAGGGCAGGATGCCGAGCGACCGACTCTCGCGGGCCGAGGCCGCCAGCCCCCGGGTCTCCTCGCGAAGCGTCGCCTCGCCGCCGGTGCACAGCCGTCCCATGAGCGCGAACGAGATCGACTGCGCGGCGGCGGAGACGGGCTCGACCTCCGCGAGCAGGGCGCCCGCCCGATCGAGCGCCGCGACGGCCTCCGCCGTCCGGCCCTTGAGGGCGAGCCCCATGCCGTGGATCGAATGCGCCTGGCAGCGAATTGACACCGGCCCGTCCGCCGGGAGGCACGCGATCGCCCGCTCGGCCGACTCGAGCACCATGTCGCAGATGCCGACCACGGTCGCCGTCACCCCGGCATCGGCGTGCAGCAGCGCCGCCATCGCCGGGTCGGCCGGCGCGATCTCCTCGGCCTCGTCGCTGAGCATCCGGTGGTTGTCGAGCCCGCTGCGGATGCCGCCGTTGAGGGTCACCATCGCGAGCAGATGGCGGGCCGTGGCCCTCCTCGCCGGATCATCCGTCTCGGCCGCGGACTCGAGCAGGACCGCGGCGCGCTCATAGCCTCCACCCATCGCGGCGGCGAGGCCGGCGGCGTAGAGCCGCCCGAAGCGGGCGGCCGATCCCGAGCTCATCTGCGCCGCGCGCTCGAGCGCCCCGGCCGCCGCGGCATGTGCGCCGCGGCCACCGGCGCGCCGTGCGGCGCGATCGAGCTCGTCGGCGACCTCGTCGTCGGGCCCGATCGCGGCCTCGGCGAGATGCCAGGCGCGGGAATCGGGCGACGTGTGGTCGGCCAGCACTCGGTGCGCGCGGCGGCGGTCGACGGCGGGGGCCGCCGTGTAGATGACGCCGCGCACGAGCGGGTGGGCGAATCGGAACCCGTCACCGTCGGCCTCGAGCAGCCCGGCGGCCTCGCACGGCTCGAGCGCTTGGTCGGGGATCCCCAGGTCCCTGGCCGCGGCGATCACCGGCTCGAGCCGCCGGTCGAGGGCCGCGGCGGCGACGAGCAGCAGCGCCCGAGCGTCGGGCCCGGCCGCCGCGACGCGACGTCCGAAGGCCTCGCCGAGCGCTCCCCCCGGCGCGGGCACGGGATCGATCGGGGCCGCGCCGCGCCGCTGTTCCTCGGACAGCATCGGGGGCAGCTCGCGCAGCGCGAGCGGGTTGCCGAGCGAGAGGTCGACCACGGTCTCCGCCACCGGAGGCGCCAGGTCGGCCACCGAGAGCAGGGTCAGGGCGTCGGCGCGCTCGAGCCCACCGAGGTGAAGCTCCTCGGCGACGCCGCCGAGCGGCTCCGTCTCGGTGCCGGACCGCGCCGCTACCAGCAGCGCCGCGCTCAGGTCGCCCAGCCGCCGAGCCGCGTAGCTCAGGCACTCCGCCGACGGGGGATCGAGCCAGTGCGCGTCGTCGACCAGGATCAGCATCGCGCGCTCGCGGGTCGCGGAGCGGATCAGCCCGAGAAAGCCCGCGAAGGTCGCCAACCGCTCGTTGACGACCTGCTCGGCCGGCGCCAGGGCGAGCGCCGCGGAGATCGCCGCGGCCTGGGGATCCGGGAGCTCGGGGATCCGGTCGACCATCGGCTCGGCCAGCTCGCCGAGCGCGGCGAACGGCAGCTGGGCCTCGGACTCGAACCCGGACGCCCGCGCGATCGTCATCCCGTCGGCGCGCTCGCGGGCGGCCTCGAGCAGGGCCGTCTTGCCGATCCCGGGGTCCCCGCGCACGATCAGCGCGCCGCCGCGGCCCGACCGCGCCCCCGCGAGCAACGCCTCGATGCGGTCGAGCTCGACTCCCCTTCCTAAAAGCACGCCGAGCTCACCCTAGGGCCGCCGGGGGGCGCGGGCAAGGGTCTCGCGCCGCTGGAGCTAGGGGATCACCCGGTGCCTTTTGGCCGCGGCGCGCCTACGGTCGTGCGCAGATGCGAATCCAAGGGGGACCGAGATGACCCGTCCGCTGATCGCGACCATCGCCTCGTCGGCGCTCGACGGGAAGCGGCGTGATGGTCGGTCGGGCTCCGCGCGGGCGAGGCCCAGGCGACGGTTCCTGACCGGGCGCTCGCGGCTGACCGCGCGGTCGCCGCGGCGCCGGAGCGGCCTGCCCGGACCCCGGGGCCCGATCTCGGGCGACGGCCGGGCCTCCGCGCAACCACGCGGCTGAGCCCGGGGACGCTCGGCCTCACTGGTCGCGATCGAGCTCGCGCTCGCGGCGGCGGCCGCGGCGCACGTGCGGCAACGCCCAGCCGATCACGGCGCCCAGCGCGCCGGCGACGACGAGGGCGAAGAACAGGGGCGTGTCGACGGTCGTGAACAGGAACTCGACCGGGACCGTCTGCCAGTTCTGGATCACGAAGATCGCCAGCAGGACGATCGCTACGACGATCACGTAGAAGCGCCAGCCGCGCCCCTCCTTGCGCGGAAGCCCCTCGAAATCCCGGTCGGCCACGGCGCGACTCTAGTGCACCGTCCGGCAGTCACGGCACACGCTTGGCGGTCCCGCTCGGCCGCCATGCCGCGTCCTCGGTAGCGGCAATGGCGCTGCCATTGCTCGCCAGCGCCCGAAGGGCGCGGTGCGAGCGCGCAGCGCGAGTCGTCCTCGCCTGGCGACCGCCGGGTCCCGCCATCCGCGCACCGTAACCACCGGACGCCGCACTATCGGCAAACCCGCGCCTCGGACTCGGCACGATCGCCTGCCCACGCGCGCGCCGGGGCGACCTAGCGTCGCGCCCGTGTCACGGGTCGTCGACGAGCGCGGACAGTCCACCGTCGAATGGGTCGGACTGGTCCTCGTTGTCTCGCTGCTGGCCGCAGCGCTCGCGGGGCTGGCGGGCATGGCGGTGCCGGGCATCGCGTTGGCGGAGTCGATCGGCTCGCGGATCGTCTGCGCGGTCGGCTTGGGTGGGTCGTGCGGGGGCGGCGGCTCCGAGCTCGCGGTCGCCTACGGCGCCGAGGTCGCGGCGCTGGCGGGCGAGCACGCGCCGACGATCCGGTACGAGGACGGGATGCTCGACCTGCCGATCGACTACCGCGACTGTCGCAGCGACGACTGCGCCCTCGGCCCGCCCGACGGCGCCGTCTCGCGGACCTTCTCGGGCCTGCCGGCGGCCGCCTTCGTGCACGTGGTCGACTGCCGCGCCGATCCCGCCGCCACGCTCGACGCCGGCGCCGACTGCTCGGGCGAGCGTGCCGGCAACCTCTACCTGCAGTACTGGCTCTATTACCCCGACAGCAAGACCGACCCCTGGGGCCCGGCCGGCTACCACCACGACGACTGGGAATCGTTCCAGGTGCGGATCGGGGCCGAGACCGACGCCCGAGCCAGCTCCCACCACTCCTACAACTACGAGGGCGGGGTCCGCAACTGGGGCAGCGACGCGGGGATCTGGTCGCAGTCGGGGTGGGGGCCGTTCACCGGCAGCCTCTACGTCTCGGGCGGCAGCCACGCGGGCCACGTCGCCGACGACGACGACTCCGATCGCTACACACCGGCGCCCGACCTGCTGCTGATCCCGATCGAGCCGATCGCCGAGGGCGCGGGCGACGTCGACTTCGCGGTCAGCCCGCCGTGGGAGAAGGAGGTCTACCGCGATCCAGAGTCCGAGGGCACCTGAGCACCTCCACCGAGCCGGTGGAACGCGTCCCGGGGCCACCGGATCAGTCGAGGTCGAGGATCAGCGCGAGCCCTTCGTCGACCTCTCGTTGCTCTTGCGCCGAGAGCCGGCCCGCGAGCTCATCGAGTCGCTCGAGGTCGACCGCGCGCAGCTGCTCGACGAGGACCCGGGTCGAGTGGCCCGCGAGCTCGATCTCGGGTCGGAAGGTGGCGGGCGCGGCGCTTTGCGATGTCGGGGCGACGATCACGATCGAGAGCCCGAGCAGCTCGCTGGCCTGAACGATCACGGCGTAGCGCGGGCCGGCTTGCTCGCGGCCGCGGCGACGCGGAAGCCGGATGCGATAGATCTCGCCCCGCGTCACTCGGGCCAGTTGGCGGCGACGGCGTCCATGTCGGCCATCACCGCGCGGCGCTCGCGGGTGTCGCCGGGATCGGTCGCGAGCCGCTGGGCCTCGGCGGCGAGCGCGGATCGTCGCTCGCGTCGCCGACCGGCCTCGACGAGCGCAGCACGCACCGCCTCGGACTCGTTGCGGCCCTCGCGCACCAAGACGCCGAGAGCCCGCGCCGAGGGCTCGTCCAGGCGCGCCCTGACGACCTTCGAACCCACGCACAAACCGTACCACGATCTGTGCCACGTCGTGCGCCATGGGCGGACTCAGCCTCGGCTCAGCGTGGTGGCATGCGCAGGGCCCCGTCGAGGCGGATCGTCTCGCCGTTGAGCATCGGGTTGGCGACGATCGCCGCGACCAGGTCCGCGTACTCGGCGGGCAGGCCGAGGCGCGAGGGGAATGGGATGCCGGCGCCGAGCGCCTGGCGCTGATCGGCCGGCAGGGCGGCGAGCAGCGGGGTGTCGAAGAGGCCGGGGGCGATCGTCATCACGCGCACGCCGCGGCCGGCGAGGTCGCGGGCGGCCGGCAGCGTGAGGCCGACGATGCCGCCCTTCGACGCCGAGTAGGCGACCTGGCCGATCTGGCCGTCGTAGGCCGCGATCGAGGCGGTGTTGAGGCAGACGCCGCGCTCGCCCCCCTCGTCGGGCTCGTTGGCGACCATCGCGGCGGCGGCCAGGCGCAGGACGTTGAAGGTCCCGATCAGGTTGACCTTGATCACGTTGGCGAAGATCTCGAGGTCGTGTGGCCCCCGCTTGGAGACCGTGCGCTCGGCCCAGCCGATGCCCGCGCAGCAGACGGAGACCCGCAGCGCGCCCGCCTCGGCGGCGGCGGCGACCGCGGCCTCGACCTGCTCGGCCTCGAGCACGTTCGCGGCCGCGAAGGCGGCGCCCTCGCCGAGCTCGGCGGCCAGCGCCGAGCCCCGCTCGACGTTCAGGTCGGCGATCGTGACCCGCGCGCCCTCTCGATGCAGGCGCCGCGCGGTCGCCTCCCCGAGCCCGGAGGCGCCGCCGACGACGAGCGCGTTGGTGCCCTCGATTCTCATGCGGCCGGCACCCTATCGACGTTCCGCGGCGCGGTCGGCGGATCGACCTGGGTAGCCTCCGTCCATCTCGCCGACTGCGCAGGCCAACCTGAGTCAGCGAATCGCGGACCGCCTCGCCGAGGCGCGCGACCGTACCCTGCTCTTGATCGAGCCGCTCGCCGACGAGCAGCTCAACGCCGCCTATTCGCCGATCCTCAGCCCGCTCGCTTGGGACCTCGGGCACATCGCCAACTTCGAGGAGCTCTGGCTGGTGCAGACGATCCGCGGCCGCGAGCCGATGCGCGGTGAGCTCGGGCGCTTCTACGACGCGATCGAGAACCCCCGTGCCACCCGCAGCGAGCTGCCGATCCTGCGCGGCGACGAGCTGCGCCGCTACATGGGCGAGGTCCGCGAGCGCACCCTCGACGTCCTCGACGCGCTCGACCTGGAGGGATCGGACGACCCGCTGCTTCGCGACGGCTTCGCCTACGAGCTGATCCTCGCCCACGAGCACCAGCACAACGAGACCATGCTCCAGCTCTTGCAGATGGTCGACGGTTATGAGCCCGCGCGGATCGACGGCACGGTCGCGGGGGAGCCGGTCGTCGATGGCCCCGAGATGGTCGGCGTCGAGGCGGGCACCTACGAGGTCGGGGCGGCCGGCGACGGCTTCGCCTACGACAACGAGCGCCCGCGCCACGCGGTCGAGCTGGCCGCCTTCGAGATCGACCGCACGCCGGTCACCAATGCCGCCTTCGCGGAGTTCGTCGCCGACACCGGCGCCGAGCCGCCGATGTACTGGGAGCGAGACGGCGAGGGCGGCTGGCTGACCACGGTCTTCGGTCGCCGCCGCCCGCTCGATCCGGGCCGGCCCGTGATCCACGTCGACTGGCATCGCGCCGAGGCGTTCGCGCGCTGGGCGAACAAGCGGCTGCCGACCGAGCTCGAGTGGGAGGCGGCGGCGGCCGGCGCCGACCGCGAGCGCGCCAACCTCGACCAGCTCGCCTTCGGCTGCGCACCGGCGGGCTCCTACGGCGAGGCGGCGTCGGGCTCGGGGGCGGTGCAGATGCTCGGCGACGTCTGGGAGTGGACCTCGTCGGAGCTCGCCGGCTATCCGGGCTTCGCGGCATTTCCCTACCCCGAGTACTCGCAGGCGTTCTTCGGCGAGGGCCACAAGGTCCTGCGCGGCGGCGCCTGGGCCACGCGACGCGACGTGATCCGGACCAGCTTTCGAAACTGGGACCTCGCCGAGCGCTCACAGATCTTCTCCGGCCTTCGTTGCGTAAGGGACGCGTAGATGAGGCGAATCCTGACCACGGGTGCGATGCCCCCCGGGAACCCCGCACCCGCCGGCGATGGCGGGGAAGCCCGGTAAATGGCCGCCGCGGCCGACCAGATCGAGATCGAGGTCCACCTTCCCGAGGGCGGGACCTGGGCCGGCATGGTCGAGGACGTCCGCGAGGGCCTCTCCTGCCCGTTCAAGGAGATCCCGCCGAAGTACTTCTACGACGAGCGCGGCTCGGCCCTCTTCGAGGCGATCACCGAGCTGCCCGAGTACTACCCGACCCGCGCCGAGCGCGCGATCCTCGACGCGGAGGCGGTCGAGATCGTCGCCGCGGCGCGGCCCACGACGCTGATCGAGCTCGGCTCCGGGGCGGCCGCCAAGACCCGCTGCCTGCTCGAGGCGATGAGCGCCGCCGGCACGCTGGAGACCTACGTCCCGGTCGACATCTCCGAGGAGATCACCCGCCGGGTCGCCGACGAGCTGGTCGGCGAGTACGACGACCTGCGGGTGCACGGGGTGATCTGTGACTACGAGACGCACCTCGAGCGGGTGCCGCGCGAGGAGGGCGCGCTGATCGCCTTCCTCGGCGGCACGATCGGCAACTTCAGGCCCGGGCCGCGACGCTCGTTCCTGGCCCGGATCGCGACCCTGATGTACCCGGGCGACCGCTTTCTGCTCGGCACCGACCTGGTCAAGGGCCAGGGGGTGCTCGAGGCCGCCTACAACGACTCGGCCGGGATCACGGCGGAGTTCAACCGCAATGTCCTGAGCGTGCTCAACCGCGAGCTCGAGGCCGACTTCGAGCCCGAGCAGTTCGAGCACGTCGCCTTCTGGGACGCCGACAACGAGTGGATCGACATCCGGCTGCGCTCGCTCACCGAGCAGTTCTCCGACGTCACCGCGCTCGACATGCGGGTCCACTTCTCGCGCAACGAGGAGATGCGGACCGAGGTCTCGACCAAGTTCACGCGCGAGCGCCTCGAATCCAGCTACGCCGACGCCGGGCTCGAGCTGACCGATTGGTGGACCGATCCGGAGGAGCTCTACGCGCTCTCACTGGCGCGGCCGGTCGCCTGATCCGGCCCCGGCCCCCCGCGACCTCCCCGCCCTTCGAACGGAACGTAGGGTACCCTATACCGCGATGAAGAAGACCAGCATCTACCTCGAGCCGGAGATCGATCGGGCGATCGCCCGGCTGGCCGCGGCGGAGGGCAGAAGCAAATCGGCGATCATCCGAGAGGCGCTGGCAAGGCGCGCGGAGGATGCGCCCAGCCCGCCACGCATCACCGCGATCGGCATCGGCGAGGGGCCCGGTGACCTCGCCGACCACGTCGATCGCTACGCGCGCGAGGCCCTCGTCGAAGAGCAATGATCGCCCTCGACGCGTCCGCGATCATCGCGCTGATCGACGGGCGGGACCGCAACCACGCCGCGGTGGCGGGGTGGTACCGCGATGTCGACGAACCGACGTGGACGACTCCGCTTGCTCTCGCCGAGGTCGATCTCGTCCTGCCCCGGGCGGGGCCCGCGGCTATACGCGCGTTTCGCAAGGACCTGATCGCCGGAGCTTTCCCGCTCGAGGGGGACCCCGAGCTCGTCCGCCGAGCGGCCGAGGTTGCCGAGGCATACGCGGATCTCGGGGTGAGCCTCACCGACGGCTCTCTGGTCGCGCTCGCCGACCGCCTCGGGACCACTTCGATCGCCACCCTCGACGAGCGCCACTTCCGCGCGATGCGCCCGCTCTCAGGCGGCCCGGCGTTTACCCTGCTGCCGGCCGACGCAGCGTGAGCGCCCAGCGCTACGGTCCGGGGCCCAGCGCCTCGATCAGCTCGCCCAGCTTGTCCGGCGTCGTGATCGGGGTCAGCACCGGGAGGGTGATCCCGCCGGCGACGAACTCGTCGATCCGCTCGTGCATCTCCTCGGGCGACCCGAGGATGAACATGTCCTCGATCAGCCGCCACGGCGCGGCCTCTGCCGCGCGCTTTCTGTCCTTCCCCTCCCAGGCCGCGCACATCTCGGCGATCGCCTCACCGTGTCCGAGCCAGCGGTAGAACGCGGCGTAGACGGGGACGGTCACGTAGGAGGAGAACATGAAGCGAGCGAGCGGCTCGACTTGCTCGCGCTCGCCGGGCAGGCAGAAGAAGCGGCAGAGCAGCTCGAAGCCCTCGGGCGCGCCCTCGAGCTGCTCGACCACCCGGGGCAGCCCCGAGAGCGGGAGGAAGTTGGTGAACGCCCCGTCGCCCTTGGCGACCGCGAGGCGCAGCATCCGCCCGCGCAGCGCGGCGAGCACGATCGGCGGCGGCTCGGCCGGGGGCTGCTCGAGTCTGAAGCCGGTCTCGGTCCGCTCGCCGGCGAACGCGGCGCGCAGGAAGTCGACGGTCTCGGAGACCCGCGACAGCGGGCGCTCGAACGGGATCCGGTTCCAGCCCGCGACGATCCGATCCGAGGAGGCGCCGATCCCGAGCGCGAAGCGCCCGCCCGAGCCGTCGGCGAGCGCCGCAGCCTGCTGGGCGAGGAGCGCCGGCCCGCGCTGAAAGACGCCGACGACCCCGGTGCCGAGTCGCGCCGACTCGGTGGCTGCCGCGGCAAAGGCGAGCGGGGTGAAGCCGTCCGGGCCGCTCGTCTCACCGCTCCACAGGTCGGTGTAGCCCGCCGCCTCGGCACGGCGCACGAGATCCGCCTGAGCATCGAGCGCGACTCCGGTCAGTGGCAGCGTCAGTCCCCAGCGCCTCATTCTGCGCGCGAGGGTAGTCGACCGTGGCCGCGACGTGAGCACGACGGTCAGATAGGCTCGGCCGCGGTTGGACTTCTCGCGCCTCAATCGGACCAGGGTGCTGCTCGGCGGCCTCGCGGCGCTGCTGCTGGTGGTCAGCATCCTGTTCCTGCCGTGGTTCTCACTGACCCACTCGCAGACGCGAATAGACAACCCCGACGGGGCGTTCATCTGCGGCGACGGCGACTACAGCTGCACCGGCTTCGAGACCTTCCCGATCCTGCGTTGGCTGCTGCTCGCGGCGGCGCTCGCGCCGCTGATCCTCGCCTGGATCCTGGTCCGCGGCCACCGGCTCTCCTGGGCGCCCGGCGAGATGACGATGGTGGTCGGCTTCGCCGCCTTCGTCCTCATCCTCTACAACGGGGTCATCGACCGGCCCGGGTCAACGTTCGGGGTCGGCCTCGATTACGGGTACTGGATCGCGCTGATCTCCGCGCTCGGGATCGCGGCCACCGGATTCACCCGCTCGGTCGAAAGCGCCCCGCGCAAGACGCGCAAGGCCCCGGGCACGGTGTAGATCGATGGGCGTCATCTCCCACGATCAGCGCTCCGGCGAGAAGCCCGATCGCAACCTCGCCCTCGAGCTCGTCAGGGTGACCGAGGCGGCCGCCCTGGCGGCTGCGCGGTGGGTGGGCAAGGGCGAGAAGGAGTCAGCGGACGGCGCCGCCGTCGACGCGATGCGCCTGCTGCTCGACACCGTGCCGATGGCCGGCACGGTGGTGATCGGCGAGGGCGAGAAGGACGAGGCGCCGATGCTCTACAACGGGGAGGAGATCGGCGACGGCAGCCCGCCCGAGGTGGACATCGCCGTCGACCCGCTCGAGGGGACGACCCTGTGCGCCCGAGGGATGCCCTCGGCGCTGAGCGTGATCGCGCTCTCGGAGCGGGGGACGATGTTCGATCCGGGCCCCTGCGTCTACATGGAGAAGATCGCCGGCAACTCCGAGATCGCCGACTGCCTGAGCCTCACCGAGCCGCTCGCCGAGGTGGTCGCGCGGGTGGCCGAGCGCAAGGGCAAGTCGGTGGGCGACGTGACGATCATCATGCTCGACCGACCGCGCCACGAGCGGGCGGTCGCCGAGGTCCGCGAGCTCGGGGCGCGCATCCGGTTGATCAGCGACGGCGACGTCTCAGCCGCCCTGTTCGCGGTCTCGGCCGACGCCGGCGTCGACCTCCTGTGGGGAATCGGGGGCACGCCCGAGGGGGTGCTGTCGGCCGCCGCGATCAAGTGCTTGGGGGGCCAATTGCTCGGCCGCCTGTGGCCTCGCGACGACGCCGAGCGCCAGGCCGCCCTCGACGGCGGCTACGACCTCGACGAGATCCTCGACGTCGATCGGCTCGTCTCCGGCCAGGACGTCTTCTTCGCCGCCACCGGCGTCACCGACGGCGAGTTGCTCGAGGGCGTTCGCTACCGGCGCGGGGGCAAGGCCTCCACCGAGTCGCTCGTCATGCGCTCGCGGTCGAACACGGTGCGCACGGTCAGCGCGCGCCACGACCAGGCGAAGCTGCGCGAGGTCACCGGGGGCCGTTACGGCTGACTGAGGCCGCGCCGGCGGCGCCGGCGCTCACTCCTCCTCGGCGAAGGCCCGGGCCCGCTCCTCCTCGACGCTGCCGGTGTCGTGGCGCTCATAGCGCAGCGCGTTGATCACCGCGCCGGCCAGCAGCGCGAGGCTGATCAGATAGAACCAGAGCAGGGCGACGAGGATGAAGCCAAGCGCGCCGCCGATCTGGTCGACGCTCGACTGGGTGAGATAGAGCGGGAAGACGGCGTTCGCGATCGCCATCGTCGCGGTCACGAACGTGGCCCCCGGCCAGACGCCCGCCCACGGCACGTGTCCCTTGGGCACGAAGTAATAGATCAGCGTGCAGATGGCGAAGGTCACCGAGAGCGCGGCGGCGAGCACCAGGGCGCTGCGCAGGCCGCCGACCTCGTCGAGGCCGAACGGCAGGTTGCTGGTCCCCGAGGCGAGCACGCCCTCGGCCACCGGGACCACCACGCTCGCGGCCAGGAAGCCGATCACGACAAGCAGCATCACCAGCGCGAAGCGCTTCTGCTCGAACCAGCCGCGACACTCGACGTGGTAGATGCGACAGAACGCGGTGTCCATCGCGCCCCAGAACGAGGCGCCGATCCAGATCGCGCCCAGCGCCGCGATCACGCCGATCGTCGTCGAGCTGTCGCGGATCCGGTCGACGACGCTGGCCAGCGAGTCCTCCTCGACGGCGGGGAAGATGCTCTGCAGGTCGCGCAGCACGCTCGCCTCGACGTCCGGGTTCTTGATCACCTGGCCGAAGATGAAGAGGACGAGCAGCGCGAACGGAAACAGCGCCAGCGCCAGGTTGAAGGCGACCATCGCCGCCATGCCCGTGATGTTCTCGCGGTAGGCCCGCTCCCAGAAGAGGCGCAGGTACCCGCGCCTCACCGCCGATCCGAGCCGCGCAGCGCCTCCATCGCCCGGCTCGCGAGGCGCACGCCGATCGTCGCCGCCTCGGCCGCGGCCGCCACCCCCGCCCAGGCGAGGTCCTCGAGTCCGGCGCCCGGATCGGCGTCGGACTCGTCCGGCGCGCGCGCGTCTTGCCCGGGCGGCTCGGCGCGCCGGCCGTCGTCGGGCGCGGTGCGTTGGTCGCCGCCGGGCTCGGCCCCCCGGTCGCCTCCGGGACCCGGCCGAGCCGGCGGCGCCGTCGTTCGTCGGGCCGCCGGGAGCGCGTCGCGCTCGGCGTCCCGCCCTGGAGCCGCGGTGGTCTCGCTCACGGCGCTCTTGCGCCGCGGGCTGCGAGTCCCGGGGCGGGACCCGGGCAGGTTCGCGAACACGCTCGGCTGCTCGGGGCTATCCTCGCTGCGGTCCTCGGTCATGTCCGTATTCCATCGCGAATCCCGGACGCCCGCTTTGCGATTGCGAGTAACCACCCGCGGGTATCGGTGTTGAAGCTCGCCCTACGGCCGGCCGGAAGGTCGAGGGGCGGATGGTACGAGCGTGCCAGACCTTGACTACACAAAGTATAGTGACTACGATCCGAACACACGTTTGAGCATGTCGCGAGAGGCGGTAGATACGCTTGCGAGGCAGGGGCGTCGCGAGGCTGGCTCACCCGGATGCGACCGCGCACGACCACGATCGAGACAGAACCGAGAGGGAGACGTAGCCAACCGATGCTGATCGCGGAACTTCAGGAGCTCGAGGAAGTCAAGAACCTCGTCACCAAGGGCCAGCAGGAGGGCGTGGTCGCCTATGGCGAGGTCGCCCAGGCGCTGGCCGAGGTGGAGGTCGACGAGGGCGACATCGAGGAGCTCTACGGCTACCTCGAGGGCCAGGGCGTGGAGATGGTCGACGACGTCGATCCTGCTCAGGCGGCCGCCCCGGACGCCGAGCGACCCGAGCCCAAGCGGGGCAAGCGGCGCAAGCAGACCGCGCTGGACCTGAAGCCGGACATGACCACCGACTCGCTCCAGCTCTTCCTCAAGGACATCGGCAAGGTCCGCCTGCTGACCGCCCAGGAGGAGGTCGACCTGGCGAAGCGGATCGAGCGCGGCGACCTCGACGCCAAGCAGAAGATGGTCGAGTCGAACCTGCGGCTCGTCGTCTCGATCGCGAAGAACTACCGCAATCAGGGGCTGCCCTTCCTCGACCTGATCCAGGAGGGGATCCTGGGCCTGATCCGGGCGGTGGAGAAGTTCGACTGGCGGCGCGGCTACAAGTTCTCGACCTACGCGACCTGGTGGATCCGCCAGGCGATCGCCCGCGCGCTCGCCGACAAGGCGCGCACGATCCGGATCCCGGTGCACGTGGTCGAGAAGCTGAACAAGATCGGTCGCGCCGAGCGCAAGCTGGTCACCGAGCTCGGCCGCGAGCCGACCCCCGAGGAGATCGCCGAGGTCACCGGCATCGACCCCGAGGAGGTCGATCAGATCAAGCGCTCGGCGCAGGCCCCGGTCTCGCTCGAGAAGCCGGTCGGCGACGAGGAGGAGTCGGAGTTCGGCCAGTTCATCGCCGACGAGAAGGCCGAGTCGCCGTTCGAGCGCGCCGCCGACCTGCTCACCAAGGAGGCCCTGCGCGAGGCGCTTGAGAACCTCTCCTACCGCGAGCGCCGGGTGCTCGAGCTGCGCTACGGGCTCGGCGGCGAGCACCCGCGGACCCTGGACGAGGTCGGGCGCACCTTCAACGTCACCCGCGAGCGGATCCGCCAGATCGAGAACCAGTCGCTGAAGAAGCTTCAGTCGCTCGCGGAGGCCCAAAAGCTCCGCGAAGTCGCGTAGCGCGGCGATAGCTCGCGCCTGGCGGCGTCGTCGGTCGCTCGCGTGCGAAGCACGCCACGCTCCCTGCCTCCTTGCCCGGCTCGCCTCTCGCCGCGCTCCCCTGAGGCACTTCAGTTGGTAAAGCATTGAGCTATACTCGCGGTGGCGCGGGAGCCTTGCTCGAACCCCGAAGTCGTTCCTCCCGGCCCCGAGTACCAGGGCACGATGTTGGATCCCACCTGTCCAGTCTGTCGTACCGCCGAGATCATCTCCGGCAAGTGGACGCTCCTCGTGATCCGCGACCTCGCCGACGAGAGTCGGCGGTTCTGCGAGCTCGAACGCTCGCTCGCCGGGATCAGCCCGCGCACGCTCTCGCTGCGGCTGCGCGCGCTCGAGGAGCATGGGATCGTCGAGCGCCACACCTATCCCGAGGTTCCGCCACGGGTCGAGTACGCGCTGACCGAGAAGGGGCTCGCGCTCGTGCCCCTGATCGAGGACATGCGGCGCTACGGAAATCGCTGGCTGCGCACCGCCGACGGGCGGGTGCGAGCCGTGGTCGCCGTCTAGTGCCCCGTCCACCAATGCAGGTCCCGTTCTGGCGGCTGCAAGGTTTCGCCTGGCGTCGTCCTCGGTCGCCCGAGTAGCGCTGCTACTCGGACTTCCTGCGTCCTAGCCACGCTCGCCTTTCGCTCGCCAGAAGCGGGCCTGCATTGCTGGACGCGGCACCAGCTGCCAGCCCGGCCGCCGCCCTCGACCGCCGAGATTAGAAACCTCGACGTTTGGGCAGGCGCGGCGGCGCGCACCTCCGGGGCGAACCGGGCCACGGCCACGGGCACGGCCGGGCAGGCGAGGGCGTCTAGGCTAGTAGGCCGTTCATCGGCGCTGTGATGCAACCCGGCTTGCAGTGAAGGAGCGCCCTCGGGCCGCGCGAAGCTTGGCGCATGCGCGATCTGGTGGTCAGAGAGGGGCTCGTGGCGATGGCCGAGGACGCGGCCCTGTGCCTGCACGAGCTGGTCCGCGCCGGCGAGGACGTCCCCTACGAGGTCCGCGAGCCGGGCGACGGGTCGCCCCTGTGCCGCTACGAGCCGCAGACCGAGCGCTTCATCCGCGACCACGCCGGCGAGCTGCGCCGACTCGACTCGTTCGGCGCCTCATGCGCCGCGCTCGAGGCCGCCGGCCTGGCCGGGGTCTACCTCGAGGAGATGGGCGTCGCGGTCCCGGCCGAGCCGCGCCGGCGCGCCGAGCTCGCCGGGCTCGTCTTCCTCTGCCGGCTGTGGATGGACAGCCTCGACTTCACGCTCGACGACGCCCGACTCGAGGCCGCGATCGAGGAGCTACAGGTCCAAGGCGAGGCCGAGGTGGGAGAGATCGACGTGATCGTGCCGCTGCGCGGCCTACAGATGCCGGTCGGGCGGCTCGATCTCGCGACCGTCTCGATCCTGCGCTCCGACACCGTCGACGTTCCCCCGGAGGCGCGCTCGAGCGAGGGGCTCGGCGTCTCGCCCTGGGAGCCGGCGTTCCTCGCCGCCGCCCGAATCGAGGACGACCTCGACGGCGCCGAGCGAGGGCTGGCGGCGGTCGAGGCCTTCCGCAGCCTGATCACGACGCTGAGGCTGTTCAAGGCCGGTGGCGTTGGGCTCGGACCGCATGCCTGGGCGCGGGGCGCCGGCGATCGCTGGCGGCGAGTCGGGACCGGCGCCGGGCGACCGCGCCCCGGCGGCTATCGCCTCGCCGAGACCGAGCTCGGCGACCTGGCCGCCTTCTCGCGCGCGCTCGCCGCGCCGAGCACTCCCTTCAGCCGGCGCGCCAGCGAGCGACCGGGGTTCCCGGCGATGCTCGCCCGCGCCACGGCGCGCTTCGAGGCTGGGCTCGAGCGCAACGTGGTGATCGAGGCGCTGAACGATCATCTGCTCGCCCTTCGCTTCCTCCTCGAGGGCGCCGGCCCGGCGGACCTCGGCGTGCCGATGCGTGTCGCCGCGCTCTGCGCCGAGCCGGCCCGCCGCGCCGAGGTCAAGGCGGTCGTCGACCGTGCGATCGGGCTCGAGCGTGAGCTGTGGAGCGGCGAGCCGGCGCCGAGCGCCGGCGCGATGACCCCCGCCGAGACCGCCTCCGCGCTGGAGGACCTGCTGCGCGCGATCCTCACCGACGCCGCGGTCGGGCACCTCGGGTCCGACCTGCGCACGACCGCCGACGAGATCCTGCTCGCCGATGGGTTCGCGGTCGGCGACGGCACCACCGAGCAGCGCGGCGGGACGACCGAATGGGACCTCGAGCCCGTCGATGAGGAGGAGGAGGAGACGGAGGCCCGGCCGGCGGATGCGGAGGCCCGGTCCGAGGTGGAGCCCCGGTCCGAGGAAGCGGACGCCCCACCCACGGCGGGAACCGCGCCCGAGGCGCCGCGGCCGGCGCCGGCGGCCGGATCGTTCGTCGCGAGCGACTGGGCGGCCGAGCTTGATGGGATCGCCGAGGAGGTATCCGAGCTCGACCGCCGAATCTCCTCTGAGCCGGGCCCCGAGCACGAGGAGGAGACGGTGATCGCGAGAGCACGACGGATACTTGCGGGCGATACCGAGCCCGAGACGGCGCAGATCGAGCTGGTCCCCTCGCCCGAGGCCGGGGCCGCCGACCGAAGCTCGGCCCCCCAGCGCGAGCCCGACGACGAGCGTGGCGAGGCGGCCGAGGGCGCCCGCGGCCCGAGCCCCGTGCTGAGGCTGATCGAGCAGACCCGCGCCGAGCGCAAGGCCCACCACGACCGCGTCGCCGACCTGTTCCCACCGCCGGAGACCACCGAGTGGAACGTGAGCGAAATCGCCTACGACCGCCGGCGCCGTGCGCGCGGAGCGCGGGTCTCGTGAGGCGGAGCAAAAGCGAAGCCGAGCCGCGCCGCCGTTGAGGCGCCTGGACTGAGCGCCTGAGAGCTTCCTCCGATCACCCAGGAAGAGCAGGCCAAGCGACCCGGCCAACCCGGGTCGCTTCGGCCTGCGATCCTTCGGACCGGGGAGCCACGGGGCTATCGGGCCACGGTGACAGCCCGCTCCTTCTCACCGGAGGCGAACAGGTAGCGGTTGATCTCGACCAGGCCCGAGAGGTCGTGGACGTCGTGATCGAGGTAGGGGACCTCGATCACCGCGTCGGTCCCGAGCGCCGCGGCCAGCCGCTCGATGTTGTGCCGGTCATGTGACGCCAGCGCCGTGAAGTCGGCGAAGTTGGCGGCCACGCGACGGGCCAGCCCGTCGTCACCGAGCTCGGCCCGCAGGGCGGGCACCAGGTCGGCGCCCTCGGAGCCGAGCTCACCGCCGTAGTGCACCTTGTTGACGATCGCGCCCGCGAACGGGAGCTTCGACTCGACCAGCTTGTCGTGGAATCGCAGCGCCTGGGCGACCGGCTCGTCCTGCGCTCCGCAGACCAGCACGAACGACGTCTCGGGGTCGGCGAGCAGCTCGCCGACCCTGCGGGCCCGCTCGCGGAACCCGCCGACCATGCCGCCGAACGCGCCGAAGAACTCGGCCAGGTCCTCGAGCAGGTCGACGCCGGTGATCCGGCGCAGGATCGAGAACATCACCGAGGCGCCGCGCCCGAAGACCCGCATCCCCAGCCCGGTGGGCTTGAGGAAGACCTGCAGGGCGCGCCCCTCGATGAACTGGAGCAGCCGGCGAGGAGCGTCGAGGAAGTCGAGCGCGTTGGGGCTGGGCGGCGTGTCCAGGACGAGCAGGTCGTAGCGGTCGTCGGCATGGATCTCATACAGCTTCTCCATCGCCATGTACTCCTGCGAGCCGGCGAGCGCGGCCGAGAGCTGCTGGTAGATGCGGTTTGAGAGGATGCGCTCGCGAGTCTCGGCGTCGGGGGCGTTCTTGCGAATCACCTCGTCGAACGTCTGCTTCGCGTCGAGCATCATCGCCCACAGCTCGCCCGTCCCGGGATCGATGCCGGCGGCGGCGAACAGCTCGGGATCGACCCGGCGCTCGACGTTGCCCAGCTCCGGCATGCCGAGCGAGTCGGCCAGCCGCTTGGCCGGATCGATGGTCAGCACGGCGACCCGCTTGCCGCGGGCGGCCATCCCGGCCGCGATCGCCGCCGCGCTCGTCGTCTTGCCGACCCCACCCGAGCCGGCGCAGATGCAGACGCGCTTGCCCTCGAGCAACTCCGCGATCGATGCCATCAGCCGGGCTCCCGGGTCGCCGGCGGCACGATCGCCGCGCCGGTTTGGCGCCGGCGTCTCACGCCACCCGGTCGGCGAGCACGTCGATCTCCTCGGCGCCGAGCTCCGGGGCGAACAGGTAGGGAAGCCGGGTCACCGGCGCGGCGCAGCTCTCCTCGAGGCGGGCGAGCTGGTGGCGCTGGTCGGTGGCGCGCCCGCTCTCGCTGAGCGCCGCCCGGCAGGCCGCGCGGACCAGCCTCGCCTCGCGCTCCGCGCCAGCGCCGACCGCCTCCGGCCTCGCCTCGCGCTCCGCGACGCTGCCGACCAGCTCCAGCTCGGACTCGGCGAAGCGCTCGGGGTAGAGCCCGTTGCAGAAGATTCGCGTGACCTCGACCCCGACGCGATCGGCGAGCTCGCGCTCGAGCGCCGCGGTCTCGTTGACCGGCATCTCCTCTGGTAGCGCAACCACCGCGACGCCCGTCCGCCGGCGATCGCGGATGAAGGCGTCCAGGGTCTCGGCCTGCTGGCGCATCGGCCCGACCCTGGCGACGTTGGCGAACGTGCGCGGCGTCTGCAGGAAGCCCGCCCCGTGACCGCTCGCCGGCGCGTCGACGACCACGAGGTCATACCGCTCGCCGCCCTTGACCTTGCGGTCGTCGAGCGTCAGCTCCCAGATCTTGCCGATCGTGACCAGCTCCTTGAGCCCGGGGGTGGCCGCGGCGAGGTAGGTGAAGACCGGCAACCGAAAGAGCAGGTCGCGCATCGCCCGGACCTTGAGCTGAAGCAGCACGTACTCGCGCATCGACTCGTCCGGGTCGATCGAGATCGCCCACAGGTCCTCGTCCAGCTCGACCTCGTGGTAGCCGACCTGGGCGCGATGGAAGACCTGGGAGAGATGCTCCTGGGCGGACACCTCGCAGAGGATCGTCCGCATGCCGCGGCGCGCCGCGGCGCGCGCGAGCGCGAGCGAGACCGTCGACTTGCCGACACCCCCCTTGCCGGTGACGATCACCAGCCGCTTGTCGAGCAAGCCGGGCAAGGGTCGGAGGCTAGTACACGTGCCCGTGCGCTCGGTCTTGAACGCGCCCGTGCCCGCGCCGCGCGCACGGGCGGCGGCCGGTTCCGATTCAGGGGGAGGAAAGCCCTGGCCGCGTGCGAATAATCGCGAGGGTATGGGTCTTTTCAATCGCGGAGCACGCTCCGAGCACAACCGAAGCCGCGAAGACGGGCGGCGCGAGGTCGACGGCGACGTGGTCGACGACGTCCAGCCTCCCGAGCCCGTCTTCGACGAACCGACTCCCGAGCCCGAGCT
>WHSW01000140.1 GCA_009379895.1 Solirubrobacterales bacterium
CAGGGTCGCGCCCGCGGCGAGGCGAACCGCGACGCGCAGCGCGGACGACGGGCGGCGCGGTGGCGACGGCGGACGCAAGGCGGGGCAACTATAGGAGCCCGGGCGCAGGCGTCGCGGGCGCTCGGGTGCCCCGGGCCGGCGGCGGGAGCCGGTGGCGGGTGCCTCCACGATTAGAATGCGGCCGCCTTTGACTCTGAACCGCCGGATGATCCTCCTCGCCGCGCTCGCGGCCCTGCTCGTGCTCGCCGCCGCGGCGGCCCCCGCCAAGGCGCTCGAGATCGCGCCGCCGGACCCGCATTCGCCCAATGCCGAGACGATTCGCTCCAGCTACTGGGTGATGCTCGTCGTCGGCCTCGTCCTGGTGGTGGCGATCAACGCGGCGCTGATCGTGGCGGTGCTCCGTTTCCGCGAGCGCCGCGGGCGCGAGCCGGTGCGCTTCGCCGCCGCGCGCGGGGCGCTGCGGCCGGTGGGCGGCGCGCTCACCCTGCTCGCCGCGCTGCTCTTCGTCTACGGCGTGGTCCAGGCGAGCAACGCGCGCGACGTCGAGCCGGCCGGCCCGAACGGGCTCGGCGCCGGCCAGTCCGCTCAGGTCGGGATCAAGGGGGTGCCGCCCGCGGCGCTGGCCGAGGGCACCGACACGACGAGCGAGGGCGGACAGCCCGAGGTCGGCTCGGCCCCGGGCGAGACCAGCCCGCTGCAGATCGATGCCACCGCGCAGCAGTGGCTGTGGCGCTTCCAGTACCCGGGCCAGGAGGCGCCCGGGCAGGGGACCTTCTCCTACGGTGAGCTGGTGGTCCCCGTCGACACCCCCGTGATCCTCAACATCAGCTCCACCGATGTCGGCCACACCTGGTGGGTGCCGGCGCTCGGCGGCCAGGTCCAGGCGCTCCCCGGGAAGGTCAGCCAGACCTGGTTCAAGGCCGACGAGGTCGGTCGCTACGAGGGCCGCTCGACGGCCTTCTCCGGCACCGGCTACCCGGTGATGCGCGCCTGGGTGCGCGTGGTCACCGTCCCCGAGTACCAGGCCCACGTCGAGCAGCTGCGCAAGGATCTCCTCGCGGCCCAGGAGTTCGTCAACGAGAAGCAGCAGGAGGAGACGGGCTCCGCTTCGGCGGGCGTCGCGTCCCCCGTGCCGGGCGACTCCGGAGGCTCCGAGTGACCGCCCCGACGATCACGACCGGCACCCGCGACGCCCGTCCCGAGGTCGTCACGCGCGGCGTGCGGCCCCGGCGCCAGGCGTGGATCGAGCGCGTGACCAGCGCCGACCACAAGGTCATCGCGCAGCTCTACCTCGCCACCGCGCTCACCTTCGTCGCCGCGGCGGCGGTCGAGTTCACGCTCATGCGCGTGCAGCTGATCGTCCCCGAGAACTCGCTGATCCAACCCGAGGTCTTCGACCGGCTGATGACCGCCTCGGGGGTCAGCTTCCTCCTCCTCGGGCTGATCCCGCTCTGCCTCGGCCTGATCGGCTACCTGGTCCCGCTCCAGATCGGCGCGCGGGGGGTCGCGCTGCCGCGGCTGAACCAGCTCTCCTACTGGCTCTACGCGGCGGGCGCCCTGACGATCTACGCGAGCTTTCTCTACACGGTGCCGGAGGTCGGCACGACCGGCCTGCCGCCGCTCTCCGACCTCACCTTCAGCCCCTCCAACGGCGCCGACGCGTGGACCGTGGGCAGCGCGCTGGTCACGCTCGGCTTCGTCTGCTTCGCGGTCAACCTGATCGTCACCGTGCGCCGGATGCGGGCGCCGGGATTCGCCTGGCGGCGCCTGCCGCTCTTCTCCTGGGCGGGGACGGTGGTCGGCTACCTGCTGCTGATCGTCGGCCCGATCATGATCGCGGCGCTCGTCATGCTCGAGATCGACCGTCGCTTCGACGGCATCTTCTTCGACCCGGGGGAGGGCGGAGCGCCGCTGCTCTACCAGCACCTGTCCTACATCTTCTTCACCGGCGCCTACGTGATCGTCCTGATCACCGCGGCGGGCGCGATCTCCGAGATCCTTCCCACCTTCGCGCGCAAGCCGCTGTTCAGCCACCGCGCCGCGGTCGCCTCGTTCGTCGCGATCGCGGTGCTCGGGCTGCTGGCCTGGATGCAGAACATGTACTCGGCGCCGCTCAACGAGGGCTGGACGATCATGGCGATGGCCTTCGCGCTCGCGCTCGCGGTCCCGGTCGGAGTCCTGATCTACAACTGGATCGCGACGATCTGGGGCGGGACCCTCGAGCTGCGGGCGCCGAGCTGGTACGCGCTGATCGCGATCTCGACGATGGCATCGGGCCTGGTCGGCGAGCTCGCCTTCTCGCTGCTCCCGGTCGGCTGGATGCTCGACAACACCACCACCAGCCAGGGCGCGACGCTCTACGCGCTGGTCGGCGGCGGCGTGTTCGGCGGCTTCGGGGCGCTGCACTACTGGTTCCCGAAGCTCAGCGGCCGGCTGCTCGGCGAGGGCCTGGGCAAGATCGCCCTGGCGCTGATGTTCGTCGGGATCAACGTCTACGTGGTGCCGATGCTCTTCGCCGGCCTCGAGGGCCAGCCCGTCGACGTCTTCGAGTACTTCTCGGGCGGTGACCTCGACACGCTCAACCTGATCGCGTCGCTCGGCGCCTTCGTGCTCGTCGCCGGGATCCTGCTCGAGCTCTGCAACGCGGCCCACAGCTGGCACCACGGCCTGCCCGCGCGCGGGCACGACCCGTGGGGCGGGACGACGCTCGAGTGGTTCGCGGTCTCACCACCGCCGCCGCACAACTTCGACGCCGTCCCCGACGTGCGCAGCTCCGAGCCGCTGCTCGACATCCGCGAGTCGATCCGCCGCCGCACCGAGTCCTTCGAGGCTCCGCCGGCGCTCGAGCGGGTCGGCGCGTCCGGCTCCGAGCCGGACGCGCCGTCGGACGCCGATCGGGGGGCCGAGCCGGCGGATCGCGAGGCGGCCGAGCGAGCCGGATCCGATCAGGGCGGCGGCCAAGGCCCCTCGGTAGCCTGAGTTCGATGACGCCAGTCGCCGCTCGTGGCGATGCAAACGAGCTCGCTCGTTTCCGTCGCATCGTCAACCTCACCATCCTCGCCACCTTCCTGCTGATCCTGATCGGTGGCGTGGTGCGGGTCAGCGACTCGGGGCTCGGCTGCGGCGCCGCGGGCAGCGGCACGCACGGATGGCCGCTCTGCGAGGGCGGAGTGCTGCCCGCCGACTCGGCCGAGTCGGTGATCGAGTTCTCCCATCGGGTCGCGGCCGCCGTCGTCGGCCTGCTGATCGCGTTCATGGTCTGGCGGGCGATCCGCCGGTTGCGCTCCTACCGCTCGATCGTGCGCGGCTCGATCGTCGCCGGGGTGCTCGTGCTCGCCCAGGCCGCCCTCGGCGGGCTGACGGTCGAGGAGGGCCTCGAGGACGAGCTCGTCGCCGCCCATCTGGGGCTGGCGATGCTGCTGCTCGGCCTGCTGATCCTGCTCCGCCGGGCCGCCGAGCCCGAGACCGCCGCGCCGCCGCGGCGGACGATCCGCGGACTGCGGCCGCTGACCGGTGTCACCGCGGTGCTCGTCCTGGCGACGATCGTCGCCGGCGGCTACGTGGCCGGCACCGAGTATCACGGGGTCGTCGATCAGCCCGTGGTCGGCGCCCACAGCGCCTGCGGGCAGGGCTGGAGCGCCGACCAGTTCCCGGGCTGCAACGGCCAGGGCTTCCTTTCCTTCGGCCAGTCGCGGCTCGGCGACATCCAGCTCACCCATCGCCTGTTCATGTACCTGGCGGCGATCTCGGTCGTCCTGATGGCCGCGGTCGCACTGCGCCGCGGGCCGCCCAGCCGCGCGTTCTGGATCGCGCCTCTGATCCTGGTCGCTCAGATCGCGCTGGGCGCGATCAACGTCTGGGCGGGCAAGCATGCCGGCCTGATCGTCGCCCACCTCACCCTCGGGACACTCCTCTGGGGCACGGTCGTCTACGCCGGGGCCTCGCTGCTGCCGGCGACGTCCCGCGTCTCGGAGGGCGTCGGCCGACGCGAGCCGGCCGGGGTGGCGGCGGCCTGATGGAGAGCGCGACGACCAGCCGCCGCGGCGGCGAGCCGAACCGGATGGAATCGGCCGGCGTCGCCGCGCCGCTGGGGGTCGCCCGCGCGGGCCAGCGCTCGCTGGGCGCCCTGGTCGGCGACTACCTCGCGCTGACCAAGCCGCGGATCATCTCACTCCTGCTGCTGACCACGGTGGCGACGATGTTCGTCGCCGACCCGCAGGGGCCGCCGCTGGCGACGATCCTGTGGACGATGCTGGGCGGCTTTCTCGCCGCCGGCGGAGCGGGGGCGATCAACCACTACATCGACCGCGACCGCGACGCGCGCATGGCGCGCACCCGCGGCCGGCCCCTGGTCGCGGGGCGGATCGAGCCCCGCCACGGGCTCGAGTTCGGGATCGCGCTCGGGGCGCTGGCGACCATCCAGCTGACGCTGACCGTGAACGTGCTCTCGGCCGTGCTGGCGCTCGCCGGGTTGCTCGGCTACGTGTTCGTCTACACGGTCTGGCTCAAGCCGCTGACCCCCCAGAACATCGTCATCGGCGGGGCCGCAGGCGCGGTACCTCCGCTGGTCGGCTGGGCCGCTGCGACGGGCGGGCTCGCCCCCGAGGCCCTGTTTCCGTTCGGGATCATCTTCCTCTGGACCCCGCCGCACTTCTGGGCGCTCTCGCTGCTGATCAAGGACGACTACGCGCGCACGGGCGTGCCGATGCTGCCCGTGGTCAAGGGCGAGGCCGTGACGCGGCGGCAGATCGTCGTCTACACGCTGATCTGCGTCGCCTTCACCATGCTGCCGGTCGCCACGGGCTTTTTGGGCGCGATCTACGCGGCCTCGGCCGCCGCGCTGGGCGCCGCCTTCACGCTGCTGGCACTGCGTCTGTTGGGCTCTCCCTCTCGCCGCGCCGCGCTTCGCCTGTATCTCTCGTCACTCGCCTACCTGGCGCTGCTCTTCTGCGCGATGGCCGCGGACCGGGTCATCTGATAGAACCGGCTGGCGATGGATCGAACCCGCGCCCAGAGCACGATCGGATCGGCCCTGCTGACCGCCGCGATCCCGCTCGCGATCTTCGGCCTCTGCTTCTACGTCGCGATCATCTACATCGGCTGACGGGAAGGCGGGCATGGCCGAAGAGCGTCGAAACGGCGAGCCGACCGAGCTGATCTACCTGCCGGAGCCCTCCTGGGCGCCGGTGCTGCTCGCCGCGGGCCTCGCCGCCGCGGCCGCCTCGGCCTTCATCTGGTGGCCCTACGGCGCGATCGGCGCGATCGTCGCCCTGTTCGCGCTGCTGGCCTGGGTCCGCGACTCGCGCGCCAGCTTCGCGCGCCTGCCCCGCCACCAGCGCCTCACCTCGGCGGTCCTTCCCGCCGTGCCGCTCAAGCGCCCCGAGCGCCCCCACCCCTAGACGCCGGCGTAAGCACGTCCGCGTGCGGGGCCGGTCGGCCGTGGGCGGATCGCGTCCGGCAGCGCGACACCGAGGGCGCCCTTCGACGCTTCATGTCGTACTAGCCGCCCATATGGCGGTCAACGCGACACGAAACCGATCCGGCTCCCTATGTGTCGTGTTGGCGGCCCAGGTTCCTGGGCCCGCTCGCTCACCCAGCCCGGTCCGCCGGCTCCCGTCGCCGCCCCGGACGGCCTCGCGCCAGCGCGAGCGCTCGGCCGCCTACCCGGGCGGCGTCATTCCCGACGTCGCGCCCTCGGTCGTCCAGACGCGGACGATGTCGCGAATCGACAGCACGCCGACCAGCTCGCCCTCCTCGACCACGACCAGGTGGCGGATGTGGCGGCGCGACATCTCGGCCGCGGCGCGCTCCAGGCTCCAATCGGGGGCGGCGGCGATCACCGTGTCGCTCATGTGGTCGCCGACGCGCTCGGTGTCGGGGTCCTGCCCCTGGCCGAGCGAGAAGAGGACGTCGCGCTCGGAGACGATCCGCGGGCCCGGCGTCTCCTCGTCGAGCACCACGGCGGCGCCGACACCCTTCTCGGTCATCCGCTGAGCGGCCTCGCGAAGCGTGTGCGCGGGCCCGACGGTGAGCACCACTCGCGACATCCCCTGACGAACTTCCATCGCCCTTCGCTCCTTCAGACGAGACGGCTAGTGCAGATCCGCTCGAACCCTAACGGACCCGGCGAGCCCCTGGCGCGGCGGCGGCCGGCGCTCGGCGGACAGATAGGATTGCGCCGTGCGTTCGGGTCTACTTCGCAGTCGCCGGCGGGTGGGACGCGCCCGGCTGGGCGTGATCTCCGTGGCGATCGCCGGGGCCGTCGCGTTCGGGGGCTGCGACGCCTCCGAGAACGCCGACGTCGACCGCGGCCGGGCGCTCTTTCAGACCAACTGCGGCACCTGTCACGCGCTCGCCCAGGCGGGCACCAGCGCGGTCACGGGCCCCGACCTCGACGCCGCCTTCGCCCAGGCGCGCTCGGACGGCATGGACAACGACACGATCGAGGGCGTCGTCCAGAAGCAGATCTCACACCCGCGCGAGATCGAGAAGGGCGCCAACAACTACGACCAGGTCTACATGCCCGCCGACATCGTCACCGGCCAGGACGCCGAGGACGTCGCCACCTACGTCGGCAGCGTCGCCGGGGTCCCGGGCGCCAAGCCGCCGCCGCTCGGCACCCCCGACCAGGTCTTCGCCGAGAAGTGCGGCGGCTGCCACACGCTGGAGGCGGGCGCCGGATCGGGCGTCGGGCCCAATCTCGCCGACGCGCTGCAGGGCAAGGACGCGGCCTTCGTCAAGAAGCAGATCATCGACCCGAACTCGAACATCACCGAGGGCTTTCAGCCGGACACCATGCCCCAGGACTTCTCACAGCAGATCCCGGACAAGAACCTCGACGAGCTGGTCGATTACATCCTCGAGCAGGTCGCGGGCGGCGGCGCCTAACCCGCGATCCGCTCGGCCTCGAGGTCGACGATCACGTGCGTGACCGGGAGGGGGATCTCGCGCTCGGCGCGCTCGACCACGCCCCGCTCGAGCCACCGCGAGCGCTCCGGCGGATGGGTCGAGATGATCACCTCGTCGGCGGCGAAGGCCGCCAGCGCGTCCTCGATCGCGGCGTTGGGATCGTGGTGATCTCCGACCTCGCCGCCGGCGCTTAGGCCGGACGACGAGATCGTGCGCAGCGAATGGTCGAGCCGGGCCTGGGCGTTGGCGATCGCCTCGTCGACGTCGTGGGCCAGGTACTCGAGGCGCGACGAGGTCAGCGCCGGGACCACGATCCGCACCTCGTTCGGCCGGCCGGCGCAGCGACGCTCGATCTCGGCCATCAGCGCCCGGCCGCCGACCGTCTCGTTGGCGACCACGAGGAGCCGGTAGACGCCGTCGTCGCTGGCGGCGACCTCGGCGCGGTGCGGCTCGGCCCCGCGCGAGCGACTCCACAGCAGCCAGACCCCGGCGGCGAGCTCGATCGCGAGCAGGATCGCCCCCGCCAGCGGGCCGACGGCGAGCCCAACGATGATCACCGGGAGCGCCGCGACGCCGATGATGACGACGACGCGAAACATCTCGGCCTCCGACCGAAGCGGGTTGTGCACGGTGGACCTCCCTTCGGCGCTTGCCCGGCAGAAGTTAGCGCCGCGAGCGACCGCCTGATCTCACCCCTCTCGCCACGCTCGATCGCGCTTGAGCCGGGGTTGAGGGCGGCGGCAGCGGCGCCCACACCGCGACCGCGCGGTGACGTAGGCGCAGCCGCGGACGCGCGCCGAGGCGGCGCCGCGATTCGAGTGGCTCCTCCTCAGTCCAGGAGGTGCTCCAGTGCGCGCGCCATGACCGCGTCGCGCTCGGCCGCCGTCGAGATGCCCTCCAGCCCGAAGCCGATCAGGATCGAATTCGGGGTGGTGATCGAGGCGCCGACGGGGAACCCGGATGAGTCGGTGCGGACGTAGTTGTTGGCGTTCGGCCCGCTGCCGGGCGGCGGGCCGGCGATCTCCCAGCCGTCGAGCCCGGTCTCGAACGACGTGCTCGCGCCGTCGGGCAGGGTCACGTCGTCGACGAACACGCCCAGGTTCTGGGTCGCCCAGTCGCTGGCGTAGGCGATCGAGACCTCGACCGTCTCGCCCGCGTGGTCGGAGAGGTCGATCTCCCACTGCTGCCAGCCGCCGGAGCTGCCCGAGGCCGCGTTCCACTCGCCGGTGGTTCCGGTCGGCGAGCAGGTCCCGTCGGCGTTCAGGGTCTGGTAGCGGTCGAGCTGCGGGTGCAGCTCGCGCCAGCCCTCCGGGCAGCTGTCGCCCGTCGCCTGGGAGGTGTGACCGTTGGCGTCGGGCAGGGTCGTCCAGTCGTCGCCGCCCGCCGTCCGGGCCTCGACGAACAGGTGGTCCCAGGCGGCCTCGGTGTCGTAGGAGGTCCAGAACTCCAGGCTGCCGCCGCCGGCCGGCACGTCGATCTCGCGGGTCAGCCGCTTGTAGGAGACGTCGGCGATCTGCGAGTAGACGTACTGGTCGCCGGTGTGCGGGTCGAACGGCCCACCCGGCTTGTCGTAGCGGCTCGAGGGCCAGCTCTCGAACTGCGGGAACTGATCCGGCGGCAGGATGCCGCTGGTCGCGACCGACGACGATGTCGTGTCCTGGTTGTCGGCGCTGTCGCCGCCGTTCAGCGCCCAGGTCAGCGACGCGAACGGGTCGTCGATCCCGTTGACCCCGAACGCGTTCCCGCTCTCGTCGAGCCCGTCGCCGAGCACCGAGACGTAGCCGCCGAAGTAGTACTGCAGCACGTCGTTGGTGCCGTCGCCCGAGCCGCGCAGCGCCAGGCAGCGCCGCGGATCCACCCCGGCGGGGAGCGGGGCGCAGGCGATCTCGTCCTTCGGGTCATAGAGCTGGGTGCCGACGTTGCCGGTGAACTGCTGGCCGGCCCAGTTGCCGGTGTAGGCGACCTCGCCGCCCTCGTTCATGTAGGCGCGGAACTCGAGCATCTCGTCGAGCGCCAGGCGATCGGCGTTGCCCGCCGCGCGGCCGGCCTCGCGGGTGACGACGTCGTCGCCCGTGTACCAGATCACCCCGTCGTAGTGGCTGAGCACGCCGAGGTGGTCGGGGGCCGTGCGGTCACGGGCGTCGACGTCATAGACGTCGGCGGCGATCCCGTTGGCCGTCAGCGCATCGAGGTAGTAGTCGAGGTAGTGCGGGCCCGGCGCCTGGTCGGGCGAGGCGCCGGTGTAGTCCTCGGCCGCCACGACCAGCACCTGGTTGCCGGTCTCCGAGACGGCCTGGTAGGTGAACGAGTCGCTGCGCTCGCCGCCGCCTTCGAACCAGACCTCGACCGAGTCGCCGGGCTCGGTGCCGGTGACCATGCCGCGCAGCTGGCGGTAGAGGAACGCGACGTGCGGCGCGGCCTCGTACGTCTCCTCGGCGAGCGCGCGCCGGAGGAGCGAGCCCCCGTAGTAGCCC
>WHSW01000141.1 GCA_009379895.1 Solirubrobacterales bacterium
CGCCGGCCCGCGACCGGGCGTGCGCAGGAGCCGCGCCCGCCGTGCACCGGCGAGCGCGGGCGAGGCGCCGGCCGGCCCTGCCGGTCCGCCGAGCGCCGCCTCGACGGCGCCTCGGTCGCGGGAGCCGTCGTCGACGACGATCACCTCGAGCCCGGCGACATCCTGGCCGGCGAGGGCGGCGAGGCAGCGCGCCAGGGCCTCGGGGCGGTCACGGGTGGGAACGACGACCGAGATGCGGCGTGGCGCCGACTCACCACCGGCGTGCCGCGCGGGCGTCGGCGCCGTGCGCTCAGACATCGAGCGCCGGCTGCCCCGGGTAGGTGACCCGGTGGTCGTCGACCACCGCGTGCGGGCTCAGGCGATGCTCCTCGCGGCGACCGCCGGAGAGCAGGTGGACGACGCGCCAGCCCCGCGCGCGGAACGCGTCGGCGATCAGCTGACGGTGACAGCGTCGCCAGTCGGCCTCGGCGCACATCACCGCGGTCCGGCGCTCGCCGGCCAGGCGCTCGAGCCGCGCGACGGCGGCCGCGAACTCCTCGTCGGCCATGTGGTCCGCATACGCTCGAAAGGATTCGTTTCGCCAGGCGGCGTTGCGGCTCGACTCGGCCCCGGCGGACCTTCGCCGCCTCCCGAGCTCGTCCCCGAACGGCTCATAGCCGATCTCGCCCTCGCGCAGCGAGGCCGCCAGCGCCGCCGCCCCGAACTGGGGGTTGCGGCGCGAGCCCGGGTACCGACGGACGTCGGCGATCGCCTCGACGTCCGCTCCACCCAAGAGCGCCAGGAAGTCGTCGATCGAGTGCGTCGAATGGCCCACCGTGAGGATCTCGCGAGGCGCGTCCACACCCCGATTCTGGCGCCGCGGCCGCGCGGTGGCCGCGCGGTGGCCACCCGGTGGCGGCCGGGCGGGTCGCCGACCGCTCCTCGAGGATCGTGGGATCGACGTCCGTAGAATCGAACGCGGTCGACCACGAATGCTCGTCCTGATCACAAACGACGACGGAATCGGCGCGGAGGGCCTGCACGCGCTGCGTCGCGCCCTGGCCGAGGTGCCGGGCGTCGACGTGCGGGTGATCGCCCCGCACGTCAACCGCAGCGGGACCGCGCGCAGCATCACCACGCGCAGCCCGATCTGGGTCGAGGAGGTCGAGTTCGAGGACGGCACCACCGGGTTCGCCACCGAGGGCACCCCCGTCGATTGCGTGCGCTTCGCCGACCTCGGGCTGCTCGGCGAGCGGCCGGACCTGATCGTCTCGGGGATCAACCACGGCTCCAACCTGGGCGACGACGTCACCTACTCCGGGACCGTCGCCGCCGCGTTCGAGGGCATCGTGCTCGGGCTGCCCGCGCTCGCCGTCTCCCAGCAGTCGGCGATCCGTGGGATGGGGTACGCGGGGCAGCGCTTCGACTTCACCGTCGCCGCCCGGACCGCCCGCGAGATCGTCGCCCGGGTGATCGAGACGCCGCTTCCGCACGGCACCCTGCTGAACGTCAACTGCCCCGCCGGGGAGGCGGGCGCGATCGAGGTCACGCGGCTCGGCAAGCGGCTCTACGACGACGAGCTGCGGCTGGTCGAGGAGGGCGACGACGGTCGGCGGCGCTACGCGATCTACGGCTTCGAGCCGTCGTTCGAGGACGAGCTGGGCACCGATCTGGCGGCGGTCGCGCGCGGCCACGTGGCGCTCACCCCGATCCACTTCGACCTCACCGACCGCTCCGGGATCGAGCGCCTGCGCGAGTGGGACCTCGAGGCACTGGCCAGCTCGGTGGACCTGACGCCCACCGGATGAGCGCGAGCGGTCCCCCGGCTCAGGCCACGAAGCGTGCCGCCGAGCTGCGCACCGAGATCGGCGACCACGACCGCGCCTACTACGTCGACGACGACCCGCGGATCGGTGACGACGCGTACGACGCGCTGCTCGATGAGCTGCGCACGCTCGAGGCCGAGCACCCCGAGCTGCTGACCGCGGACTCGCCGACTCAGCGGGTCGCCGGCGGGACGCGACCGTCGGACAGGTTCGTGCAGGTGCGCCATCTCGAGCCGATGCTGTCGCTCGGCAACGCCCGCGGCGCCGACGAGTTCCGCGCCTGGGAGCAGCGCCTGCACAACCGCCTGCGCAGCCTCGACATCGCCCCGGGCGAGCTGCGCTTCGTCTCCGAGCCGAAGATCGACGGGATCGCGATCTCGCTGCTCTACGAGAACGGCGAGTTCGTGCGCGGGGCGACGCGCGGTGACGGCACGATCGGCGAGGACGTGACGCACAACCTGCGCACGATCGAGGCGATCCCGCCGGCGATCGACGACCCCCCGACGAAGATCGAGGTCCGCGGCGAGATCTACTTCCCGCGCGGCGCGTTCGCCGAGCTCAACGAGCAGCGCGCCTCGGAGGGGCTCTCGACGTTCGCCAACCCGCGCAACGCGACCGCTGGCACGATCCGCCAGCTCGATCCCGAGATCACCGCCTCGCGCCCGCTGTCGATCTGGTGCTACGGGACCGGCGCCCGCGAGGGGATCGAGTTCGCCACCCACTCCGAGGAGCTCGAGTGGCTGCGCTCGCACGGCTTCAAGGTCCAGGGGGACGTCGGAGAGCACGAGACGGCGGACGAGATCGTCGAGCGCTGTCAGTGGTGGGAGCAGCGCCGCGAGTCGCTCGACTTCGAGATCGACGGCTGCGTGGTCAAGGTCGATCAGCGTGGGCTCTGGCGCGAGCTCGGGGTCACCGGACGCGAGCCGCGCTGGGCGGTGGCCTGGAAGTTCCCGCCGATCACCGCCACGACGCGGCTCAACAAGGTCGTCTGGAACGTCGGGCGCACCGGGCGCCTGCTGCCGTTCGCGATGCTCGAGCCGGTCCACGTCGGCGGGGTCACCGTCTCGACCGCGACCCTGCACAACGAGGAGGACCTGGCGCGCAAGGACGCGCGCGAGGGCGACGAGGTCGTCGTCACCCGGGCCGGCGACGTGATCCCGCAGGTGATCGCGCCGCTGATCCAGCGCCGCGAGGGGCGGCGCCTGCGCAGGGCCAAGCCGCCGAAGAAGTGCCCGGCGTGCGGGACCGAGACGATCAAGCCCGAGGACTCGGTGTGGACGATCTGCCCCAACCGCCGCGGCTGTCCCGGCCAGAACTTCCAGCTCGTCAAGCACTTCCGGGGCGCGATGGACATCGAGGGCCTGGGCGAGAAGAACGCGATGCGCTTCCTCGACCAGGGGCTGATCGGCGACCCGGCCTCGATCTACGACCTGAGCGCCGAGCGGGTCGCCGAGCTCGACGGCTTCGGCGAGACCTCGGCCAACGCGCTGATCGTCGAGATCGAGCGCTCGAAGCGCAGCCCGTTCGGGCGGGTGCTCTACGCGCTCGGCCTGCCCGGGATCGGCTACGTGAACGCGAACGCGATCGCCGAGCACTTCGGCTCCATGGACGCGCTGCTGGCGGCCGACGCGGACGCGATCACCGAGGTCGAGGGGATCGGGCCGATCCTCGCCGAGCAGCTGCGCGAGGAGCTCGCCGACGAGGCGGTGCTCGAGCTGATCGACCGCCTGCGCGAGCGCGGGCTGCGCTTCGAGCTCTCGGCGGCCGAGCGCCGGGCCGAGAGCGGGCCGCTGGAGGGCAAGACCTTCGTCCTCACCGGCACCCTGCCGGAGCTGAGCCGCGACGAGGCGACGCGGATGATCCGCCGTGCCGGCGGCAAGGTGACCGGCTCGGTGTCGAAGAACACCGACTACCTCGTCGCGGGCGACAGCCCGGGGACCAAGCTCGCCAAGGCCGAGGAGGTCGGCACCGAGATCCTCGACGAGGACGGGCTGCGCGCCGTGCTCGCCGGCTGAGCCCTCAGGGCAGGCGCAGGACCTCGAAGCCGACCCGCCCCTCCCTGATCGCGAGCTCGACCTGGCGCTCGTTGGCGTTCAGCCTCGAGGTCCCGGTCTTGACCTCGACCAGCACCACCTCGCGCAGCTCGCCGCGGCCCAGCCCGTCGAAGATCACGTAGTCGATCGGGGCGCCGATGAAGCGCGCCTCGCTGGCGTCGAAGCGGTCGCAGAACTGCGGCACGAGCGGGCCCAGCTGCTCGCCCGCCTTGCCGCTCAGCACGCTGCGGCTGCGACGCGCGGCGTCCGTTCGCGCCGCCCTCAGGTCGGCGTCGTGGTAGCGGTAGATCGCCCGATATCGGGCGTGGGAAACCGCGACCCAGAGCAGGGCGGCAAGCGCCACGGCGAGCACGGCGACGGCGAGGGGATCGTGCATCGCGCGAGTGTCCCGGGCGCCTCGGTCGCCGCGCGTGATCTGCAAGCGCGCGCCCAGCGCGGGGTGTTGCCCGCTACTCGACCTTCTTCACGATCGGGGTCTCGTCGAAGACCTCGTACTCACCGCCCTTGAAGCGCCAGATGTCGTACACGCCGCCGGTGGCATCGCCGAGCTCGTCCATCTCGATCGGGCCGGATGCCCCGTCGAAGTCGATGTCCTCACCGGCCTGCAGCGCCTCGACCGCCTGGTCCAGCTGCAGCCAGGTGAGCTTCTCGCCCGGCGGGTTGGTGATCTCGATCAGCTCCGCGGCCATCTCCGCGCCGTCGGTCGACCCGGCGGCGACGGCGGCGAGGTAACAGAGGATGGTCGCGTCGAAGGCGCGGGTCGCGTAGGTCTGCGGCTCGACGTCCTGCGGCGCGAACCCCTCGTAGAGCTCGAAGAACCGCTCCCCTGCCTCGCTCCCCTCCGGGGTTCCCACCGTGCTGCCCACCATGCCGTCCGTCGCCTCGCGGCCGACATCGTCGGGCACCGAGCTCGAGGCCAGGCCATCGGGTGCGAACGACCTCGCCGGGTCCCAGCTCCCGGTGCGGGCGAGCGCGGGGCCGACCTTGGCGTAGGTGTCGGGGAACTCGATGATCACCCAGGCGTCGGGGTCGCCGGAGGCGATCTGCGCGGCCTCGGTGTCGTAGTTCGGCTGCGTCGGGTCGTAGACGACCTGCTCGCCGATCTCGCCGCCGGCCTTCTCCCAGGCCTCGACGAAGGAGTCGGCGAAGCCGGTGCCGTAGGCGTCGTTGCGAACGCCCAGGTTGAGCACCCTGCCCTGCGCGCCCCCGAGCTGCTCGGCGATGTAGCTGGCCAGGGTCGGTGCCTGGAAGAGGTCGGGCGGGGTGGTGCGGTTGACGAAGCCGTCGGGATCGTCGATCTCGCGCACCTCGTTGCTGGTCGAGCCCGGCGAGATCATCAGCACCTGCTCCGGCAGGGCGACCGACTCTCCCAGCGGGATCGTCTCCGCGGAGGTCCAGGCGCCGACCAGGCACGAGGCTCCCTGGCCGACCAGCCCGCGCGCCGCCTGCACCACCGCCACCGGGTCGGACTGGCTGTCCTCGACGATCAGCTCCACGGTGTCGTCCAGCCCCGCTTCCTCGATCGTCTCGGTGAGCTGCTCGCCCGCGAGCTCCGCGGCCTTGGCGCCTGGCGGGCCGAAGTCGGAGAAGTCACCGGTCAGGGGGGCGGTGACGCCGATCACCAGGTCGAGCTGCTCCGCGCCGCCCCCGCCGTCCTCGTCATCGCCGCCGCAGGCGGCGAGTGTGAGCGACGCGAGAACACCCACCCCGCCCACCAGGACTCTGGTTGCACGACTCATGTCTCCGCCCCTCGCCTCGAAATCGAATCCGGCCAGCCGCACGAGAGGCCCCCATGAGAAGCGCTTACGAGGCTCCCCGGTCACGGCCGGTGGACGGGTTGTAACAGGGCGGCCGGCGGCTTTCTTCGCGACGTCGGTCCGCGGCGGTCGATAGGTTGCCGGGACTCGAACACAGACAGCCGAATCTCCGGTTCGACAAGCGGGCTCGGAGAACGGGGGAACCAATCGTTTGGGGCTAACCCACCGCCGGGTGGGGGCGCGAGCTCTTTCAGCGCCAGCCCGTCAGCTAACCCCGTAGGCAGACGAAGGAGGCGGTCAGAGTGACCCATGGAACCGTTGCGCCGTCGAAGGACCGGTCCGCCATCGACCCCGGGGTCTCCGGCGCCCTGGAGAGGGTGCTCGACCGGCTCGCGGTCGAGAACCTGAGGATCCCCGAGCGCCTGCTCGTCTGGCTGGTCGGGGGCCTGGCCGGGACCGCGCTCGCCGTCCTGCCGCTGCTGGCGCTGGTTCGCTAGAACCTCTCGCGGACCCCGGCGGCGTGCGATCGCGCCGTCGTGACGAGACCGCGCCGGCGCCGTAGCACCCACATGAACGAACCGAGCTCGATGCCGAAACCCGTCCCGACCACCAAGACCGTCGGCGGCGCAATCGCGCTGGCGGCACTGGCGGCGTTGATCGCCGCCGGGATCGGCACGCCCGCCGCCGAGGCGTCGGCGGCGACGGCCAACGGCTCGCGGGCCCAGGACGGCGGCGAGCGCGCCCCGGCGCTGAAGCGGTTTCGCTCCTGTGATCCGCTGCGCACCTACCTTCGCGCCCATCGCCGCGCGGTCGTCGCCGGGTCGCGCACCGCCGTTCCGCTGCCGGCCGGAAGCGAGGGGGCGGGGGCCGCGGCGGCGGACGCGGCACCGCAGGGTGAGCCGGCCGAGCCGCAGACCAACGTGCAGGAGGAGGGGGTCGACGAGCCCGACATCGTCAAGTCCGACGGCGAGACGATCTTCGCGCTCGCCGACGGCGAGCTCGAGGCCGTCGCAGCCGGCGCCGAGTCGCCGGCGCTGCTCGGGTCGCTGGCGCTTGACCCGGGCGCCCGGGGCGCCTCCTACGACGAGGCCCAGCTCCTGCTCCTCGGCGACCGGGCGCTGGTCATGGCGACCTCCTTCGCCGGTGGCCCCGGCCCGCCGCACGCGGTCGCCTCCAGCGACCTGTACGCGGGGCCGTCCAGGACCGTGCTGATCGAGGTCGACGTCGCCGACCCGACCGCGATGCGCGTCTTGCGAACCATGACCGTCGACGGCTCCTTCGTCAGCGCCCGGCTCACCGGCGCCACGGCCCGGGTGGTCGTCGACGCGCGACCCGAGCTGCCGATCGCCACCCGCGGTCACGGCCGCGCGTGGATGCCGGCGGCCGTGCTGCGCGACCGCGAGGCCGGCGAGCGCACCCGCACGAGGCTGGTCGGCTGCTCGCAGGTGAGCCGCGCCCGGCGCTTCTCGGGCGCCGGGATGCTGACCGTGCTGACGATCGACATGAAGCGCGGCCTGCCCGCGATCGATGTCGACGCCGTGATGAGCTCGGGCGAGATCGTCTACGCGTCGCCCACCAGCCTCTACGTCGCCACCGAGCGCTGGCTCGGCGTCGGCCCGGCGGCCGGCCGAAGCTCCGACGTGGACACCCAGATCCACCAGTTCGACGCCTCCGACCCCGCCGCGACCACCTATCTGGCCAGCGGGCGCGTCGACGGCTTCATGCTCAGCCAGTGGTCGCTGTCCGAGCACGAGGGGGTGCTGCGGGTGGCGAGCACGACCTCTCCGCCGTGGGTCGACGGCGGGCCGCGCGAGCGCAGCCAGAGCTTCATCACCGCTCTCGCACGCGACGGGGCCCGGCTCGCGCCGGTCGGCCGGATCGGCGGCCTCGGAGAGGGCGAGCAGATCTACGCGGTGCGCTTCATCGGCGAGATCGGCTACGTGGTCACCTTCCGCCAGGTCGATCCGCTGCACGTGGTCGACCTCTCCGATCCCACCGCCCCCGCGCTGCTCGGCGAGCTCGAGGTCCCGGGCTACTCGGCCTACCTGCACCCGGTGGGCGAGGGCCTGCTGCTCGGCGTCGGACAGGACGCCGACGATCGCGGGACCACCCGGGGGGTGCAGGTCTCGCTGTTCGACGTCTCGGACCCGGCCCGGCCCGCGCGCCTCGACGTCGAGGCGCTCGGCCGCGACACGCAGAGCGAGGTCGAGTACGACCACCACGCGTTCTTTTACTCCGCCGAGCACCGGCTGGCGGTGATCCCGATCGAGTCCTACGCGAGCGAGGAGCGGTCGTCCGGCGCCGCCGCGCTGCGTGTCGACCCGGGGGCCGCCGATCCGATCGCGCGCCTCGCGATGCCGTCGCAGGGCGGCCCCCACGGCGCGCAGGTCCGTCGCACGCTGGCGGTCGGCGACCGCCTGTTCACGGTCTCCGCGCGGGGCATCGCCGCCTACGACCCCGAGACGCTCGCGCCCCTGGCGTACGTCGCCTTCTGATTGCCGCGGCCTTCTGATCGCCGTCGGGAGGCGCTACGGCGCGTAACGCGCGATCGCCACCGCGATCCGGTCCTGGGCGGCGCGCGCGGCGCCGAGCTCGGCGTCGTTCATCAGGGCCGAGAAGACGATCGTGTGCCCGCCCGCCTCGCAGTAGCCCGATAGGGCCGAGACGTCGGACAGGGTCCCGGTCTTGGTCGCGCAGTTGCCCTCGGCCGCGGTGCCCCGCATCCGGTAGGCGACGGTGCCCTCGCGGCCGACGACCGGGAGCGAGCCGCGGAAGGCGGGGCCGTTCTCGGCATCGGCCTCCATCGCGGCCAGCAGGCGACCGATCTGCTCCGGGGAGGCCCGGTTGCGGCGCGAGAGGCCGGAGCCGTCGACGGCCTGGACGTCGGTGCCCACCGAGCGCGCGAAGGCCTCCACCTTGCGCGAGCCGCGACGGCGGGTGCCGCGCCCGCCACCGGTCGCCGCCAGGCGCTTGAGCAGCATCTCGGCGAAGAAGTTGTTCGAGGGTACGTTGGTCTCCTCGATCAGCTCGGCGACCGTGGGCGAGCTGACCGAGGCGAGCGGCTTTCGCTTCAGCAGACGATCCGGGAGGTTCGCGTGGCCGACCCTGCCCCCGACCTGCACGCCGCGCTTTCGCAGCGCCGTCTTCAGGCTCTTGGCGGCGGTCAACTCGGGCGCGCGGGAGTAGTCGCCGCCGTCGTAGCCGTCGTTGAAGGAGAGCCCCGAGAGCGGGCTCAGGTAGGGGCCGGCGCGGCGCTTGCGGTCGAAGATGCTGTCGTCGGCCAGGATCCTGCCCCGGACTCGCTCGATCCCGGCGGCCGCGACGCCGCGGGCGAGCTCGGCGACCCTAGTCACCGGCTGGTCGTTGTCGCGCGCGAAGCGGGCGGTGCCGAAGGCGGGGTCACCGTCGCCGACGATCACCAGGTCGCCGGAAAGCACCGACGCCCGCGCCCCGGCGAGCTTGCCCCGGGCATAGACGCGCGTCTCGAGCCGCGCCGTCGGGCCCAGTTCGGCGAGGAAGGCAGCGGTCGTGAACAGCTTCTCGTTCGAGGCCGGGATGCGCGCGGTCGATCCCGAGTCCGAGAAGAGCACCGCGTCGGCGCCCGCGGCGTCGGTGTCATAGACCCACGCTCCCCCCGCCGAGCCGTCGCTCGCGAGCGCGCTCGAGAGCTCGTCGCGAAGCTCGCCCCGCGTCAGC
This sequence comes from Solirubrobacterales bacterium, assembly GCA_009379895.1. GTDB lineage: Bacteria > Actinomycetota > Thermoleophilia > Solirubrobacterales > 70-9 > WHSW01. The sequence goes on from WHSW01000141.1 coordinate 9,313, forward strand.
CCTGCGCGCGCGGCGCGCGCCGACCCGGGCCGGGCGACCGGGGTCACCGCCGGCCGATCGGGGCCCGCCT
>WHSW01000142.1 GCA_009379895.1 Solirubrobacterales bacterium
ACTGGCCGAGGCGCGCGAGGCGGTCGCCGCGACCGGCCTCGCGCTGAGCATGATCGGCGCGGTCGAGCCGGGAACGGGGGTGGTCCTCGCCGATCGCGGGGGCACGGTGCGGCCCGCCCGCGGATTCGATCACCGCTGAGCGGGGGCCGGTCGCCGCGCGATCGCGATCGCGACCGCGCCGAGCAGCGCGCCGCCGAGGAAGCAGGCTGGGGCGGTCAGCGCGAGGCCGAGCTGGCCGTCGCCGACCATGATCGCGAACGTCCACGGGGCGTCGCCGCCGAGGTCGAGGGCGCCGGCGACCGCGGCCAGGGCGGCGATGGCGGGCAGGCAGGCGAGCGCCGCGCCGGCCACGACGAGGGCGGTGCGGGCGGCCCCGGGCGCGAGCGTCGCGAGCAGCCACACGTGCGCCAGCGGCGCCACGAGCAGGGCCAGGTAGGGGTTCGCGAGCCAGATCACCAGGCAGGCGACGGAGCCGATCACCCCGAGCGCGGGCGCCGCCGCGCCGGGTGCCCGTGAGCCGGTGACCCCGCGCGAGCGCAGCAGGACCGCGCTCGCCAGGGCCACGGCGACGATCGCGGCGATCGTGATCGCGGCGCCGGTCCCGAGCTCGTAGAGGCCCGGATCGAACGGGAAGTCGGGCGTCGGGATCGCGCCGACGAGGGCGAGCGCGTAGAGGAGCGCCAGCGCGCCGATCAGCGGCAGGCTTCGCGCCGCCGCCCAGGCGAGGGCGGCGCGCATGTCGAGCCCGCCGCGCAGCGCGCGCGCGCCGGCGTCGATCGAGACCACCAGCGCGGGCACGATCAGGGTCAGGGCGAGCAGCGCCAGGGTCCAGCCCGCGAGCAGGTTGTCGGCCAGCCGCAGGTATGTGCCGGGGCCATGCACGGGCTCGGCCGGGGCGGTGTCAAGGGCGCCGACCGTCGACTGCACGGAGCGTCCGAACGCGTCCAGGGTCTCGGCCGAGAGGTCGTCGGGGCCGTCGTCGGGCTCGGCGAGCGGACGCTCTCCCGCGGATGAGATCGCGACCGCGTCCACCCCCTCGGCGATCAACGGCGCCTGCGCGCCGAGGCCCGATGGGATCGCCAGCCGAGCGAGCTGGGTGAAGGCGCCGGGCTCGTCCGGTTGCGCCTGTGCCTGGCTCTGCAGGGCGAGCTCGGCCGTCCGCTCGAGCTGGATCGGCCCGCTGTTCGAGTCGCTGGAGCTGTCGACGACGTGCGGGGGGCGCCGCTCGCGGGCGCCGGGCTGCGAGATCACGACCACGGCCTCGACCGCGTCGCGCTCGGGTAGTGACTCGATCAGGCTGGCGACGCCGGCGCCGGACGTGCCGTCGCCGCCGGTGGAGGCGAGGACGAACGTCCGCTCATGGTCGGCGACCCCCAGCGAGCTGGCGAGCTCGATCAGCAGCCCGGTCGCGGCAGCGCTGGAGGCCGCGCCCGGGCCCCGGGGCGAGGCGCGCGGGGCGACGACGACCACCGTCTGGTCGCTGTCGCCGAGCAGGGTCAGGACCACGTTTCGCAGCGTGACGTCCTCGCCGTCGAGCTCGCCCGCGAAGTCCTGCTCGCTCACCGTGCCCGCGGGGATCTCGCCGAAGCGCTCACCAACGAGGTCGGCGATCCGCGCGTCTCCGGCGCTGCCGGGCGGGCGCTCGGGCGCGAGCTCGAGGATCTGGCGCACCTGGGCCGCGGCGCGGTCACCCTCGAAGGTGGCCGGTGGTGTCGCGGGCTCGACCGGCCCCGGGATCCCCTCGAGGGAGAACATGATCGCGATCACCGCGAGCACGGTCGGGATGAAGGCGAGCCGGTAGAGCCGGAGGTCGATCAGCGGGCCGGACAAGGGCAACGCATCTTGCCGACCGGTGGCGGGCGTGGGCCGCGATTACGCTTCGGTGCATGGCCTCGGCCGCCCCGGACGGCGAACGCTCCGCCGCACGGATCCTGCTCGTCGACGACGAGCGGTCGGTGCAGACGCTGCTCGCCTATCCGCTGCGCAAGGACGGGTACGAGGTCGTCTCGGCCGTCGACGGGCGCGCGGCGCTCGACCGCTTCGCCGAGCAGCGCTTCGACCTGGTGGTGCTCGACATCATGCTCCCCGGGCTCGACGGGATCGAGGTCTGCCGGCGGCTGCGGGCGCGCAGCCAGGTGCCGATCATCATGCTGACCGCCAAGGACGACGAGATCGACAAGGTGGTCGGCCTCGAGATGGGGGCCGACGACTACATCACCAAGCCCTTCTCGGTGCGCGAGTTCCGCAGCCGGGTGAGGGCGGCGCTGCGGCGCGCCGACATGCTCGGCGGCCGGCCCGCCGGCGAGCAGCCGATCGTCGCCGGCGAGCTCGAGATCGACTTCGAGCGCCGCTCGGTGAGCGCCCGGGGGGAGGAGCGGCGGCTCACCTACGTCGAGTTCGAGATCCTGGCGACGCTGGCGGGCGCCCCGGGCCGGGTGATGACCCGGGAGATCCTGCTCGAGCGGGTCTGGGGGGACGCGGCCTACCGCGACCCGCGCACGGTCGACGTCCACATTCGCCATCTGCGCGAGAAGCTCGAGCGCGATCCGCGCCAACCGGAGTACTTGTTCACGGTGCGCGGTGTCGGTTACCGCTTCCGCGACCGAGAGTAATCCGGTGGCTCCTCCGCTCCCGCTCCAACACCTTGCCGTCGGCTACGCCGACGGCATTCTCCTTCTGCTCCCGCGTCCGGGGCCACCGGGTCATTGATGCCCGCATGAACTCGGTTCGCAACAGGCTGGCGCTGCTGATCTTCGTGATCACGGCGGCGGCGGTCGGGTTCATGTACCTCTACGTCGTCCCCCAGCTGCGCTCGAGCCTGACCGCGGAGAAGCTGCGCCGGCTCGAGCAGGTGGCGCCCGGGCAGAGCGAGCGCATCCGCGTGGCGATGCGCGACGGCGCCTCCGAGGCCCGGCTGCGCAGCCTGGTTCGCGAGATCGACCAGCGCACCGGGTCGCGGGTGACCGTCCTCGGGGTGCGCGCCGGCAGCTCGGGGCCGGCGCCCGCCTTCGTGGTCGCCGACTCCGCCCTCGAGCGCTCCGCGCTCCTGCCGACGTACCCGGCCGCGAGCGCGGCGATCGCGGCGGGCTCGGTGGCGAGCGCGGTCGAGAGCGTCGCCGGCGAGCGAGTCGCCGAGACGGCGGTCGGCCTGGGGGAGGGCGAGGAGCCGAGTTGGATCGCGGTCTTCTCGTCCCCGCTCGACGACGTCGACGACAACGTGGCGCTGATCCGCCGCCAGATCCTGATCGCCGGGCTGATCGCGCTGCTCGCCGCGCTCGCCGCGGGGTGGCTCGTCGCGCGCGCTCACTCGCGCCGGCTGCGCCGGCTCGAGCGGGCGGCGGTGAAGGTCGCCGGGGGCGACTTCGAGACCCCGATCCCGGTCGACTCCGGCGATGAGGTGGGCCAGCTCGCGATCACCTTCAACGAGATGCAGAAGCGCCTGGCGACGCTCGACAGCGCCCGCAAGGAGTTCATCGCCAACGCGTCGCACGAGCTGCGCACGCCGATCTTCTCGCTCTCGGGCTTCGTCGAGCTACTCGAGGACGATGATCCCGATCCCGAGGCCCGGGCCGAGTTCGTGCGCACCATGCGCGAGCAGGTCGCCCGCTTGACCAAGCTCACGGTCGACCTGCTCGACCTCTCCAAGCTCGACGCCGACGCGCTGCAGGTCCGGCGCGAGCGGGTGGTGCTCGGCGAGGTGGCCGCGCGGGTCGTCGAGGAGTTCGGGCCGGCCGCCGAGCGCCATCACAGCACCATCCAGGTCGTCGCCGGCGACGCGGCCGCCGCTCGCGCCGATCCGGAAAGGGTCGCTCAGATCATGCGTATCCTGATTGACAACGCGCTCACCCACACGCCGGAGGGAACTGCGATCACGGTCGAGACTCGAATCGAAGGCGAATCCGTCGGCCTCCTCGTCGTCGACGATGGTCCCGGCATCGAGCCGCGCTCGCGCGGCCGCGTCTTCGAGCGCTTCTACACCGGCGACGAGGTGAGCGGCTCGGGCCTCGGCCTGGCGATCGCGCGCGAGCTCGCCCTGCGGATGGGCGGCTCGCTCGAGCTGCGCTCACATCGCGGTCGCACGCAGTTCGAGCTGCGCCTCCCGGCCGTGGCCCGGGCGGCGGTCTGATCGCCGTGCGACGCCGGCTCCCGGGCCTCGTCGTCGCCGCCCTCGCGGCGGCCACCCTCGGCCTCGGCGCCTGCGGCGACGACTCGAGCGACGGCACGAGCACGGTCGTCTCGACGACGACGAGCGAAGCGACCACGACGCCGGCCGGCCAGGCCCGCCGCGCCTCGGTGATCGAGTCCGCCGGCGGCCCATTCGACTCGCAAGAGATCTACGCGAAGGCCGCCCCGGGCGTCGTCACCGTGCTCTCGGTGCTCGGCGGCGGGTCCGGCACCGACCTGTTCGGCGGCGGGGGCCGCAGCCAGGGCCAGGGCTCGGGCTTCGTGATCTCCGACGCCGGCGAGATCCTCACCAACGCGCACGTGGTCACCGACGCCTCGACGACCGGTACCCAGAGCGGGCCGCTGCAGGCGGCCGACGAGGTCTACGTCCAGTTCGCCGACCACAACCAGGTCGAGGCGCGGATCGTGGGCTTCGACCCGTTCGCCGACGTCGCGCTGCTGCGCGTCGACCCCGACGGCCTCGACCTGCGGCCGCTGCCGCTCGGCTCCGAGAACGACGTCGCGGTCGGCCAGGGCGTGGCAGCGATCGGCAGCCCGTTCGGCCAGGAGCAGTCGCTCTCGGTGGGCGTCGTCTCGGCCACCGATCGGACGATCGACTCGCTGACCCAGTTCGGGATCGACGGAGCGATCCAGACCGACGCGTCGATCAACCCGGGCAACTCCGGCGGGCCGCTCCTCGACGCCGCGGGCGAGGTGGTCGGGATCAACCAGCAGATCAACACCACCTCGGGCGGCAACGAGGGCGTCGGCTTCGCGGTCCCGATCGACCTCGCCGAGCGCGCGATCGGCCAGCTGCGCGACGGCGGCTCGGTCTCCTACGCCTACGCCGGGGTCAGCACCCGCCCGCTCTACCCGCAGCTCGCCGACGAGCTCGGGATCGACGCCGACACGGGCGCGATCGTCGCCAGCGTCCAGCCGAACAGCCCGGCGTCGGAGGCCGGGCTGCAGGCCGGCGACGAGCCGGTCCGCTTCCAGGGCCTGGAGTACAAGGCCGGCGGCGACGTGATCGTCGCCGTCGACGGCGAGGAGATCCAGGCGAACTCCGACCTCCCGCGGATGATCTCCCTGCTCGACCCCGGTGACGTGGTCACCCTCGACGTGGTCCGCGACGGCGAGCGCCAGCAGATAGAGCTCACCCTGGGCGAGCGCCCCGACGACGTCGAGCCCCAGGGCCCCCCTCCGGAGGACCCCGAGCCCTGATGCCCGCCGCCCCGCGCGGGCTCGTGCGCGAGCTGGCGCTGGCGCTGCGCGAGCGGGTCGCCCCGGCGCTCGGCAGCCATGCCGGTCGCGCCCACGCGGGGGCGGGCCGCGGCGGCGACGTGACCTTCGCGATCGACGAGCGCGCGGAGGCGTTCATGGAGGAGTTCCTCGCCGCGCGGGCTCCGGAGGTCGCCTTCTACTCCGAGGACCGCGGTCTGGTCACCCCGTCGCGCGAGGCGCGCTGGGTGCTCGTCGTCGACCCGATCGACGGCACCCGCCCGGCGATGGCGGGCTTCGAGGCCGCCTGCGTGTCGGTCGCGCTCGCCGGCCTCGAGTCCGAGCCGACGATGGGCGACGTGGTCGCCGGCTGCGTCGTCGAGATCAAGTCCGGGCGCGCCTTCTACGCCGAGCGCGGGGGCGGGCTCGACCCCGCGCCGACCCTGTCGGCCAACTCCGACCTCTCGCGGCTCTTCGTCGCCTACGGCCTGCGCGGCCGCCCGATGCGGATCATGGCCGAGGCGCTCGGCGACCTGATCGACGGCGCCTCGGTCGGCGGCGGCACCTTCGACCTCGGCTCGGCGGCCTACGACATGACCCGGATCGCCACCGGCCAGCTCGACGCCTACGTCGAGCCCGGCCCGCGGATCGTCGCCGACGTGCCCGCCATGCGCGAGCGCTTCGAGCGGCTCGGCGGCGGGTCGGTGCTCAACAACAGCCCCTACGACCTGGCGGCCGCGGCGCTCTGCCTGTCCGAGGCCGGCGCCGTGGTCACCGACGCCTACGGGCGCTCGCTGGCCGACCGCCCCCTGCTCGGCTCGGGCGCCGAGTTCCAGATCTCCTGCGTCTGCGCCGCCGGCCCCGAGCTGCACGCCGCGATCCTCACCCAGGTGGACCGCGGCATCGAGCGCCTCCTCTCGCGGGTGTGAGCGTCAGGACCCGCGTGTCCGGGTAGGTAGCCTGCGCGCGTGCTCCAGGAAGTCGGACTCGGACAGAAGTCCCTCGCGGACTACACGCACATCGCCGGTCGCGGGCTGATCGAGCGGATCCGCGAGCTCGCCGAGCCGCTGCAGGGCAAGACCGTCCTGCACGTGAGCGCGACCGCGTTCGGCGGCGGCGTCTCGGAGATCCTCTACACGCTGGTCCCGCTGATGCGCGACGTCGGCATCGACGCGCACTGGCAGGTGATCCTCGGCCAGGAGGAGTTCTTCAACGTCACCAAGCTGATGCACAACTCGCTGCAGGGCGACGAGCAGGAGATCTCCGACGGGCAGTGGGAGGTGTTCGAGGCCTACAACGCGATGAACGCCCAGGACCTGGAGGGCGAGTGGGACGCGATCGTCGTCCACGACCCGCAGCCGGCGGGGCTCAAGCAGAACGCCCCCCAACGCGCGCGCCACTGGATCTGGCGCTGCCACATCGACCTCTCCGCGCCCAACCCCTCGACGCTGGCGCGGATGCGCCCGCTGCTCACGGAATACGACGCCACCGTCTGGCACCTCGAGCAGTACGTGCCGGCCGGCCTCGACGGGGGCATCCGCAAGATCTGCCCGCCGGCGATCGACCCATTGTCACCGAAGAACATGGCTCTCTCGCCCGAGGACGCCGCCTTCGTCTGCGAGCAGTTCGGGATCGACACCGACCGGCCGCTGATCTGCCAGGTCTCGCGCTTCGACCCGTGGAAGGACCCGATCGGCGTCATCGAGGCCTACCGGATCGTGACCGAGCGCGTCCCCGACGCGCAGCTCGCCCTGGTCGGCTCGATGGCCACCGACGACCCCGAGGGCTGGGAGTTCTTTCACCAGACCTTTCGCGCCGCCGACGGCGATCCGGACATCAAGATCCTCAACAACCTCAACAACGTCGGCGCGATCGAGGTCAACGCCTTCCAGTCGCAGGCCGACGTCATGATCCAGAAGTCGATCCGCGAGGGCTTCGGGCTGACCGTGACCGAGGCGCTGTGGAAGGGCAGGCCGACGATCGGCGGCGACGTCGGCGGCATCCCGCTGCAGATCACCGACGGCGTCTCGGGCTACCTCGTCTCGACCCCCGAGGAGACGGCGGACCGAACGACCGAGATCCTCGAGGACCCCGAGCTCGCCAAGCGGCTCGGCCGCGCCGGCAAGGAGCACTCGCGCGAGCACTTCCTCACCCCGCGCCTGCTGCGCGACTGGCTCGACCTGCTCACCGAGCTGGATCGCTGACGGCTGCGGGCTTCGCCCGTGCGCCGCCGGGCATAGGCTGCACGGATGCCCGAGCCACGGCTGGTGATCGCCTCCAACCGCGGGCCCGCGCAGTTCGAGCGCGAGCCCGGCGGCGAGCGAGTGGTCCAGCGCGGGGGCGGCGGTCTGGTCACGGCGCTCACCGGGCTCGTCGCCCACCGGGGGGCGCTCTGGGTCGCCTCGGCGATGACCGACGAGGACGTCGCGGTCGCCCGCGAGGCCGAGGGAACGCCGGTCGCGATCGAGCTCGACGACGTCTCCTACGAGGTCCTGCTCGTCGAGTCGGACGCCCGGGCCTACGACCGCTTCTACAACGTGATCGCGAACCCGATCCTGTGGTTCATCCAGCACTACCTCTGGGACCTCTCCAACGCGCCCGACATCCGCCAGGAGGAGGCCGATGCATGGGACGAGGGCTACCTGATCGTCAACCGCGACATCGCGACGGCGGTCCTGAAGTCGATCGAGGGCGACCCCGAGCCGCTGGTGATGCTGCACGACTACCACCTCTACACCTGCCCGACGCTGATTCGCGAGGCGCGGCCGGACGCGTTCCTCCAGCATTTCGTGCACATCCCGTGGTCGCAACCCGACAGCTGGCGGATCCTGCCCGTGCGGATGCGCGAGCAGATCTATCGGGGCCTGCTCGCCAACGACATCATCGGCTTTCACACCACCGCCTACTGCCGCAACTTCCTCGACTGCTGCCGCGAGCTGCTCGAGGTCGAGGTCGACTACCGCCGCGGCGCAGTCCTGCACTCCGGCCGCGAGACCTGGGTGCGCGCCTACCCGCTGGGGATCGACGCCAAGCGCCTCGACCGGGCGGCGGCCTCGGAGGAGGTCGCCGCCTACGAGCGCGAGCTGCTGCGCCGGCGCCGCGACCACCTGATCATCCGCGTCGACCGGGCCGACCTCTCGAAGAACGTCCTGCGCGGGTTCACCTCCTTCGACGTCTTCCTCCAGCAGCACCCGGAGTTTCGCGAGCGGGTGACCTTCATCGCCCACCTGCAGCCGTCGCGCCAGGACGTCGCCGAGTACCAGGAGTACCTGGAGCGGATCGAGGCGCTGGTCGCGGTCGTCAACCACCGCCACGGGACCACCGACTGGATGCCGATCGACCTGCGCATCTACGAGAACTTCCCCGAGGCCGTCGCCCGCTACAAGCACTTCGACCTGCTGATGGTCAACTCGATCTTCGACGGCATGAACCTGGTCGCCAAGGAGGCGCCGGCGGTCAACACGCGCGACGGGGTCGTGATGCTCTCCGAGAACACGGGCTCGCACGAGGAGCTCGGCGACTGCACGCTGACCGTCAACCCGTTCGACATCCAGGAGCAGGCCGACACGATCCACCGGGCGCTGACCATGGACCCCGAGGAGCGCGCGCTGCGCGCCGGGCGGCTGCGCGAGATCGTTCGCGAGCGCGACCCCGGGGTTTGGATCTCCGAGCAGATCGACGACATCCGCGCCAAGCGCGACGCCGGAGCCGCCGCCCTACGCGAGCGCTGACGTGTGAGCACCGCGGGCGGGGCGCCTTTCCGGCGTGATAGCGCCGAAAACGCGCCCATCGTTCGCCCATCCTCCTCCCATCGTCGACCTCGTCCGGTCAGTGCTCGAAGCCGAATTCCTGCTCGACGACGGCGGGATCGCTATGCGGCTCGGCGGGCTCCGGCGGGGGCGCGGGTGCCGGCGCGGGCGGTGGCGCGGGGGGCGGGGCCGCGGGGGGTGGCGCCGCGACCGCGGGGGCCGG
>WHSW01000143.1 GCA_009379895.1 Solirubrobacterales bacterium
GCCCCGGCCGGCGGCGTCCCGGCCGGCGGCGTCCCGGCCGGTTCCCCGGCCGATGCCGACTCGGCCGGCTACCACACGCCGCCCGGATCGCGGTCGCGAGCCTCCCCGCGCGGTCGCCCGGGGTGCGCCCCGGGCTCGTCGCCGGCCGGTGTTCGACCCTCGCGCCCCGCGGCGCCGCGCTCGCCTCGGCCGCGCTCGGCGCTGCCCCGGGGCTCGGTCCGGCGGGGCTCGGTCGGCTCGCGGTCGGTCCTCCGCTCGAGCGCCTGGGCGCCGCCGGTTCGGGTTGCCAGCCCGACGTCGGGCGGCAGCGGCGGCGGATCGTCGGGCTCGAGCAGCCTGGGGCCGAAGGCGACCACGAGCCCGGCGGCGCCGAGGCCGGCGGCGAGCCGGACCACGTTCTGCCAGCGAATCCTGGTGCGTTCCACCACCACCGACAAGCCCGCCGCCGCCGCCCGCGCCCCCGGACCGCGTCGCCCGACGGCGGGTCGCCGGATCACCGCCGCTATAGTCATCCGCCGCCTTGGCTGTTTCCGAATACGAACTTGTGCTGATGCTCGATCCGGACACCCCGGATGAGCGCCGCGACCAGATCGCGACCGATGCGCGCCAGCGGATCGAGTCGAGCGGCAGCCTGAAGACCGAGAACGTCTGGGGCGTGCGCAAGCTCGCCTACGAGATCGGGCAGCGCACCGAGGCCGACTACCGCTTCTTTCGCTTCGAGACCGAGAGCCCGCTGCTCGACGAGCTCGACCACAACCTGAAGATCACCGACGGCGTGCTGCGCTTCCGGATCTTCAAGGTCGATCCGAGCTCACCGGTGATCGAGCCGCCGCCCCCGGTCTCGCTCGCCAGCCCGGCGCCGACTCGCGGCCCCGGCGGCAGGCGGGGCGGCCCCGGCGGCCGCCCCCCGCGCGAGGACGCGGGCGACCGCGAGACCGAGAGCCCGGCCCCGGCCCCGGCCGCCGAGCAACCACCGGCCGCCCAGCCTTCTCCGGCCCAGCCGCCACCGGCCCAGCCGCCCGCGCCAGAGACCCCCGCGGCCACGCCCGCGCCAGAGCCGGCCCCGGCCCAGCCGCCCGCGTCTGAGCCGCCCGCGCCGGAAGCGGCCCCGGCTGAAGCCCCCGCGGCCGAGGAGCCCACGACCTCGGAGCCGCCAGCGGCCGAGCCTCCAGGCTCCGAGACGCCTCCGGCGCCCGAGCCCGACCGGCCCGCCCAGTAGCGCGGTTCCGGGTCGCTCCTAAACCCCGCAGCTTCCGCCTTTCGCGACCCGGGGGGGAGAGAACGCGCCGGTCCCCGTCTTAGACTGGGGACGGATCAAGCGAATTCGAGAGAGGTACCGATTTCAGTGGCAGCGACCAACATCAACACGGTCACGATCACCGGCAACCTGACCCGCGACCCGGAGCTCCGCAGCCTGCAGAGCGGCACCAGCGTGTGCAAGCTGAGGGTCGCCGTCAACACGCGGCGCAAGGATCAGAGCGGCGAGTGGGTCGACAAGCCGAACTACTTCGACGTCACGGTCTGGGGCGCGCAGGGCGAGAACTGCGCCAACTACCTGTCGAAGGGGCGCCCCGTGGCCGTCAACGGCAGGTTGGAATGGCGCGAGTGGGAGGCCAACGACGGCTCCGGCAAGCGCCAGAGCGTCGAGATCATCGCGGACACCGTCCAGTTCCTCGGCAGCCGCGGCGACGGCGAGGGCAACGGCAGCAACTTCCGTGCGCAGTCCGACGTCCCCGCCGACACCTCGGACTTCCAGAGCTCCGAGCCGGCGGCCGTCGGCGCCTCCGACGACGACATCCCTTTCTGACCCGCTCGTAGGCCCGATGTCCTGACGGCGCCGTCCGGCGGGCGCCCGTCGGGACCCGGACGCGCCGGGGCCGCGGCGGCGGCTCCGGCCCGGCTATCATGCGCGTCTGCGCCGCCCGGAGTGCGGCGCGTTTGCGCGAGATGACCACGATCACCGAGAACTTCAAGGGGCTCGGGCGCTGATGGCCCGCCGCCAGCGCCAGCAGCCCCAGCAGGCCGGCCGCCGCCGCGGCCGCTTCGGCGATCGCTTCCGGCCGCGCAAGTACACCCGCATCAACGTCGAGAGCATCGACTACAAGGACCTGAACACCTTGCGGCGCTTCATGTCCGATCGCGGCAAGGTGCGCTCGCGCCGGGTCACCGGGCTCTCCCGCCGCCATCAGCAGCAGCTCGGCCTGGCGATCCGCAGGGCCCGCGAGCTGGCGCTGCTGCCCTACGTCGGCGAGAGGTAGGAGCACGTGGCCCAGGCCATCCTGCTCAAGGACGTCGAGGCCCTCGGCGCCGCCGGCGAGGCCGTCGACGTCTCGCCCGGCTATCTGCGCAACTACCTGCTCCCCCGCAAGCTCGCCCAGCCGGCGACCAGGGCCTCGCTCGAGGAGGCCCAGCGCCGCCGCGAGGCCGCCGAGCGCGCGGCCCGCGAGGCCGCCGAGCGCGCCGAGGAGACGGCGGCCCTGCTCGGCAAGACGGTGCTCACGATCCAGCACCGCGCGGGCGAGGACGGCAAGCTCTTCGGCTCGGTCACCAACGCCGAGATCGCGGAGGCGATCACCGCGGCGCGCGGCCTGCGGATCGACCGCAAGAAGATCCGCCTCCCCGACCCGATCCGCGAGATCGGGACCTACATGGTCGAGGTCGAGCTCTCCGGCGGCGCGACCGCCAGGGTGAAGACGATCGTCGCGGAAGCCAAGTAGCGGCACCGGCCGCGTTCCGCGACTCGCACCGACGCCACCGAGCGCCCGGCGGGCTCTCTCCGCAAATGCCGCATTCACGCCCCACGGCCACGGTGGTCATGTGGTTTGCTCGGAGGCGGAGACGCGGGGGGCGACTTTGCCGCCGCCGCGGGCTCTAAACCGGTCCTAGATGGCAATCGCTGAAGCACACGTCCCGCCCCAGAACCTCGACGCGGAGGAGTCGGTGCTCGGTGCGCTGATGGTCTCCGAGGGGGCGATGAACCCGGTCATCCTCGATGTCCGGCTCGCCGAGGAGGACTTCTACCGCGAGCGCCACCGGCTCGTCTTCCGCGCGATCAAGCGCCTCTACGAGCGCAGCGAGCCGGTCGATGCGCTGACCGTCTCGGAGCTGCTCGCCCAGCAGGGCGAGCTCGAGGAGGCCGGGGGCGGCGACGCGGTCTCGCAGCTCGCCTCGACGGTGCCGGTGCCCGGCAACGCCCGCCACTACGCGCGAATCGTCAAGCAGAACGCGCTCCTGCGCCGCCTGCTGACCGCCAGCCAGACGATCCAGCAGTCGGTCCACGGCCGCGAGGGCGAGCCGATGGAGCTCGCCGAGCGGGCCGAGCGGCTGCTCTTCAACGTCGCCCACGAGGAGCAGGTCGAGGACTTCCACGTGCTCAAGGACATCCTCTCGCGCGAGGTCGATCGCCTCGAGGAGCTCGCCTCGGGCAACGCCGAGGTGACCGGCACGCCCTCGGGGTTCACCGACCTCGACAAGATCACCGGCGGCTTTCAGCCCGGCAACCTGATCATCCTCGCCGCCCGCCCGGGGATGGGCAAGTCCGGCTTCGTCGCCAACATCGCCGAGCACGTCGCGGTCAAGGAGCGGCGCCCGGTCGCCTTCTTCTCGCTCGAGATGTCCGACGCCGAGCTCGCCCAGCGCCTGATCGCCAAGCGGGCGCGGATCCCCAGCGACAAGCTGCGCAAGGGCCAGGTCGGCGAGAAGGAGTGGGCCAAGGTGCTGCGCGTGTGCAACGACATCGAGAGCGCGCCGCTGTGGATCGACGAGTCGTCGGACCTCGGGATGCTCGACCTGCGCGCCAAGGCGCGGCGCCTGCACGCCCAGGAGCGCAGCGCCGGCAACGGCGGCCTGGCCCTGATCATCATCGACTACATCCAGCTCATGCGCGCCGAGGACCCGCGCATCAACCGCGTCGAGCAGGTGGGCCAGATGAGCCGCGGCCTGAAGATCCTCGCGCGCGAGCTGAAGGTCCCGGTGGTCGCGCTCTCGCAGCTCTCGCGCGCGCCCGAGCAGCGGACGGGGCGCGACAAGCGGCCGATCCTCTCCGACCTGCGCGAGTCGGGCAACCTCGAGCAGGACGCCGACCTGGTCACCTTCATCTACCGCGAGGACTACTACCGCAACTTCGACGACGAGGTCGCCGACGAGGAGCGCGAGAAGCTCGCCGGGATCGCCGAGCTGATCGTGCGCAAGAACCGCAACGGCCCGATCGACACCGTCCAGCTCGTCTTCCACGATCAGTACGCGTCGTTCGCGACCCTGTCGCGCGCCGATCGAGGACTCGAGCGCTCCACCGGCGAGGGCCCGCCGCTGGTCGACGTGGCGGACGGATGACGGGCGCCGTCGAGCGGTTGCCGCGGTCCTGCCCGCTCGGGATCTGCGACGGAAGCGGCTGGATCGTCAACGACGACGACTCGGCGAGCCCGTGCGACTGTCGCGAGCGCCGCATCCGGCAGGCGCGCACCAGGGGCGTGCGCTCCGTCCTGCCCGCCAAGTACCAGGGGGTCGGCTTCGACCGCCCGCCGCTCACCGAGATGGCGCGCGATCCCGCGGCTCGGCAGGTGGTCGAGCACGTGCGCGGCTACATCGGCGAGCTCGGGGCGCGGATCGCCGGTGGCGACGGCCTGTGGCTGACCGGCGACATCGGGACCGGCAAGACGACGCTCGCGATGCTCGTCTCCAAGTCGGCGATCGAGGCCGGCCACTCGGTCGCGATCTACTCGCTGCCGCGCCTGCTGGCGCGCATCCGCCGCACCTACGACGCCGACGCCAGCGAGCTCTCCTACCTCGACTTCTTCCGCCGCCTGACCTCGGTCGAGCTGCTGCACATCGACGACCTCGGCGCCGAGAAGTCGAGCGACTGGGTGCTCGAGCAGCTCTACGCGATCGTCGACGAGCGCTACGTCGAGGGTCGCGCGATGGTCGTCACCACGAACCTCGACCTGCCCCAGCTCGAGGCGCAGATCGGCCCGCGCACGGTCTCGCGCCTGGCCGAGATCTGCGGCGACCCGCTGCCCCTGTTCGGCACCGACCAGCGCTACCGGGTCGCCTGAGGGCCGCGGGCGGCGGGCCCCCGAGGCGACGTCGCCCGCCGCGCCGCTCATAATCAAAGGCGAGCATTCATGCCAGGAATCGTGATCATCGGGACCCAGTGGGGCGACGAGGGCAAGGGCAAGGTCGTCGACCTGCTCGCCGAGAGCGCCGAGATGGTGGTGCGCTTTCAGGGCGGCAACAACGCCGGCCACACGATCGTGCGCGACGGCGAGGAGTTCAAGTTCCACCTGATCCCCTCGGGGATCCTCTATCCGGGCCGGACCTGTGTGATCGGCAACGGCGTCGTCGTCGACCCCAAGGTGCTGATCGCCGAGCTCGACGGCCTGCGCCGCCGCGGCGTCGACGTCAGCGCGCTGCGGCTCTCGGCGAACGCCCACCTGATCATGCCCTACCACGTGATGCTCGACACCGCGGGGGAGGCGAAGCTCGGCAAGCTCGAGATCGGGACGACCAAGCGCGGGATCGGCCCCTGCTATGCGGACAAGTCGGCGCGCCTGGGGATCCGCGTCCAGGACCTGCTCGACCCGAAGATCCTGCGCAAGAAGATCATGGCCGCGCTCGAGCCCAAGCAGCAGCTGCTGCGCCCCTTCGCCCGCGACCCGAAGCTCGACCTGCACGCGATGACCGAGGAGTACCTGCGCTACGGCCACCGCCTCGAGCCGCACATCGCCGACACCTCGCGGCTCTGCTGGGAGGCGCTGGACGCCGGGCGCACGGTGCTCTTCGAGGGCGCCCAGGCGGCGCTGCTCGACCTCGACCACGGCACCTATCCGTTCGTCACCTCCTCGAACCCGATCGCCGGCGCGGCCTGCGTGGGCGCGGGCGTCGGGCCGACCGACATCGACGAGGTCTGGGGGGTGTGCAAGGCCTACACGACCAGGGTCGGGGCGGGCCCGTTCCCGAGCGAGCTCGACGACGAGGTCGGCGCCATGATCCGCGACCGCGGCCACGAGTTCGGCACCACCACGGGCCGCGAGCGGCGCTGCGGATGGCTCGACCTCGTCGCGCTGCGCTACGCGACCCGGCTCAACCGGCTCTCGGCGCTGGCGATCACCAAGCTCGACGTGCTCTCGGGCATCGACCCGCTGCGGATCGCGGTCCGCTACCGGGGCAGCGAGGGGGCGGTCTTCGACGACTTCCCCTATCACCAGTCGATCCTGCACACGGCGAGCGCCGAGTACGAGGAGCTGCCCGGCTGGGAGGAGGACGTCAGCGAGGCCCGCAGCGAAGACGAGCTGCCGCCGGAGGCGCGCGACTACCTGGCCGCGATCTCCGACGGCACCGGGGTGCCGATCAACCTGGTCGGGGTCGGCCCGGGCCGCGAGCAGGTGATCGCGACCGCCGCCGCCGGCGTCCGAGCCTAGCCTCGCCGGCGCCGGCTCGGCCGGGCCCTATCGTCCCCGGGGCGATGACCGAGCAGCTCAGCCCCGCGCTTCGGGCCGTCAGCGACGCGGTGCTCGCCGTCGCCTCCGAGCTCTCGGTCGAGGAGGTGCTGCAACGGCTGGTCGACCGCGCGCGCGAGATGGCCGAAGCGCGGTACGCGGCACTCGGCATCCCCGACGGCGACGGCGGCTTCAGCCGCTTCCTCGTCTCGGGCATGGACGACGAGCTGATCGCCTCGCTGGGCCCGCTGCCGCGCACCCACGGGATGCTCGGCGCGATGCTCGAGACCCGGGAGGCGTTTCGCACCGACGACATCCACGACGACCCGCGCTTTCGCGGCTGGTGGCCCGCGCAGCACCCGGACATGCGCTCGTTCCTGGGCGTCCCAATCGTCACCCCGCAGGGGGTGATCGGCGCCTTCTACCTGACCGACAAGCGCGATGCCGCGAGCTTCGACCGCGCCGACCAGGAGCTGATCGAGCTGCTCTCAGCGCACGCGGCGATCGCGATCACCAACGCGCGCCTCTACGAGCGCAGCCGCGAGCTCTCGACCCTCTCGGAGCGCAACCGGCTGGCGCTCGAGCTCCACGACGTGGTCAGCCAGAAGCTGTTCAGCCTGGTGCTCACGGCGGAGGCGGCGAGCACGCTGCTCGACCGCGACCCCGACGCGGCCCGCGTGCAGGTCGAGCGGCTCGGATCGCTCGCCCGCGAGGCGCTCGACGAGCTGCGCGGGCTAATCGGCGAGCTGCGCCCCGCCGACCTCGAGCGCGACGGCCTCGCCGGCGCGCTGCGCAAGCACGTCGGCGTGCTCCGGTCCCTGCACCCCGCCGAGATCGAGGTCGAGCTCGCCAGCGACGCCCGAGCGGGGGACCCCGAGCGCGACCTCGAGGTGCTTCGCATCGCCCAGGAGGCGCTCAACAACGCCCTGCGCCACGCGGCCGCGGGGCGGGTTTCGGTCCGGCTCGCGGCGCTCGAGGGCGGGATCGAGCTCGACGTCGCCGACGACGGAATCGGCTTCGACCCCCTCGACCCGGAGCTGCGCGCGCGCCGCCTCGGGCTGACCTCGATGGAGGAGCGCGCGCGGCGGCTCGGCGGCCGGCTTCGGATCAGCTCGGAGGCCGGGCGGGGGTCGGCGGTGCGCCTGCGGGTCGGCGATGGCTGAGCCGATCCGGGTGCTGGTCGTCGACGACCACGCGGTCGTCCGCGAGGGGCTGCGCACCTATCTCGAGCTCCAGGACGGCGTCGCGGTGGTCGGCGAGGCGGGCGACGGCGAGGCCGCGATCCGCGAGGCGCAGGCGCTGCGGCCCGACGTGATCCTCATGGACCTGGTGATGCCGCGGCTCGACGGGGCCGCCGCGATGCGCGAGCTGCGGCGGCTGCTGCCCGCCACCCGCGTGATCGTGCTGACCAGCTTCGCCGACGACGCCCGGCTGCTGCCGGCGATCCGCGCCGGCGCCGCCGGCTACCTGCTCAAGGACGCCGAGCCCCGCGAGGTGGTGCGAGCGATCCGCGCCGCGAGCGCCGGTGAGGCGCTGCTCGACCCCTCGGTGGCGGCGCGGGTGGTCGAGGCGATCGCGCGCCCGGCCGCCGCCGAGCCCGCCGAGCGGCTGACGCCGCGCGAGCGGCAGGTCCTCGGCCTGATCGCGCGCGGCATGCCCAACAAGCTGATCGCCCGCGAGCTCGGGATCGCCGAGAAGACAGTCAAGACGCACGTCGGCCACGTGCTCGCCAAGCTCGCGGTCAGCGACCGCACCCAGGCGGCCCTGTACGCGGTGCGCACCGGCCTGGTCGACCCGGTCGGTGAGCGCAGCGGGCCGACCGACCCGGTCGACGAGTCCTAGGACCAATTGCCCCTGGGAACTCGGACCGCGGCGGTCCTAGATTGGGGCCGATGGCAGTTGGGATCGTCACCGGAGCGTCTCGCGGGCTGGGCCTCGCGCTCGCCCGCTCGCTGGCCGACGACGGCTGGCGCCTGGTCGTCGACGCCCGCGGCGCGGCCGACCTGGAGCGCGCGGCGGCGACGCTCGCCGACGCCATCGCCCTGCCCGGGGACGTTGCCGACGCCTGGCACCGCCAGGGCCTGATCGCGGCCGCCGGCCGGCGCCTCGACCTGCTCGTCAACAACGCGGGCATCCTCGGCCCGAGCCCGCAGCCCGAGCTCGGCTCCTACCCGCTGGCCGAGCTCGAGCGCGTCTACCGGGTCAACGTGGTGGCCCAGCTGGCGCTGATCCAGCTCGCCCTGCCGCGGATGGCCGCCGGCGGCGCGATCGTCAATCTGACCTCCGACGCCGCGGTCGAGGCCTACCCCGGCTGGGGCGGCTACGGGTCGGCCAAGGCCGCGCTCGAGCGGCTCAGCGCGGTGCTCGCCGCCGAGCGCCCCGACCTCCGCGTCTACGCGGTCGATCCGGGCGGCATGCGGACCAGGATGCACCAGCGGGCGTTCCCCGACGAGGACATCTCCGACCGCCCGCCGCCCGAGCACAGCGTCCCCGGCCTGCGCGCCCTGATCGACGGCGAGCTGCCCAGCGGCCGCTACCGTGCCTCCGAGCTCGCCGGGGTCCCGGCGTGAGCGCGCCCGCGCGCGCCCCGGTGCCCGCGTGACCGCCCCGGTCTTCGAGGTCCCGGTCAGGCTCGAGGCGACCGAGCCGCCCGAGGCGCGCGGGCTGGCGCGCGACGAGGTGCGGCTGATGGTCGCGACGCGCGCCGAGGCGGAGATCGAGCACGCCGTGTTCCGCGACCTGCCCGCCTTTCTCAGCGCCGGCGACCTGCTGGTCGTCAACGCATCGGCGACCATGCCCGCGGCGATCGCGGCCCGCGACGAGGCGGGCGAGGCGCTCGAGCTGCGCTTCGCGACGCCGGCCCCGCGCCTGGACCC
>WHSW01000144.1 GCA_009379895.1 Solirubrobacterales bacterium
CGGTTCCGCGGAACCACCACGCACGCACGGGCGTCGTGGAATTACTCATCTAGGCGCCGACGGCCTGCTGCAGGGCCCACTTGTTGCCGTCGGGATCGCTGAAGAAGGCGAACAGGCCCCAGGGAAACTCCTGGACGTCGGTGACCTCGACCCCCCGCTTGACCAGCTCCGCGCGGGCGGCGCGCACGTCCGAGACGACCATCTGCATGCCCTGGACGGAGCCCGGCTCGGCTTCGGTGATCCCGTCCCCCAGGGCGATCGAGCAGGCGGACCCGGGAGGCGTGAGCTGGACGAAGCGAATCTCATCGCTGACCCGGTGGTCGTGGTCGGCGTTGAAGCCGGCCTGCTCGGCGTAGAAGGCCTTCGCCCGGTCCACGTCGGAGACGGGGATCGCGACCAATTCGAGCTTCCAATCCACGGTCGGCGGCAGTCTATCGGCCGTCCGCGGCCGAGCGACCCGATTAGTCCCGCGGCCTCGCCCGGTCTAAATGGCCATGACGCCAGACCCCTCCAACCCGGTCGTCCATCTGGAGCTGCACACGGGTGACCTGCCGCAGGCCCGCGATCTCTACGCGGAGCTCTGCGGCTGGCGCCCGGAGCGGATCGAGACCCGGGCCGGCTCCTACCTCTGCCTCGAGCTGGGCGACGGGCTCGACGGCGGGTTCGTCGAATGCGAGACGCCGCGCCCGCTGTGGCTGCCCTACGCCGAGGTCACCGAGATCGGCACGGCGACCGAGCGGGCGCGCGTGCTCGGCGCCTCCGTGCTGCTCGAGCCGCGCGAGGGCCCGGCCGGTTGGCGCAGCGTCGTCGCCTCCCCCGCCGGCGGGGAGATCGCCCTCTGGCAGGCGAAGGCCGGCGCCACCGGAGATCGACGATGAGTCGTGCTGCGCCCCCGCCCGGCGGTGAGCCGTGCCACGCCCCCGCCCTCCGGTAGTCTGAGCGCGGCCGGGTGGCCGGCGGGGCCGGCAGCCGTCGCGGATGACGAACGACAGCAAGCGCAAGAGCAACGGAGGGCTCGCTCGCGGGGGATCCAGCGTGGCGATCGCGGGCGTCGTCCTCGCGGTCGCGGTGCTGATCGCAGCCCCCGCCGGCGCGGCGGTCTCGCCGAACCCGTGGCTGACCGATCGCTTCCTCAACATCGCCCACCAGGGCGGCGAGGACGAGGCCCCCTCGAACACCATGTACGCGTTCAAGTCCGCGATGCGCGAGCGCGGGGCCGACATGCTCGAGCTCGACGTCCACCTGACCGAGGACGGGAAGCTGGTCGTGATCCACGACGACACGGTGACCCGGACGACCGACGGGCCCGCCGACCGGCCCGCGTCGGAGATCCGCGGGATGACCCTCGCCGAGGTCCAGAGCTACGACGCCGGCTACTGGTTTCGGCCCGGCAGCTACAGCCACGACCCGAGCATCCCGCCCGCGGACTTCCCCTTCCGCGGCGTCCGCACCGGCGACAAGCCGCCGCCGCCCGGCTACACGGCCGAAGACTTCCGGATCCCCACCCTGAAGGAAGTGCTCGACACCTTCCCCACGACGCCGGTCAACATCGAGATCAAGATCCCCAAGGCCGGCGACCCGCCGACCGACGACCCGGCGCTCTCGCTGCCGATCGCCGACGCCCTCGCCGAGCTGCTCACCACCCCTCCCCACGCGTCGCGCGACGACCTGATCGTCGTCTCCTTCGCCCAGGAGCCGCTGGTCGAGTTCCACTCGCTGGCGCCGGGCGTCGGGCTCGCCCCCAGCGAGGCGGCGCTCACCGCCTGGGCGCTGAACGACGAGCCGCTGGTGCCCGACGCGGTCGCCCTTCAGGTGCCGCCGTTCACGACCGTCGGCGGCCTCGAGATCGACGTGCCGGCGTTCCTGCTCAACGGAAAGCAGGCCCACGCGAAGGGCTACGCGGTCCACGTGTGGACCAACGGCGCGCAGGACGAGACCCCCGAGAGCTACCGCCGGCTGATCGACCTCGGGGTGGACGGGATCATGACCACCAGCCCGGCGCGCCTGAGCGAGTTCCTGTGCGCGAACGAGGTCCCGCGACCCGACGGCTCCGACCGGTGTCCGTCCTCCGCCCCGCCGCCGGCGAGCTCCCCGCCGGCGAGCTCCCCGCCCCCGGGCCAGGCGCCCGGGAAGGTCGGAAGCAGGGTCCGGGTCTCGAAGCAGTCGCTGAGATCGGTGCGCCGGCAAGGCCTGCGCGTGCGGGCGAGTTGCTCGCGGGCCTGCACGGTGCGGCTGCGGCTGCGGCTGAACGCCGAGCGCGCCCGCCGGCACGGGATGAAGGGCGTCCGGGGCAAGTCGGTCAGGGTCGGCTACCTCGTCCTGGACGGGGTCGGGCCCGACGGGCGGCGGGGCTCGGTCGAGCTGCGGCGCCGGGCGCGCCGGGCGCTCGGCGAGATGGACGCGGTCCGGTTGCGGCTGGTCGCCAAGGCGGGCGCCGAGGACGGGGGTACCGCCGCCGTCCTGCGCAAGCGGCCTCGCCTCCGCTGAGCCGCGGCGCCAAGCGTTCTCCCGGCGGCGAATCCGCCACCGGGTAGGTTGAGGCGACGATGTCCGTCGAAGGGGAGAGGGTGATCCGGCGGGCTTTTCGCGCCTTCGGGGAGCGCGACCTCGAGAAGCTGATCGAGCTCTCCGACGAGCAGGTCGAGGTCTCCACGGTTACCGGGCTGCTCGCCGGGCGCACCGGGCCCTACCGCGGCGCCGAGGGGCTCCGCGAC
This sequence comes from Solirubrobacterales bacterium, assembly GCA_009379895.1. Lineage (GTDB taxonomy): Bacteria > Actinomycetota > Thermoleophilia > Solirubrobacterales > 70-9 > WHSW01. The sequence goes on from WHSW01000144.1 coordinate 2,715, forward strand.
TACCTCGACGACCTCGCCGCGACCTGGAAGCGGATCGAGCTGCAGCCGCAGAACTTCCACCCACTCGACGAGGAGCGGACGCTCGTCTTCGGCCGGGTGCGTGCGTGGCACGAGCGCGGCTTCCTGGACTCCTCGAACGCGTGGCTGTGGACGGTGCGCGCGGGCCGGGTGATCGCCGTGCGGGTGTTCGCCGACCCCAACGAGGCGCGCGAAACCTTCGGGTCGGGGGACTGATCCCGCGCGGCGGGGCGCTCAGGCGATCCGGTCGCCGAGCGCCGCGTCGCGGTCGGGGCGCAGCAGGACGACGCCGAGCCGATCGTCGAGCGCGCCGAGCACGAGCACCTCGGAGACGAAGGGACCGATCCGCTTCGGCGGGAAGTTGACCACGCAGACCACCAGGCTGCCCTCGAGCTCCTCGCGCGCGTAGTTGGTGATCTGCGCGGACGAGCGGCGGGTGCCGATCCGCGGGCCGAGGTCGATCTCGAGCTTCCAGGCGGCGACTCGCGCCTCGGGGAAGTCCTCGACCGCAACGATCCGGCCGACCCGCATGTCGACCGCCTCGAACTGCCCCCAGTCGATCTCCGCGCCCGGGCCCTCCGCGCTCACGGTCGCAAGACGATCTTCAGCGCCTCGCGGCGGTCGTAGACGTCGTAGGCCTCGGGGGCCTGGTCGAGGCTCATGTGGTGGGTCACCAGCGGGGTCGGGTCGAGCGCCCCCGAGGAGAGGCGCTCGAGCACCGGGTCGAGGTGCTTGATCACGTTCGCGTGCCCGGTCTTCAGGGTCAGCGCCTTGATCCAGATGATCCCCATGTGCACCTCGATGCGCTCGGCGTAGACCCCGGTCGCCGACACCGTTCCCGCCTTGCGGGTCAGCCGGCAGGCGAGCGCGAGCGCGTCCGGGTGGCCGACCGCGTCGATCGTGGCGTCGACCCCGCGGCCGTCGCTGACCTCCTTCGCGGCTGCGCGCGGGTCCTGATCGGTCAGGTGCACAGGCCGCGCGCCGAGTGCTCGGGCAAGCTCGAGCCGCTCGTCGACCGTGTCGACCGCGACCACCGACTCGGCGCCGACGGCGATCGCGGCCTGGACCGCGCACAGGCCGACCGGGCCGAGGCCGAGCACGGCGACCGTCGATCCTTCCCCCACGCCCGTCTCGACGACCGCGTGGTAGCCGGTGCCCATCACGTCGCCGGCGAACAGCGCGACGTCGTCGGACATGCCCTCCGGGACCCGGCGCAGGGTGAGGTCGGCGTTCGGCACCGCGAGCAGCTCCGCCTGCGCGCCGGCCAGCGCGCCCAGGGTGCGCCCGTGGCCGAAGACCCGGCCGTGGTCGCACTTGTGGAAGTCGCCGCGGCGGCAGAAGAAGCACTCGCCGCAGGCTGTGCAGTAGGCGCCGAGCACGCGATCGCCGTCGGCGACGGTCCGGACCTCGGCGCCGGTCGCGACCACCGTGCCGACGTACTCGTGGCCGAGCACGAAGCCCTCCTCCATCGCCACCCGGCCGTGGAAGATGTGCAGGTCCGAGCCGCACACGCCGCTCGCCTCGACCCGGACGATCGCCTCGTCGGCCGAGGTCAGCTCGGGATCGGGGACGTCCTCGACGCGCACCTCGCCGGGAGCCTGGAAGGTCACCGCCCTCATCCGCCGCCACTCTATGCGTCAATACACGCGATGAGGGAGGTCGTCTTCGCCCCGGCGCGCGCGATCGGCGCGCTGCTGGTCCTCGCGGCGCTGGCGGCGCTGCTCGGGGCCTGCGGGGCCGAGCCACCACCCGAGACCCCGATCACCGTCGCCCAGGCGCAGCGGCCCGGCTCGCTCGACCCGGCGCTCGCCTCCGATCCCGGCGAGCTGGAGGCGATCTGGCTCGTCTACACGCCGCTGCTCACCTACCGACACGCCGAGGACGAGAAGGGCACCGAGCTGATCGGCGGGTTGGCCGGCGACCTGCCCGAGATCTCGGCCGACGGACTGACCTACACCCTCGCGCTTCGCGACGACCTCTCCTACTCCGACCGGGCGCGCGTCCGCGCGAGCGACTTCGAGCACGCGATCAAGCGCGTGCTCTGGCTGCGCTCCGACGGGGCACCGTTCTTCCGCGGGATCGTGGGCGCCGAGCGGTACCTGCGGGGCGCCGACCCCGACGCCGACCTCGAGGGGATCGAGGCCGACGACCGGACCGGGCGGATCACGGTCAGGCTCACCGAGCCCGACTACACATTCGCCAACCGCCTGGCGCTCACCTTCGCCGCCCCGGTCCCCGCCGATACACCGTTCGAGGACACCGGCATGGCGCCGCCGCCGGGCGTCGGGCCGTACGAGATCGCCGACCCGCAGGCGAGCGGCGAGTTCGTGCTCGAGCGCAACCCGGTATTCGCCGACCTCGACATCCCCGACATCCCGACCGGCAACATCGCCACCTTCCGGATGACCGCCGACGGCGACGAGCGGCGCCATGCGCACGGCGTGCTCGACGGGATGCTCGACTACATGCAGGGCCCGCCTCCCCGCGACCTGCGCCCGACGATCCACGAGCAGGCCAGCGACCGCTTCGCCGAGCACCCGGCCGCCTCCACGAACTACCTGTTCCTGAACGGCGAGACCGCACCGTTCGACGACCCGCTCGTCCGCGAGGCGGTCAATCGCGCGGTCGACCGCCGGGCGCTCGCCCGGCTGCAACCCGGCATGCAGCCCGGCTGCTCGTTCCTGCCCCCCGGCGTCCCCGGCTATGACGAGGCGCTCGACACGACCGCCTGCCCGTACGGCGACCCGACCGAGCCGCCCGACCGCGCCCGGGCCCGGGCGCTGATCCGCGCGGCCGACGCCAGGGGCGCCCGGGTCACGGTCCTGGGCAGCGACGAGGCGGGGGCGCGGGCGATCACCCGCGCCTACGCCGCGACGCTCGACGCGATCGGCCTCGACGCGCGGACGAAGCTCGTCGCCGCGAGCGACTACGAGCGCGCGATCTCCGCTCGCTCGACCAGGGCCGAGACGGGGCTCGTCGAGCGCTTCGCGAGCTTTCCGCAGCCGCTCGACGCCTTCGCCGACGTCGACGGCGACGCGATCCGATCGACCGCGAACCCGAACCCCGGCAACGTCGACGATCCCTTCATCGACTCCGAGCTCGACCGCCTGCGCGCGGTCGCCGAGCTCGACTCGGCGACGGCCGACTGGAGCGCGCTCGACCGTTACCTGGTCTCGCCGCCACGGAGCTACGTCGCCCCGCTCGGCCACCAGCAGGTCGCAACCTTCCTCTCCGAGCGGGTCGACCCGCGGAGCGCCGGCTTCCACCCCGTCTACCGAAACGACTATTCGAGCTGGGCGCTCAAGGAGGGGGAGTGAGCGCGCCCCGCCGCGGGGCATCCGGGTCGTCGCTTCGGTGGTGCGCAGCGCGCCGCTGCTCTAGTGTTTTGTGCAGAATGCACCTTGGCCGGTAGGAGGCATGTTGCAGGTCCTAGTGGTTGACGACGAGGGCGCGGTGCGCTCCTCGCTGCAACGGGTCCTGGGTCACGAGGGCTATTGCGTGGCCACCGTCAGCAGTGGCCGAGAGGCGCTCGATGCCATCGAGCGGTCCAGCCCCGACGCCGTGGTCCTGGACCTGATCATGCCGCCGGGCCCGGACGGGCTCGACGTCTGTCGCCGGCTTCGGGCCGGCGGCGATCGCACCCCGGTGCTCATGCTGACCGCTCGAGACGGCGTCGCCAACCGGGTCGACGGCCTCGATGCGGGCGCCGACGACTACCTGGTCAAGCCCTTTGCCCTCGACGAGCTGCTGGCCCGGCTGCGGGCCCTGCTGCGGCGAACCGGGCCGGAGGATTGCGGGGAGATCCTGCGCTTCGCCGATCTCTATCTCGACACGAACCTGCACAGCGTGCGCCGCGGCGAGCGCGAGTTCGAGCTGACGCAGACCGAGTTCATGCTGCTCGACCTGTTCCTGCGCCACCCGCGGCAGGTCCTGACCCGCGCGCAGATCTTCGAGCGCGTCTGGGGCTATGACTTCGGGCCGCGATCCAACTCGCTCGAGGTTTACGTCGGCTACCTGCGCCGCAAGACCGAGGCCGACGGCCGGCCGCGGCTTCTGCACACGGTCCGCAGCGTGGGTTACGTCCTCAAGGAATAGCTTGTCCTTCCGCCGCCGCCTGCTCCTGCTCTCAGCCGCGGCCGTCGCGGTGGCGATCGCCGGCGCGTCGGCGGTCTGCTTTCTGATCGTCCGCTCCGAGCTCCGCGGACAGGTCGACGATTCGCTGCGCGAGCTCGCCCGCGGCGCCGCGGTCGAGGTCGTCTACCAGTCGCCCTCCGACGACGAGCGCCGCGGTGGCGGCGGCGAGCATGCGGCGACCCTCCCCGGCCCGGCGCCGACCCGTCGGGAGCTGCCGGGGGAGATCGATCTCTCCGGCAAGCGCCTGGGTCACCGGTTGGTCGCCCTGCAGCCCCGCAACGTGGTCGCGTTGCCCGCTCCGGCCCCGGGCGGAGCCACCGGCTACGCCCAGACCGTCTCACCCGACGGCAAGGTGGTCAAATCGCCCAACGCCACCTTCGAGCTGCCGGTGACCGAACGAACCCTGGCCCTGGCGCGCGCCAAGGACGACCAGGTCTCCTACTTCTCCGATGTCGAGGTCGATGGCGCGGACCTGCGCGTCCTGACCACCACGAATCCGCAGGGCCAGGCGTTGCAGGTGGCCCGGCCGCTCGATGAGGTCAACGCCTCGCTCGGTCGGCTGGCGCTGATCCTGGCCGGGGTCGGGCTGGCCGGCCTGGGCGTCGCCGTCACGCTCGGGCTGCTGGTGGCCCGCGCCGCGCTGCGACCCGTCCACGAGCTGACCGACGCCACCGAGCACGTCACCGAGACCGGGGACCTGACGCACCGGATCGACGCCGGCGGCGTCGATGAGCTGGGTCGCCTCGCCGCCAGCTTCAACTCCATGCTGGCCGCCCTGGAGGCCTCCGATCTGACCCGCCGGCAGCTGGTCGCCGATGCCTCGCACGAGCTGCGCACGCCGCTGACGAGCGCTCGCACCAACCTCGAGTTCCTGGCCCGCGGCACCGGGCTCGAGGACGGCGAGCGCCGGCGCGTGACGAGGGAGGTCGTCGAGCAGCTGGAGGAGCTCGGCCTCCTGGTCAGCGACATCGTCGATCTGGCTCGAGACGAGGCGGGACGCGAGGAGCGCGACGAGGTCCGCCTCGACCTGCTGACCGCGGCCGTGATCGACAGAGCGAGCGCCCAATGGCCCGATCTCGAGTTCAGCGCCGAGCTCGAGCCGGGCATCGTCTGGGCCTCTCGCAGCGGGCTCGAGCGGGCGATCGGCAACCTGCTTCACAACGCCGCCAAGTGGAGCAGACCGGGCGGGCTGGTCGAGGTCAGGCTGGCGCATGGGCAGCTCTCGGTCCGCGACCACGGCCCCGGCATCGCGACCGGGGACCTGGACCGCGTGTTCGACCGCTTCTACCGGTCGCGGGGCGCCGAGGGCCAGCCGGGCTTCGGCCTGGGCCTGGCGATCGCCAAGCAGGCCGTCGAGGGCCACGGCGGGACGATCGAGGCGACCAACGCCCCCGGCGGCGGGGCCTGCTTCCTGGTCCACCTGCCCCGCGTCGCGGCCGCCGATCAGGCCGTCCTGTAGCCCGTCGGCGGCTCGTGCGAGACGGGGCCCGCCCGCGTGGCCGGCGCGGCGTCGCGGCTTCTCAGGCTTCGTTCAGGTTCGGGGAACATGATCTCCGCGCTGAGCATCCCCGGCTCGCCTCCGCGCTGATCGGACACGTGCTGAGGGACGCTCAACCCAAGGTCGGAACAGGAACTGAGACGGAGTGACGAGAGAGGCTCTCCGACGACCGAAAGGACAGAGGATGCGATCCAAGTTGCGCTGGGCGATCGTGCCCGGCCTCGTGCTCGCCGCGTCCGTTGTGCTCGCCGCCTGCGGCAGCGACAGCGACGACAGCGGCGACGAAGGTGCCAGCCAAGCCGAAGTGAGCGGCGCGCTGGAGGAGTTCGCGCCGGCCACCGCGGCGCCCGAGGGCGCTCAGCAGGGCGGCGAGTTGACCGTGCTGGCGGCCGCCGACGTCGGGGCCGGCTACACCGACCCGGGCATCGCCTACTACCAGTTCGCCTACATGGTCACCGCGGCGACCCAGCGCGCGCTGCTTTCCTGGCAGCCCGACGACGTCGAGAAGCCGACCCCCGACCTGGCCGAGGCAGAGCCCGAGATCTCCGACGACTTCAAGACGATCACCTTCACGATCCGCGACGGGGTCAAGTTCGCCCCGCCGGTCGACCGCGAGGTGGTCTGCGACGACGTCAAGTACGCGATCGACCGCGGCCTGATGCCCGGCGTGGGCAACGGCTACATCGGCGCCTACCTGGGCGACCTGGCGGGCTTCGCCGAGGCCCAGAAGCAGGCCGAGCAGAATCAGACCAAGGCGCCCGACATCGCCGGCGTGCAGTGCACCGACGACAAGACGCTGGAGCTCACGCTCGACCGGCCGACCGCGGCCGTCGCGGTGCAGGCGCTCTCGCTGCCGCTCAGCGCCCCGGTGCCCGAGGAGTACGCGAAGCAGTTCGACGCCGAGCAGCCCTCGACCTACGCCGAC
>WHSW01000145.1 GCA_009379895.1 Solirubrobacterales bacterium
GTCGGCAGGATCGTCTCGGCGGGCTTCTCGCTCGTCATCGCGTGCTCTCCTTGCGCTCGACGTGGCCGCCGAAGCCGGCCCGCATCGCCGAGAGCACCTTGTCGGCGTAGTCGTCGAGGTCGCGGGAGGAGAATCGCTCGTAGAGCGCGGTGCTCAGGACCGGCGTCGGCACGCCCTCCTCGATCGCCGCGATCGAGGTCCAGCGGCCCTCGCCGGAGTCCGAGACGCGACCGGCGTAGTCGGCGAGCTGGGGCGACTGCTGCAGCGCGGCCGCGGTCAGGTCGAGCAGCCAGGAGCCGATCACGCTGCCGCGCCGCCAGACCTCCGCCACGTCGGGGAGGTCGAGGTCGTACTGGTAGTACTCGGGGTGCTCGAGCGGCGCGGTCTCGGCGTCGCCCTCGCGCTTGACCTTGCCGGCGTTCGCGTTGCGCAGTACGTTCAGGCCCTCGGCGTAGGCGGCCATGACCCCGTACTCGATCCCGTTGTGGACCATCTTCACGAAGTGCCCGGCGCCGGTCGGGCCGCAGTGCAGGTAGCCGTTCTCGGCGGGGGTGGGGTCGCCCTCGCGTCCCGGCGTCCGCTCGGCGGAGTCGACCCCGGGCGCGATCGTCTTGAAGATCGGATCGAGCCGCTGCACGGCCTCGTCGGGCCCGCCGATCATCAGGCAGTAGCCCCGGTCGATGCCCCAGACGCCGCCCGAGGTGCCGCAGTCGATGTAGTCGATCCCGCGCTTGGCGACCTCGCCGGCGCGGCGGATGTCGTCGCGGTAGTAGGAGTTGCCGCCGTCGATGATCGCGTCGCCCGACTCGAGCTCGGCGGCGACGTCGTTGACCGTCTTCTCGGTGATCTCCCCGGCGGGGACCATGACCCAGACCGAGCGCGGCGCGGACAGCTTCTGCGCCAGCTCGGCGAGCGAGGCGGCGCCGTCGGCCCCCTCGCCGGCGAGCGTCTCGACCGGCTCGCGGTTGATGTCGTAGACCACGCATCGATGCCCGTCGCGCATCAGGCGCCGCGCGATGTTCGCCCCCATCCTGCCGAGGCCGACGATTCCCAGCTCAGACCCGTTGCTCATCGTGTCTCCCTTCGATCGATCCCACTCGAGCGGACGGCCATCCTATGCAAACGAGCGAGCCGGTCGGGCGCCGCCACGGCGACCGGTCTGCACCGCCGCGCGCCGACCGGCGCGCATCGCCGCGCGCCCGTCGATAGGGTGGCCGCGGGGATGGAGGGTGAACACGTCAAGCCGACGAAGCGCCTGCACGAGCTCGGCCAGAGCCTGTGGCTCGACAACATCACGCGCACGATCCTCGACGACGGCACGCTGGCCCGCTACATCGATGAGCTCTCGCTCACCGGGCTGACCTCGAACCCGACGATCTTCGACCACGCGATCACCAGCGGGGACGCCTACGACGAGCAGATCGCCGAGCTGACGGCGGCGGGAGCGTCGACCGAGGAGGCCTTCTTCGAGCTCGCGATCGCCGACCTGCGCCGGGCGGCGGACCTGTTCGCGGCGATCCACGAGCGCACCGACGGCGTCGACGGCTGGGTCTCGCTCGAGGTCTCACCGCTGCTCGCCGACGACGCCGCGAAGACGATCGAGCAGGCTCGAACGCTGCACGGCAAGGCCGAGCGCGCGAACCTGCTGATCAAGATCCCGGGCACCGAGGCCGGCCACGCCGCGATCGAGGAGGCGATCTTCGCCGGCATCGCGGTCAACGTCACCCTGCTCTTCTCGACCGAGCACTACCTGGGCGCGGCCGAGGCCTACATGCGCGGGCTCGAGCGCCGCGTCGAGGCCGGGCTCGACCCGGCGATCGGCTCGGTGGCCTCGGTGTTCATCTCGCGCTGGGACAAGGCGGTGATGGAGACGGTGCCCGATGAGCTTCGCGACGCGCTCGGGATCGCGGTGGCCAAGCGCACCTACCGCGCCTACCGCGATCTGCTCGAGTCCGAGCGCTGGCAGCGGCTCGCCAACGAGGGGGCCCGGCCCCAGCGGCTGCTCTGGGCGAGCACCGGCACCAAGGACCCCGAGGCCTCCGACGTCCTCTACATCGGCGGGCTGGCTGCGCCGTTCACCGTCAACACCATGCCCGAGAAGACCCTGCTCGCCTACGCCGAGCACGGGGAGCTGGGCGAGCCGCTGCCCGCCGACGGCGGCGACGCCGCGCAGGTGCTCGGCCGGTTCGCCGACGCGGGGGTCGACACCGACGCGCTCGCCGCCAAGCTGCAGGCCGACGGCGCGAAGTCGTTCGACGACTCGTGGGCCGAGCTGCTGGACTCGATCTCATCGCAGGCGGCGGGTGGCCGCGCGGATGGCTGAGGCGACCGAGACGCGGCCGACCGCGCTGCGCGAGCGCCCCGCCTACCGGGCGCTCGAGGCCCACCACGTGAAGATCGCCGATCGCCACCTGCGCGAGCTCTTCGACGCCGACCCCGACCGCGGCGAGACGATGACCGCCGAGGCCGCCGGGCTTCACTGCGACTACTCGAAGAACCGGATCACCGCCGAGACGGTCGAGCTGCTGGTCGCGCTCGCCGGCGAGTGCGGGCTCGCCGAGCGCCGCGAGGCGATGTTCCGCGGCGAGCGGATCAACGTCTCGGAGAATCGCTCGGTGCTGCACGTGGCGTTGCGGATGCCCCGCGAGCGCTCGCTGGTGGTCGACGGCACCGACGTCGTCAAGGAGGTCCACGAGGTGCTCGACCGGATGGGCGCCTTCAGCGAGCGGGTGCGCTCGGGGGAGTGGAGAGGCCACACCGGCCAGCCGATCCGCAACGTGATCAACATCGGGATCGGGGGCTCGGACCTGGGCCCGGTGATGGCCTATGAGGCGCTGCGCCACTACTCGCGCCGCGAGATGACCTTCCGCTTCGTCTCCAACGTCGACGGGACCGACTTCGTCGAGGCGACCCGGGACCTCGATCCGGCCGAGACCCTGTTCGTGATCTCCTCGAAGACGTTCACGACCCTGGAGACGATGACCAACGCGCGCAGCGCGCGCGAGTGGTCGCTGGCCGGGCTCGGCGGCGACGAGTCGGCGGTCGCCAAGCACTTCGTCGCGGTCTCGACCAACGCCGAGGGCGTGAGCGAGTTCGGGATCGACACCGACAACATGTTCGGCTTCTGGGAGTGGGTCGGGGGCCGCTACTCCATGGACTCGGCGATCGGGCTCTCGACCATGCTCGCGATCGGGCCCGAGGCGTTCGGCGAGATGCTGGCGGGCTTTCACGCGATCGACGAGCACTTCCGCGAGACGCCCACCGAGGCCAACCTGCCGGCGCTGCTCGGGCTGCTGGCCGTCTGGTACGGCGACCTGTTCGGCGCCCAGACGGTCGCGGTGCTGCCCTACGAGCAGTACCTGAAGCGCTTCCCCGCCTACCTGCAGCAGCTGACCATGGAGTCGAACGGCAAGCACGTGACGCTCGAGGGCCGGCGCGTTGACTACGAGACCGGCGCCGTCTACTGGGGCGAGCCGGGGACCAACGGCCAGCACAGCTTCTACCAGCTGATCCACCAGGGGACGAAGCTGATCCCGTGCGACTTCATCGGCTTCGCCGAGCCGCTCAACCCGCTCGGCGACCACCACGACCTGCTGATGGCCAACGTCTTCGCGCAGACCGAGGCGCTGGCGTTCGGCAAGACCGCCGAGCAGGTGCGCGCCGAGGGCACGCCCGAGGAGCTGGTCGCGCATCGGGTCTTCGAGGGCAACCGCCCCTCGAACACGATCCTCGCCGGGCGGCTGACGCCCGAGACGCTGGGCAACCTGGTCGCGCTCTACGAGCACTCGGTGTTCACCCAGGGGACGATCTGGGACATCGACTCCTTCGATCAGTGGGGCGTCGAGCTCGGCAAGGTGCTGGCCAAGCGCATCGTCCCCGAGCTGCAGTCGGCGAGCGAGCCCAAGCTCGACCACGACAGCTCCACCAACGCGCTGATCCGCCGCTACCGCGCCGGACGCACGGGCGGCTGAGCAGCGAGTTAGGCGCGGCGCCGGCGATAGGCGACCGCTCGGTGGCGAATCGCGCGCACGATCACCCCGCGAGCGTCGATCGTGTAGAGGACGCGGTAGTTGCCGACTCGCGCCGACCACAGGCCCCGAAGCCCGCCGACGAGCTGTTTGCCGGTCATCTCAGGCTCCAGGCCGATCGCGGCGACCGTCTCGATCACGGCCTCGCGGACCGTTGCCGGGAGCGCCTTGAGATCGTCGCGCGCGCGGCGGGTGAGCCGCGGCTCAGCCAAGCCCCAGCTCGCGCCTCACGTCGGCCAGCGGGTGGAGGCGGCCCTCGCGCACGTCCGCCTCGCTGTCGCGCAGCGCCTCGAGCGTGTCGTCGTCTTCGAGTATCTCGAGCGTCTCGGCGATCGCCTCATACTCCTCGCTCGAGAGCACGACGCCGGCCGGGCGTCCCTTGCGGGTGATGACCACGTGCTCGTGGCGCTCGTTCACCTCGTCGAGCAGCTCGCTCAAGGTGGACCGCGCCTCGGTGAAGGGGACGACCTTGGCCATGGCCTAAGTGTACAGGATTCTGTACATCCTCAGCCCTCAGGCCGCGATGCCGGGGATCGGGAACTCAGCCGCGACCTCGCGCACCCGCTCAGCGATCCGCTGGATGGCGGCCTCGTCCGCTCGCTTCGCCGCCTCGATCCCGTCGTCGATCCAGCCGCAGATCAGCTCCATCTCCGCCTCGCCCATCCCGCGCGTGGTCGCCGCGGGCGTGCCCATCCGGATCCCCGAGGGATCGAATGGCGGGCGCGGATCGAAGGGGACGGTGTTGTGGTTGGTCGTGATGCCGGCGCGGTCGAGCGCCTGGGCCGCCCGCTTGCCGGGCACGTCCTTGCTCGTCAGGTCGACCAGGAGCAGGTGGTTGTCGGTGCCGCCCGATACCAGGTCGAAGCCACGGTCGGTCAGGTTCCCGGCGAGCGCCTTCGCGTTGGCGACCGTCCGCGCCGCGTAGTCGGCGAACTGCGGGCGGCGCGCCTCCTCCAGCGCCACCGCGATCGCCGCGGTCGTGTGGTTGTGCGGGCCGCCCTGGAGGCCGGGAAAGACGGCGCGATCGAGCGCTTCGGCGTGCTCCACCCCGCACATCAGCATCGCGCCGCGAGGACCGCGCAGAGTCTTGTGGGTCGTCGTCGAGATCACGTCGGCCCGCCCCACGGGCGAGGGATGGACGCCGCCCGCGATCAGCCCGGCGAGATGAGCGATGTCGGCGACGAGGACGGCGCCGACCTCGCGCGCGATCTCGGCGAAGCCCTCGAACTCGATCGTGCGCGGGATCGCGGTGCCGCCGCAGAAGATCAGCCTCGGCCGCTCCCTGCGGGCGAGCTCGCGGACGTCGTCGAGGTCGACGCGCCCGGTCTCCCGGCGCACGTCGTACCGCACGGCTCGAAACCATCTCCCGGTGGCCGAGACGCTCCAGCCGTGGGTGAGGTGGCCGCCCATCGGCAGTGCCATGCCCATGATCGTGTCGCCGGGCTCGGCGTAGGCGAGGTAGGTCGCGAGGTTGGCCGGCGACCCCGAGTAGGGCTGGACGTTGGCGTGCTCGACCCCGAACAGCGCCTTCGCCCGTTCGACCGCGAGCGGCTCGAGCCGATCGACGAGCTGCTGGCCCTCGTAGTAGCGCCGCCCCGGATACCCCTCGGAGTACTTGTTCGTGAACACGCTCCCCATCGCCTCGAGCACAGCGCGAGACACGTGGTTCTCCGACGGGATCAGGCAGATCGTCTCCGACTGGCGGGCGATCTCTCCCTCGATCAGCTCGGCGACCGCCGGATCGGCGGCGTCGAGAGACGGTTCAGTCAGCAGCTGCGCGTGCATGGGCACCTCCAAGGTGGTTCGGTTGGTGCCCAGGCGCGCGGCCGCTTGGCTGCCGTTCCCCGGTGGTGCTCCACCTTCTCGCGCCAGTTGCGACAGCCGGGCGAGGCTACCGCGCCGCGCGCCGTCGATCAACCGGCGGGCGGCGTGACTAGCGCGAGTTCCAGGTCCGGATCGTGTGCCAGTCGTGCTCCCAGCCGAGCACGCTGAGGGTCGCGGTGCCGAGCACGTAGCGCGCCCCCTCGGAGGGCGGCTGTTCGAGCCAGCGCGCGGTCAGCACGCGGAGCATGTGGCCGTGCCCGAAGATCGCGACGTCGCCGGGCTGGGTGGCCAGCTCGGCGAGCAGCTGGTCTGCGCGCGCCCCGACGTCGGCCGGCTGCTCGCCGCCCGGGCACCCGTCGCGCCACAGGACCCAGCGGGGCCGCTTGGCGTGGATCTGGGCCGTGGTCACGCCCTCGTACTTGCCGTAGTCCCACTCGCGCAGCTCCTCGCGGATCTCGGCTCGGTCGGCCAGGCCCGCCAGGCGGCAGGTCTCTCGCGCGCGCGACAGTGGGCTCGACAGCACGCGGGCGAACGAGAAGTCGGCGAGCAGGGGTCGCACGCGCTCGCCCTCGGTGACGCCGTGCTCGGTGAGCGGGAGGTCGGTCGTGCCGGTGTGACGGCCGTCGCGGCTCCACTCGGTCTCGCCGTGGCGCACCAGGACGAGCCGCAGCGGCGGGCTGGGGGCGGCCACGCGCGCTAGGACGACGACCGCGTCGTCGTCTCGGGCGGGAGCTCGGCCGCCTCCTCGCGCAGGCGGTGCGCGACCGCGGCCCCCGCCACGCAGAGCGCGTCGAGCTCGGCGGCGGACTTCTTGTGGCCCTTGACGTTGCAGACCAGGGACCCGGAGCTGAGCTCGAAGGCGAAGTTCTCGTCGGAGTTTCGCTCGAGCCAGACCAGGAAGCTGGGGGAGAGGACCTGGCGGGCGCGGTTCAGGTCGTCGTGCTCGCCGATGAAGATCTCATAGCTGCGATCGACGGCCTCGGACTCCTGCTCGACGCGCTGGCGCTTTCGGAACACGTCCTCCATCGAGTCCATGAACCGAAAGCCCGCCCGGCGCTGGCAGAAGAGCTCGGAGGTCAGCGCCGTGGTCGCCGGCAGCTCGGTGATCGCGAGCGTGAAGTGGACGTAGGTCGTCTGCTTGTCACCGTCGGAGTCGCGCGTCTCCTCCTCGTAGGTGTAGAGGCAGAGGCTGCCGTCCAGGCCGCCCGGCAGGACCCCGTTGAAGCGCTGATCGGCGTAGCGCCGGTCGCCCTTGCGCAGCAACGGAGTCAGCGGGGGCAGGCTCGAGTGCCCGTCGACCCGGGTCAGCCCCCGGCCCTGGGCGTAGGCGTTGAAGAAGTCCTGCTGCGCCGCGCGGTTGGCGATCAGCCAGACGACCACGAACGCTCCGAGCACGACCGCCGCGGCGACCACGACCCCGACGCCGATGCCCGCCACGGCCGCCCCGACGATCAGCCCGATCACCGCGAGGACCGCGGTGCCGATCATGGTCACCGGCAGGCGCAGCAGCCGGCGCAGGTGGGCTCCGCGCGTATCGTCGGCGTCGTCGGGGACCGGTGCCGCCTCCGGGAACGACGCCGGCTCGCCGGCGGGGTCCGCGGGCGCGGACGGCGTGCTCGGCGTCTCGGATCGCTCGGCGCTCACGGCGCGCAGCCTATCTGCAAGCCCGCTTGCAGCCGGGGCGCCCCGGCGCGCCGCGGCCTCGCCCTCGACCGATCCCGAGAACGGCCCAGGCAAGCGAGAAAGGGGCCAGGTCGCCGTGCGCGTAGCAAGTCCGTCCGACGGATCGGCTCCAATCTCGGTCGACACTGTGTTGCAAAGTGGGACAGAGTGGGTTAGCGTGGCCCCACGAGTTGACCCAGGGACCGGGGTGGTGAGGCTCCTCCCACCTCACCACTCCGGTCCAGATTTCTCTCTCTCGATGAAGGCCAGATGGCGTTTCGCGGTCAGTACGAGCACAGCCTCGACGGCAAGGATCGGCTCACGGTGCCGGCGCGCTTTCGCGCCGCGCTCTCGGAGGGCATCGTTCTCGTCGCCGGCCTCGACCCCTGCGTCGAGCTCTACACGCCGCGGGGTTATGAAGAGTTCAGCCAGCGCTTTCTGGCCGATCTCAACCGGCTCGGCAAGCGCGGGCGGATGATGTATCGCCGCTTCAACGCCTCGGCGCAGGATGAGGGCCTCGACTCGGCGGGCCGGGTGCGCATCGCGCGGCACCTGATCGAGCACGCCGAGCTCGGCGGCCCGTGCATGGTCGTCGGCGTCGCCGATCACCTCGAGGTCTGGAACCCGACCCGCTGGGCCGAGCACTACGCCGAGCTCGACCAGCAGGCCGAGCGGATGGCCGAGGAGCTGGCAGCCGGCCCCGGGGCGGCCGGCTGAGCCGGGACGGCTGTCGAGATGGCCACACTCACCTACATGCCGACCGAGCACGTACCGGTCCTCGTCCCCGAGCTGCTCGCGCTCACCGACCCCCAGCCGGGGGAACTGGCGGTCGACTGCACGTTCGGGTCCGGCGGGCACGCGCGCGCGGTCGCCGCGCGAATCGGCCCGACCGGGACCCTGATCTGCGTCGACCGCGACCCGAGCGCCGCCGCACGCTTCGCCGAGCTCGAGCCCGAGCTCTGCTGCGAGGCGCGCTTCGAGCGCGGCGACTTCGCCGACGTGCTCGAGCGGCTGGTCGCCGACGGCGCGGCGCCGAACGTCGTCTACCTCGACCTCGGCGTCTCGTCTCTGCAGCTCGATGCCGCCGAGCGCGGCTTCTCGTACTCCTACGACGCGCCCCTCGACATGCGGATGGACACCTCGCAGCCGCTCTCGGCGATGGAGGTCGTCAACGAGTGGCCGGCCGACCGGCTCCAGGCGGCGATCCGCGCGTTCGGCGAGGAGCGCCACGCGCGCTCGATCGCGGCCGAGATCTGCAGGCGGCGCCCGCTCGAGACCACCTCGGAGCTGGTCGAGGCGGTCCGCGCGGCGGTCCCGCCGGCCTATCGCTTCGGCCGCGGCCACCCGGCCAAGCGGACCTTCCAGGGGATTCGGATCGCGGTCAACCGCGAGCTCGAATCGCTCGACCGCGGGCTGCGCGCGGCCTGGGAGGCGCTCGCCCCCGACGGCCGCCTGGCCGTGATCGCGTTCCACTCGCTCGAGGACCGCAGGGTCAAGCGCTACCTCGCCGATCGCGCCCGCGGCTGCATCTGCCCGCCCGATCTGCCGGTCTGTCGCTGCGGTCACGAGCCCGAGGCCGAGCTCGTCTCGCGTCGCGCCGTGAAGCCGAGCGAGGGCGAGATCGAGCGCAATCCACGGTCGAGCTCCGCGCGACTGCGGGTCGCGCGAAAGCTCGGCGGCGCCGGCGTCACCGGCGCCGAGCGAGAAGGGCCGCGGGGGTAGGCGATGGCGGCGACCGCGACAGCGCGAACGGCGACGCCCGCGCCCC
>WHSW01000146.1 GCA_009379895.1 Solirubrobacterales bacterium
GAAGCGAGGGCCCGCGGGAAGCGACCGGGGCGGCGGAGCGGGCCGCAGGCCGCCGACCGGCGGTGCCGGGGGCGGATCGGCGCCGCCGCCGAAGCGCGGTCCCGGGGGCGGCGCGGGAGCCGATCCCCCGCGCGGGCCGGGGGGTAAGAGGAGTTGAGCGCCGGTCGCGAGCAGCAGGGCGAGCTTCGCCCGGCGTACAGAACGCTCGATGAGCCGAGCCGCCTGTTGGGTTTGAGCCTCGGTCAGTGGGGCGTCCTCGTCGTCTGCGTCGGGTTGGCGTATGGCTGGCTTCAGCTCTCGCCGCTTCCCTGGCGGGCGAACGTCTCGCTTGCCGTGGTCGCGCTCGGCGCGCCGCTGGCGCTGCTGGTCTTGCGCGAGCCGGGGGCGCTCGGCCCCGAGCGGGTGATCGCGGCGGCGTTTCGCTGGCGGACGCGGCCGAAGCTGCTGGCGCCGGTAGGCGCGGAACGGCCGGTCACGCAGGGCGGCGTCTGCCTCGCCGAGCCGGTCGAGGCCGCCGAGCGGGCGGCAGGGTCGGAGCTGCCCTGGCTTTCGCGCAGTGACGCGGCGCTCGACGCGGAGGCCGAGGCCGAGACCAGGGCGCCAGCGAATCGCGACGGCCGGCCGGCCGAGGAGGTGCGCGAGGGCGATGGAGCCTGAGCTCGCCGAGCGGATCGAGCGACGCCGGGTCGGCAGCCTCGCCGAGGTGATCCCGGTGGCGGCGGTGGAGCCGGACGGGCTGATCGTGCGCACCGACGGCACCTACGTGCGCCTGCTGCGTTGCCCGCAGGTGCTGCAGCCGTTTCGCGGCGGGGTCGAGCACCGCGACCGGCTGCGCGCCCGGCTCGCCCAGCTCGCCGCACGGATTCCGGATCGCCAATCGCTTCAGGTCGTCGTCGAGGCCTCGCTGCTCGACCCCGAGCTGGCGCTCGCGCGCGACTGGGAGGAGATCGAGGCGGCGGCGGCGAGCCGGGCCGACGTCGGCGACGGCGCGACGGCGGAGGCGATGATGCGCTTCGGCTACGGGCTCGAGCAGACGGTTCGCCAAAGCGCCCCCGAGCTCGGCGCCGTCGAGCTCGGGTGGTGGGTGGTGGTGCCCTGGCGCCCGGCGGGCGGGGTGGTGCGCTCGCGGCTTCGCAACAAGGGCGCTCGCCGGCTGCGCAACGAGCCGCATGAGCGTGCCGCCTACGACTCAGAGCGGGTGACGGAGACGATCGCGAGCGAGCTGGCGGGGATCGGCTGCGAGGCGCGCCGACTCGACGGCCCGGAGGCGATCGCGCTGCTTTGGCACTGGCTTCATCCCGGGCGCCCGCAGGCAGCGAGCTTCGAGGAGCTTCCGCGGGTGGTCGCCGACGACGACCCCGAGGCGGCGCTCTCTCACCGCCAGCGGGTGCTCGAGGCGATCACCGCCGACGCGGGATTGGACCTCGCGCGCCCCGACTATCTGGAGTACGTCGCCGACGGTCAGATCGAGAGCATCGGGCACCTGACGACGCCGCCGGACGCGAGCTCGCTCTGGTGGCTGCTGTACCTGATGGAGGCGCCGCCGCCGTGGCGGCTCTCGGTCCACCTGCACGCGGTCGACCGGGCACGGACGCGGCGCTCCTACCGGCTTCGCCGGCGACGGATGTGGGCGGACATCCGCCGCCGCGAGCGCGACGGAAAGCTGATCACCCCCGAGCAGGAGGAGCAGGACCGCGAGGCGGGCGAGATCGACGCCGAGCTGCGCCTCTCGGCGTCGAGCGTCTACGACGTCAGCGTCTACATGGCCCTGCGCGAGTGTGTCGGTCGCGAGGAATGGCTGGCGGACTCGAGGCGGCTGCTGGCGCGCGAGTTCGAGGGCCTGACCGATGCGCGCACCTACCAGGGGCGGTTCACGGGTCGCGAGGCGTGGGTGAGCACGCTGCCGCTCGGAGACGATCGGGTGATGGCGACGCGGCGCTATGCGACGCGCAACGTCTGCGACTGCATTCCGCTGCTCTCGACCCACTGCGGGGCCGAGCGCGGGGTGCCGCTCGGCTACGCGGTGCCCGGGCAGACCCTCGAACGGGTCGACTTCTTCGACCCCCGCTACCGCACCCACGTCGCGCTGATCACCGGGGGCTCGGGGTCGGGAAAGACGGTGTGCACGAACGCCGTCCTCGCCCGCAACATCGCCCGCGGGGCGCGCGGATGGGTAATCGA
Organism: Solirubrobacterales bacterium; assembly: GCA_009379895.1. Lineage (GTDB taxonomy): Bacteria > Actinomycetota > Thermoleophilia > Solirubrobacterales > 70-9 > WHSW01. The sequence goes on from WHSW01000146.1 coordinate 2,182, forward strand.
CCGCTCCTCGTCTGAGGACGAGGGCGGGACGACGAGGGCGGCCGGTCACTACGAGGCGCTGGTCGAGCTCGTCCCCGGCGCGAGGATGATCCACTTCGGAGGCGAGGTGCGCGACGCGGTGCTCTGCCCGTGGGACGTTCGCGAGCCCGCGGCGGTCGGGGGCGCGAAGATCAAGTTCCTGCTCGCGCTGCACACGCTGCTGGTCGGCGACCCGGGTGGCGAGGGCGATGAACGGGTGCTCGACGGGCGCACGCGGGCGCTGCTCGAGCGCGGGATCGAGGCCGTCTATGCGCGCGCCGCGCGCACCGGCGAGCGCCCGCGCGAGACCCTGCTGCGCGAGGAGCTGCTCGCCCTGGCGCGGGCAGAGGACGCCGACGAGAGCGACGGAGACCCGGCGCTCGCCTCGGCGTTTCGCAACCTCGCCGCCGAGCTTCACCCCTACTGCGAGGGAGGGGCGCACGACTGGCTGTGCGATGCACAGACGACGATCGACGAGGAGGCACCGCTGGTTCTCTGCGACCTCGCCGGGCTTCACGACGACCTCGCCGGCCCGGTGATGCTGACGATCGTCGATCACATCGGCCGCGTCGTCGAGCGCCGCCGGGCCCGCCACCGCCGCGGAGAGGAGCCGCTCGCCGGCCCGTGGGCCGGCCGCGCGTTCGTGGTCATCGACGAGGCCTGGGCGCAGATGCGAAGCCGCGCCGCGGGGCGCTGGCTCAACGAATGGGCGCGGAGGACCCGGCACATGAGCTGCGCGATGCTCGTCGTCACCCAGCACCTCGCCGATTTCGCCAACGAGCAGGGCGCCGCGCTGCTGCGAAACAGCGTCCTGCGGATCATCTTCCACACCTCCGCCGAGGAGCTCGCCTACGCGCGCGAGGCGCTCGGGCTCGACGCCCAGGACCTGGAGACGATCACGCGCGAGCTCGAGACCCGCAAGGGGGAGTTCTCGACCGCGTTCGTGGACTCCGAGGTCCACGGCCGCGGGACGGTGCGGATCTACCTCGGCGACATGGAGTACTGGGTCGCCTCCTCGGACCCCTACCGCGATCAGCCGATCCGCGAGCTGGCGCGGCGCGAGGGCGGCGACGCCTGGGCCGCGCTGCGGCTCCTGGTCGAGCCCGAGTGGCACCTGCGCCGGGCGCGGGAGCTGCTCGGCGGTTCGGAGAACGGCGATCGCGACGGCGGCGCGGAGGCGCTCGGCGATGCGCACGAGCGCTAGGCGATGCCCGCCGGCGGTGCAGGGATCCTGGCGGGAGTCGGCGGCAAGCTCGCCCTCAAGGCGAAGGCCGCGGCGCTCTACGGCCTCGCGGGCGTCGGCGGCACCGGGGGGATCGCGGTTCTCGTGGTGTTGCTGGGCGGCGGCGCGCAGGGGACGGTGTGCGGGCCCGCCGGCGACGGCGGGGCGTTCGCCGACGCTCCCGGCAGCCTCGGCGGGGTGGCGGGCACCGGGGTGACGAGGGAGGAGCTCGAGGCGGTGCGCGAGGGATCGCCGTTCGTGACCGGGGCGTTTGAGCCGGGCAAGTACCTGGCGACGGTCTATGGACCGCCGTGGGGAGGGATCAACGGGCCGGGGGTCGGAACCTCGGGCGGGATCCCGATCAACGGCGGTGCGCCGCGCAGATACATGCTCGCGGTCGACCCCGGCTACCTCGGCCACGGCCAGCTGGTCTACGTATGGCCGAACCCGTTTGACTGGAAGGGACCCTTCGTGACCGCCGACACCGGCGGCGCGATCGTCGGACGCCACATCGACATCTACGACTGGCTGGGGCCGGCCTACCACGGCCGCTGGCCGAACCCGCAGGTCGAGGTCGCAAACCAGCCGCTCGTGCCGACCGGCGGCGGGGCGCCGACCCCGGCGGCGCTCGGCGGCGCCCCGCTCGGCGAGTGCCCGGGCGGCGGCGGCGAGCTCGGGCTGGTCGGCGAGACGGGAGAGGTAGTCGTTCTGCCCGGCGCGAACCGCGAGGGTGTGCCGCTGCAGCGTCCGCTGGTGGAGTACCTGGAGCACGTCGCCGGGGTCGCGGGGCGCCGGCTCGCGGTCTGCACCGGCTCGAATCACAGCCAGTACACGGCGAGCGGCGGCGTGAGCGATCACTGGTCGGGGCTCGGCGCGGACATCTGCTCAAGCGCGAACGGCTTTCCGATCGCGAGCCCGGCGGACGGAGACTGGCGCGACAATCGGGGGACGCGGATCGCCGCGGCCGGGCTGCGGGTGGCCGGGCTGTCGGAGAAGGAGGCGTGGCGGTATGCGAACGAGGCCGGGTTCATCGAGGAGCTGTGTGTGAAGGGCTGGCGGCTGCAGGTGATCTGGCTTGCGACCGACCACTGGGACCACGTTCACTTCGGTCTGCGCGAGGGCTGCGACTTCGGGGGCGTGGTCGAGGTGCCCTACTGATGAGGGGCTTGCGCGCCAGGGCGATAGGCGGCCTGCTCGCCCTCTGCGCCGCGGCAAGCGCCGCGGGCTGCGGCGAGACCGAGGTGCCGGCGCCGGCGCCTCAGGCGAGTCGCTCCATCGAGGCCGCTGGTTCGGCGGGCGTGCCGGCGAGCGCGGTGGAGCTTCACGAGGGCGCAACCGTGCGCGATGAGCGGGCGCTGATCGCCGCCGCGGAGCGCTTCTCGCGCTCACTGGTCGCCTACCTTTATTCCCCGGGTCGCGAGCGGTGGGTCGCGGCGACCGACGGCTCGCTGGCGCGCGCGCTGCGGCGCTCGCCGCCGTTCGTCCCGCGCGAGCTGCGCGGCCAGCCGGCCCGGGTTAGCGCGGTTGAGGTCTACCCGCAGCTCCCGCGGCGGGCGCTGGTTCGGGTCGGGATCCTCGATCAGCGAAGCGGCTGGGAGCTGGTCGCGGTGTTCGGCCACTCGAAGCGCGGCTGGGAGGCGAGCGACCTTGCCAACGACTGAGGTGACGGCGCGGTGAGCTCCTCGCGGTTCTCGCTGTTGGTGGTCGCGGCGCTGATCGCGGTCGGCGGGGTCATCTACGCGTCCGCGGACGTCGACGTCGGCGGCGACGCCGATACGCCGCCGCGCGCGAGATCAGCCGAAAGCGTGCAGGCCGGGGCGGAGGATCCGGCCGTCGCCCTGGCGCGGCGCTATGCGCTCGCGGCCCGAGACTGGACTGCCCGAACCTATGAGCGCTCCCGGGCGCGCCAGCGCCGGCTCGCGGGCGGAGGCTACCGCGAGGCGCTCGCGAGGACCCCGACGCCGCCGGGATATGTGGCGCGGCTTCGAAAACAGCGTGCCCGCAGCGTCGCGCGGGTCGTGGCGACCACCCGCGAGCCGAGCGCAAGGCGAGGAGTGGCGCGAGTGCTCGTGCAGCTGAGAGAGCAGACGAAGACGCGCCAGCAGGCCCTCGAGCGAACAGTCGTCTACGAGGTCCTCGTGCGCCCGATCGACGGTCAGCGCCGGGTGGTCGGGTGGACGATCTTGCCGGGTATCGATGGCCTTTAGGGCGACGCGGGGATCGCCGATCGCCGCCCGCGGGCCGAACGCCCGGCGCGGGTGGGGCGCGCTGGGAGGCGGCTCGGCCGGTGGGTTCGCAGAGCGGGCCGAGGCGCCCGCTGAGCGACGCCGTGAGTCACGACCCCGCGCCGTCTGGCCACGCAGGGTCGGGCGGGCTTTGTTGGTGGTCGTCGGCGCCGGCGCGCTGAGCGCCGTCGTCGCAGGGCTTGTCGGCGTTGAGCGCCCGGACCCCCATCCCACGCTTGGCGCGAGCGCGGCCGAGGTGGGCGCGATCGTCGCTCACAATGCGCTCGCGGCGCTCTGGCCGCTCGCGCTGGTCGCCCTCGGCTGGCATCGACTCGCGGTGGTCGAGTGGGTTGGAGACGGAGTCGTCTGGGGGGCTCTTCTGCTGAACGGCGCCAGCGTCGGCTTGGCGCTTGGCGCCGTCGGGGTCGAGCTGCTCGCGTACCTGCCGCACCTGCCGCTTGAGTGGCTCGGGCTCGCGATCCCGGTCGCGGGCTGGTCGGCGGCAAGGGCGGGCGAGCTCGGGCCGGGCCTTCGCCCGCTGGTGGCGGTTGGCGCGGTGGCGCTGTTGGTCCTCCTGGTCGCGGCCGCGGTCGAGGTCTATGTCGCGCCGCTGTAGTTGCCGGCGCTGACCGAGGCGCCTTGCTAGACCGACCAGCCATGGGAGTCACCGTGGGCGGGCGTGGGAGCCACGGTCCTTGGGCATTCCGACTCTCGCTTCAAAGAAGAGCGGTCACGCCGCTCCTGGCTTCTCTTCCTCGGGGCATGAAACTGGCTCCCGAAAGCTGACGTCCGGGTCCGGACCTACGGTCCGCTGACTGGGACAGGGGCTTTCTGGAGAACGCAGGCTGGACAGGCCGTTTACTGCGCGATGGGCCTCGAGCCCGGCTTTTCAGTGGCCGCCCCTGCGACCCGCCCGGTTGTGCTTCGAGCACGAATCCGTCGATGTCGTTGTCCACCTGCTCTCCGCCCGTCAACCGAATTACCAAGGAGGAGAGTAATGAGATCGATCGGTCTCGACATCCACCGCGACTTCGGCGAGGTCGCGATCGCCGAGGGAGGTGAGATCCGCTCGCCGGGCCGGATCGAGATGACGCCCGAGGCGCTCGAGCTGTTCGCCGGGAGCCTCGGCCGCGAAGATCGGGTGGCGCTCGAGGTCTCGGGCAACGCCTGGGAGGTGGCGCGGATCATCGAGCCACACGTCGCCAAGGTCGTGGTCGTCTCGCCGACACAGGGATCCGCTCGGCGCGGGCGAAGACCGACCGCCTCGACGCCCGGGCGCTGGCCAAGCTCCTGGCCTCGGGCTCGCTCGACTCGGTCTGGGTCCCCGACGAGGACACCCAGGCGATGCGCCGGCGGCTTCAGCGCCGAAGCCAGCTGGTGCGGGTGAAGACCAAGGCCAAGAACGAGATCCACGGCGCCTTGATGCGCCGGCTGATCCCAAAGCCCGGCTTCAGCGACCTGTTCGGAGCGAAGGGCCGCCGCTGGCTGGCGGAGCTCGAGCTGCCGGCCCCCGAGCGCGAGACCGTCGACGGCTGCATGCGCCAGCTCGACTTCTGCGAGGCAGAGATCGCTCAGATCGAGCGCGTGATCGCAGCCGAGGCGCTTGACTCGCCCGAGATCGGCCGCTTGATGACGGTGCCGGGGGTCAACGTGATCACCGCGGCGACGTTCATGGCGGCGATCGGCGACATCCGGCGCTTTGCCGACCGCAAGAGGCTCGTCGGCTACCTGGGCCTCGATCCGAGGGTGCGCCAGTCGGGGGCGAGCGCCGCCGCCAGGGCGCGGATCTCCAAGCGGGGCTCGGCCTCGGCTCGCTACGCGCTGGTCGAGGCGAGCTGGAGCGTCGTGCGCGCACCGGGCCCGACCCGCGCGTTCTATGAGCGGATCCGCGCCCGCCGCGGCCACCAGGCAGCGATCGTCGCTGCTTCGCGCAAGCTCGCCTGCCTGTTCTGGTGCCTGCTCACCCGCTCAGAGGATCACGCCTACGCGCAGCCGTCGTTGACGAAGAAGAAGCTCCGTCGTCTCGAGCTCGCCGCCGGTGCCCCGCGGGGCGCGGTGAAGCCCGGGACCTGGGCCGCGAACAAGGCGATGCGCGAGGCCGAGCGCGAGCTCGCTCGACAGGCCGAGGTCGCCTACAAGCGCACGGTCGCCGACTGGCAGCGGGGGCAGGCTAAGAAGGGCGCGAGCGTGACACCGGGGCGCGCATCAAATAGGCCCTCTGGGGGCAAAGCCGCGCGGCAGACCACAAGCCCCTGGCGTCTGCGCTTCGCTTCGTCAGTCGCCCGCGCCCGATTCCGACTCTGACACAGGAGGGCCGATCAGGCAAGTCGCACTTGACTTTCTCCGTCGCGCGAAGGAGCAGCGGTCATGAACCGCCGCCGGGCATGATCCAAAGGGATGCAGTTGCTGATCCTGGGCGGCACACTCTTCCTCGGCCGGCATCTCGCGGCGGGGGCGCTGGCCCGCGGTCACAGCCTGTCGCTCTTCAACCGCGGTCGTACTGCGCCCGAGCTGTACCCGGAGGCAGAGCAGCTCCGCGGCGACCGCGATGGCGACCTCGGCGTCCTGCGCGGTCGCGAGTGGGACGCGGTGATCGACACCTCGGGCCTTGACCCGCGCGTCGTTGCCGCATCGACCGCGTTGCTGGCGCCGTCCACGGGACATTCCGCGTTCGTTTCGAGTATCTCCGCCTACGGCGCCTTCCCCGATGAGGGCCTCGACGAGGACGCGCCGACCGCCGCCGACGCGTCCGAAGACCTCGCCGGTGGCTACGGCGCCGACAAGGCGGCCTGCGAGCGCGTCGTCGCCGACGCCTTCCCAGGCCGCTCGTTCACGGTCCGCCCGGGCCTTCTGATCGGACCCCACGACCCGACCGAGCGCTTCTCCAAGTGGGTGCGCGATCTTGCCGCGGGCGGTCGCGTCCGCGCTCCCGCCGACCGCGACCAGCCGGTGCAGCTGATCGACGCCCGTGACCTCGCGGACTGGATCCTCGGCGGGGCAGAACAGCGGCGCGTCGGCACCTTCAACGCAACCGGCCCCGCCGAGCCGCTCACCTTCGGCGACGCGCTCGAGCGGGTGCGCGAGGCCACCGACACCGCGGCCGAGCTCGAATGGGTCGATGGCGAGATCCTGTTGGACGAGGGCCTCGAACCGTGGGACGACGTACCGCTCTGGCTCGACCTACCGCGCCACCCCGAGCTACGCGGCTTCATGGCCGTCGACCACGCGCGCGCGCGATCTCCAGCGGCTTGACCTTTCGGCCCCTGGAGGAGACGGTGCGCGACATCCTCGCTGGTTTCCGCGGCTCCTGAAGATCGCGGAGGCTGTCGCACAAACAGTGAAGATGGGCTCAGGCGTCTGGCCCGGGGTCTGACCTGCGCACAAACTGACCCTGTGGGTGTCATTCGTGGGACCTGTCGGCTTTGGGCCCGGTGCCGCTGATCCATCGGGGTGGTCGGGTCGGGCGGCGCGTGACTTGATAGGAACCTGCTCGCGGCAAGTGCCTCGTCACTGTTCTGTCCGCCCTTCCCGA
>WHSW01000147.1 GCA_009379895.1 Solirubrobacterales bacterium
GTTCTCGAAATGCTCTTCGAGCGCCGTCATGTACGAGAGACGACGACTGACGAGGTCGTCCGCGGCGGCGAGAATCCGGCCCAGGTTGGCGACCGCGACGCGCAGCTTGCGCGCCGCGCCCCAGGCCATCGAGACGTGGTCCTCCTGCATCGCGGAGGTGGGCAGCGAGTCGACGCTCGCGGGCGCGGCGAGCCGCCGGTTCTCGGCCACCATCGCCGCCTGCGTGTACTGGGCGATCATCAGGCCCGAGTCGACCCCCGGGTCGTCGGCGAGGAACGGCGGCAGCCCCTGCGAGCGGCTCGCGTCCAGCAGCCGGTCCGTGCGGCGCTCGGCGATCGCGCCCACCTCGGCGACGCCGATCGCGAGCAGGTCGCAGGCGAGGCCGAGCGGCGCGCCGTGGAAGTTGCCGCAGGACTCGATCCGCCCGTCGGCGAGCACCATCGGGTTGTCGATCGCCGACGCGAGCTCGGCCGCGGCGACCCGATCGGCGTGCGCGAGGGCGTCGCGGGCGGCCCCGTTGACCTGCGGCGCGCAGCGCAGCGAGTACGCGTCCTGGACGCGCGGGTCGTCGTGGCGGTGGCTGGCGACGATCTCCGATCCGGCGAGCAGTCGGCGCAGGTTGGCGGCGCTCTGAGCCTGGCCCGGCTGCGGGCGCAAGGCGATCAGGTCCTCGGCGAACGCGCGGTCCGTGCCGAGCAGCGCCTCGACCGACATCGCCGCGCCGACGTCGGCGACCCGCAGCAGGCGGCGCAGGTCCCAGCTCGCGAGCAGCAGCATGGCCAGGATCCCGTCGGTGCCGTTGATCAGCGCCAGCCCCTCCTTCGCGATCAGCTCGAGCGGCTCGATCCCGGCCGACTCGAGCGCCTCCGCCGCGGGCATCGGTCCACCGTCGCCGAGCGCGATCTCGCCCTCTCCGATCAGGGCCAGGCCGCAGTGAGCGAGCGGGGCGAGGTCGCCGCTCGCGCCGAGCGACCCGTGCTCGGGAACGACCGGCGCGAGGTCGGCGTTGAGCAGGGCGATCATCGTCTCCGCGACCTCCGGCCGGGCCCCCGAGTAGCCCATCGCCAGGGTGCGCGCCCGCAGCAGGATCATCCCCCGCACCACCTCGCGCTCGACCGGGTCCCCCATGCCGGCGGCGTGCGAGCGCAGCAGGGAGCGCTGCAGGCGCTCGCGCTCGGCGGCGGGGATCGCGACCGTCGCCAGCGAGCCGAACCCGGTCGAGACCCCGTAGGCGGGCTCCCCCGAGTCCGCCAGCCCGGCGACGATCGCCGCGCTCGCCTCCATCGCCGCGCGCGCCTCGCCGGCGAGCGAGACCGGCGCCGAGTCGCGCGCGACCGCGACCACGTCCGCCGGCTCCAGGCCGGTCCCGGTGAGCTCGACTTCTGCTGACCCGCTCAAGCCCTGGGAGTCAATCAGGCCGAGCGCTGCGCCTTCCACTCCCGGTAGCGCTCGGGGAGGCAGCGCGCGCAGGGCCGGTAGCCGGCCGCGACCGCGGTCTCCTCGTCGGCGAAGAACACCCGGTGGCCGACGTAGTGGCCCTTGGCGATCCAGCGCCGGGCGCCGGCGCAGTCGAGCCGCCCGTAGACCCGGTTGCGCCGATGGCCGCCGAGCGTTCCCGGGCTCGGCGACGCATACGGCCGGCCGTCGGCGCCGATCAGCGTGTAGGTCTTGGCCACCGTCGCGGCAGCCTCCAGGTCGAGCAGGTAGCGCTTGCGCTCGAGGCCGCCACCGTAGCCGGTCAGCGTCCCGTCGGAGCCGATCACGCGGTGGCACGGGACGACGATCGAGATCGGGTTGCGAGCGTTGGCCGCCCCGACCGCGCGAACGGCGCGCGGTCGCTCGACGCGGCGCGCGAGCTCGCGGTAGCTGGTCGTCTCGCCGTACGGGATCTCGCCGAGCGCCGACCAAACGCGACGCTGCCACGGCGTCCCGGCCGCCGTCAGCCGCAGGTCGAACGCGCGCCGCTCGCCGGCGAAGTACTGCTCGAGCTGCTCGCGCGCCCCGTCGAATGGCTCCGCCGCGCTCCGCCAGCGTTCGTCGACGCGCACCGGTCGCGATCCCTCCTTCATGTAGAGCCCGCGCAGCGACCTCTCGTCGCCGACCAACAGCAGCTCGCCGATCGGGCTCGCGAGCGTCGTCTGCAGCAGGGTCTCTGTTTCAGGGCTCATCCGTCCTCCATCGTCGTTCTCCACCGAGGAAACGTGGGTGGGAGCGACGGCGTGAGACACCCGCGTCGTCTACTGCCCGCGCTCCTGCCCGACCCCGGCGATCTCGATCTCACATCCGGCGGTCTCGGGGTCACGGGGCACGAACGCCTCGAGCTCGGCGTCCGGATCGAGCGCCTCGAGGAGCCCGCGGGTGATGCCGCGGTGCAGGGTGCAGACGACCTCCTGGTTCTCGCGCGCGGCATCCCGGTACGGGCAGTTGCCGAGGCAGTAGGTGAGCCGTCCGTCCGCCGCGGCCCGCTCGCGAGGTTGGAAGCCGAGCGCCACCAGCGTCGCGCGCATGGTCTGTTGCCCGTCGCCCGCGTCGGCCGGCGCCAGCTCGCGCCCGATCTCACGACCGGCGTTCTCGACGTCCTTGAGGCGACCCGGGCGCGAGGGGATGGCGCGGGCCAGCCAGCGCCCCAGATCGGCGTAGGCGCTGGGTCGGTCCCCGCCGGGCCGGGCGTCGGACGCGATCGTCCATGCGTCCCGAGGCCGACCGCGGGGCTGAGGAGCCTGGCCGCGGACGACGAGGCCGGCGGCCTCCAGCCGTTCGAGATGGACCCGTACCCCGTTGGGATGCAGCCGGAGACGTTCGGCGAGCTCGGCCGTGCCGGCGGGGCGCTTGAGCTCTGAGAGCGACGCGAACAGACGGGCACGCGTCGGCTGCGCGAGCGGGTCCTCCGGCTCCACGGCGAACGGCAGGTCCATCGCCGCAAAGTTTTGCACAGGCTGAATAGAAAAACCACCGGGCGCTTGCTAGCGTTTATCCCAGAGCCAATGGGCAAAAGAAGAGAGGAGCGCCGTGGCGTACGTCATCAACGAGCCCTGCATCGGGACCAAGGACAACTCGTGCGTCGAGGTCTGCCCGGTCGACTGCATCCATCCCACCCCCGACGAGCCCGAGTACGACAGCGTCGAGCAGCTCTTCATCGATCCCGACGAGTGCATCGACTGCGACGCGTGCGTCGAGGCCTGCCCGGTCGACGCGATCACCCCGGAGGACCAGGTGCCGTCCGAGTGGGAGCGCTACATCGAGATCAACGCGGCCTACTACCGCGAGCGAGCGGCGTGAGGGCAGCCCGGCCGTGAAGCGCAGCGCGGCGCTGGCCTCGCTGTCGCGCGACCACCATCAGGCGCTCGCCGTCGCCCAGCGGCTCCGGCGCGCCACCGGCAAGACGGCGGCCGGCGCGCGCGAGGCGTTTCTGACCTACTGGTCGGAGCACGGAAGCCTGCACTTCCGCCTCGAGGAGGAGATCCTGCTGCCGGGCTATGCCGCCCACGGCGACGCCCACCACCCGGTGGTGCTCGCGGTCCTCGGCGACCACGTCGAGATCCGCCGCCTCGCCGACGGGCTGGCCGGCGGTGGGGCGACGCCCTCGATCGACGCGCTGCACGAGCTCGGCGGGCGGCTGGCGGCCCACGTGCGCCTCGAGGAGCGCGAGCTCTTTCCGATCATCGAGGCCGCCGTGCCCGCGCCCGAGCTGACCGCGCTCGCCGAGCGGCTCGAGCGCGCCGAGGACGCTGTCTGACGCGACCGCCGCGCGGCCGTCAGCTCTTCACCGCGACCGGGGTGGTCGCCGCGCCACGGGCCGCCCGTCAGCCATCGGCTCGTTCGCCCGGCACATCGCGCCCGGCGTCGGCGTCGGCGCCGGCCGGCGGGAGCGGATCCTGGACCTCCCAGGACCAGGCCGGCGGCGGGTCGCTGGCGGGAAACGACCACTCGCTCATCTCATCGACCGTCGGCCGCCCGCGCGCCGCCCGATCCCGCGCCTCCGCGCCCCCCACGGGGTCGCGGTCGCCCGCTTGATCTCGGCGCTCGTGCATCCGAAGGGAAAGTACACGCACCGGGTCGTCGCGGGCGAGATGAGCGCTCGGGTCCGGTGAGCTCGCCGACGAGACGAGGATGCGAACGCGCCCGCGCTCAGCGGCCCTGAGCGACGAGGCTGAGGAACTCCTGCCTGGTCCTCGAATCGTCCTTGACGATGCCGCGCAGCGCCGAGGTCACGGTCAGCGCCCCGGGCTTCTGCACGCCGCGCAGCGACATGCACAGGTGCTCGGCCTGGACGATCACCCCCACCCCGCGCGGGTGCAACCGCCGCTCGAGCCAGTCGGCGACCTGCGTGGTGAGGCGCTCCTGGAGCTGGAGGTCACGGGCGAAGAGATCGACCACGCGGCCGAGCTTCGAGAGCCCGATGATCCGCTCGCCGGGCAGGTAGGCGACATGAGCGGTGCCGTAGAACGGCAGCAGGTGATGAGCGCACAGCGACTGGAAGGGGATGTCCCGGACCAGGACCAGCTCGTCGTAGCCCTCCTGGTTGGGGAACGTCGTGGCGTTGAACGGCACGGGCGTGAGCAGCTCGGCATAGGCCTGAGCGACCCTGCGCGGCGTCTCGCGCAGATGCGCGGAGTCGGACTCGGCGCCGAGCGCCGCGAGCAGATCGGCCGCCGCACGCTCGGCCGCGTCCAGGTCGACGACCCGGGCCGGCGCCGCGGCCGGCGTGCTGCCGTTGCGCGGATCCGCGGCGAGCGCCGCGGAGCGCGCCGCGGAGTGTCCGTTTCGCTCGGCCCTCATCGGGGGCTGCCGGACGCCTCTGCCACGAGGTCGTCGAGGGCGAGGTCGGGATCGGTCAGCCGGTCCGCGTCGACGAGGTGGCGGGACTGGATCAGCTCGCGGATCCCGTCGTTGACGTCCCACACGTTGACGTTCATCCCGGCGACCACGCGATCGTTCTCGAGCCAGAAGGCGATGAACTCCCGTGCCTCGACGTCACCACGGAAGGCGACCCGGTCCCAGCTGGTGGCGAAGCCGCTGTACTCCATGCCGACCTCGTACTGATCGGAGAAGAAGTAGGGAATCTCCTCGTAGGCGACCTCCTGGCCGAGCATCGCCCGGGCCGCGATCGGCCCCTGCTTCAGCGCGTTGGCCCAATGCTCGACTCGAAGGTGGCGACCGTAGAAGGGATGGTGGGCGTTGGCGACGTCGCCGGCGGCGAAGATGCCAGGGACGCTGGTCTCGAGGCGCTTATTGACCACGATGCCGTTGTCGATCCGAATACCCGCGGTCTCGACCAGGCCCGTGCGCGGCGCCACACCCACGCCGACGACGACGAACTCGGTCTCGATCGAGGCGCCGTCGCGGGTCAGGACCCGCTCTACCGATCCGTCGCCCTCGAAGCGCTCCACCGTGGTTTCGGGCAGGAACTCGACCCCGTGGTCGCGATGGATATCGAGGTAGATCCGACCGACCTCGGGGCCCCACACGCGCTCGAGGGGCAGCGAGGCCATCTCGATCATCGTCACCTCGCAACCCTTCTGGCGAGCCGAGGCGGCGATCTCGGAGCCGATCCAGCCCGAGCCGACGACCACCAGTCGCTGGCCGCGCTCGATTCGCGCCCCGATCCGCTCGGAATCCGCGACGGTCCGCAGGTAGTGGATCCCGTCGAGCTCGGCGCCCGGCACGTCGAGGCGGCGGGGCACCGCGCCGGTTGTCAGCAGGAGGCGGTCATAGCCGAGGCGCCGATCACCCTCGAGCAGCAGCTCGCTCAAGCCCGCGCCGAGGCCGGTCACGCGGGTCGAGCTCAGGAGCTCGATCTCGTTGTCGGCATAGAAGCTCTCGGGGTGCACGTAGGGCTTGTCGTCGGCCTCGCCGCGCAGGTACTCCTTGGAGAGGGGCGGGCGCTCGTACGGGCGCTCGGGCTCATCGCCGATCAGGATCACGCGACCGTCGAAACCCTCCTCGCGCAACGTCTCCGCGGCCTTCGCCCCGGCCAAGCCCGCGCCGACGATGACGAAGGTCTCGGGGTGTGTGCTCATCTGTGCCTCTCTGGCTAGTGATAAATCCGGCGCGTACGTCCGGTTACCCATATGCGTCGGCGCGAGCGCATTTCTTACGAGGTAAGAACCGCCCGTGCGGGCGCGCTAACGGGGTATGTGGCCAAAAGCAAGACGCGCGGACGCCGCGGGAGGGCCGGCGGGGATGCCCGGCCGTGATCTGACCGAGTGGCGACGGCGACGGCTCGTGCACGCGGGCTTCGACGCCGAGCTCGCCGCCTCGATCGCGGCCCATGGCGCGATCGACCTGCATGCCCTGATCGAGCTCGTCGAGCGCGGCTGCCCTCCCGGGCTTGCGGCACGGATCCTGGCGCCGCTCGACGACGAGCGGCAGCCGTGCTGAGAGCCCCTGGCGTGGGCGCTGTTAGGGTCGAGGCGCCGGCCCAGCCGTCGCCGGCGCCCGCGATGAGCCAACCCAGCGAAGCTCGACCCACCCGCGGTCCCGACGCGGAGTCGCGGGCCTGGCTCGCGGGCCTGCGCGCTGACGGCGCCCGCGGCGAGGATGCGCGCCATCGCCTGCACGACCTGCTCCTGCGGGCAGCGCGATTCGAGATCGGCCGCCGGCGGGGCTCCCTGCCCCACTTGCGCGGGGGCGACCTCGACGATCTCGCCCATCAATCCGCCGACGACGCGCTGCTGGCGATCCTCGCCAAGCTCGATGGCTATCGGGGCGAGAGCCGGTTCACAACCTGGGCCTACAAGTTCGCCCTGCTCGAGGCGGCCGTCAAGCTTCGTCGTCGCGCCTGGCAGGGCCGCGAGGTCCCGCTCGAGCCCGAGCACTGGGCGGTCCTCGCGGGGCCCGAGGCCTCCCCCGCGGCCAGCGCCGAGAGCCGCGATCTGCTCGCGGCGATCGCCGCGGCGATCGAGACCGAGCTCTCGGCTCATCAGCGCGAGGTCCTGGTGGCGATCACGCTCAACGGGGTGCCGATCGATGTTCTGGCCGAACGGCTCAACACCACCAGGGGCGCCCTCTACAAGACCGTCCACGACGCGCGTGGGAAGCTGCGCGCCCACCTGGCCGATGCCGGCCTGAGATTCGAAAACGAGACGATCGAGGCGGGAGCATGAGCGAGAGACGAAGGCCGGACGACGTCGACGTGCTCAGGGGCCTGCTCGGCCCCGAGGGTCCCGAGCTGAGCTGCGAGGCCTGCTTTGAGGCGCTCGATCGCTATGTCGAGCTGGAGCTCAGCGGCGCCGACGCCGACGCCCGGGTGCCCGGGATGCGGGCGCATCTCGAGGGATGCGGGGCCTGCGACGAGGACCGCCGCAGCCTGCGAGCGCTGATCGAGGCCGGGTTGGCATCTGCGCCGCCCGCGCCCGCGGACTGACCCCGCCGCAGCCGCTCGTCCCCGCCCGGAGGCGGTGGCGTGACCCGCGGGTAAGACCTGGCGCCGGTCGGTCGCCAACCAAGTAACGACCTCCCGAAAGGAGACGATCTGATGAACACCGTCGCCGCGCTCCTGCGACCGATCCCGCTCCCCACCATGGCGCGATTGCGCACCGATCCGGGCAGCCAGGTCTTCACCCTGCTGCGGATCGGTTTCGCCGTCCTGCCGATCCTCATGGGACTCGACAAGTTCGCCGAGCTCATGAACGACAACTGGTCCGCGTACCTGGCCAGTGAGTACAACGACATCATCCCCGGCAGCGCCCAGGACGCCATGTACGCGGTCGGCGTCGTCGAGATCCTCGCCGGGATCGTGGTCCTGGTCGTGCCCCGCTTCGGCGGCCTGCTGGTCGCCGGTTGGCTGGCCGGAATCATCGGCAGCCTGCTGTTGGTCGGCGGCTACGGTGACATCGCGTTGCGCGATTTCGGGCTCCTGCTCGGCGCCCTCGCGCTGTTTCGCCTCGCCGGCGCCCAGTCCGCCGACTCGCCCGACGGCCTAACCGCCGAGTCGCTCGAAAGCCGACCCTCCGGATCGGCCAACGGCAAGGCGGCCAAGCCGCTCGAGCGCGGCGCGGTCTCCTAACGGCGACGGCTCGTCGGCTTGCCTCGTCGGGGCCGCTGATCGTCAGCGGCCCCGGCGCTTGGGCAGCCCACGACGCAGGACCTCCGCGAGCACGACCGCGTCGTTGTGCTCTGTGTCGTGGGCCGAGTAGACGAGCGTCAGCGTTCCATCGCGCGCCCGGCGTCGGAGAGCCGAGAGGCGCGGACGCTCGCTGCGAAGCTCCTCGATGTAGCGTCGGCGAAACTCCTCGAAGCGTTTCGGCTCGTGCCCGAACCATTGCCTCAGCTCGGTGCTCGGAGCCAGCTCCTTCGCCCAGTCGTTGAGCTTGGCTCGCTGGCGGGACACCCCACGCGGCCACAACCGATCGATCAACACGCGGTAGCCATCCGCGGACGCCGCGGGCTCATGCGCGCGCTTCAGGCGTACGTCCATTTCCAACTCCTCTCGGGCCGGTACCAACGAGCAGCAAGCGGTCGTCGGGCGGCGACCGCTGGACCCGGCGTTCAGGGTACCCGTGTCGGCGCAGCCTGAATTCTCACCCACCCCGGCCGGTTGAAATCGCACCCACCCCTGCGCGGAGAGCGATCTCGGCGGGCCCGTGAGGGATCGACCAACCCCAGCTAGATGGGCATTCGGCCCCATGGCGCCGTCGCCGATTGCCGGCAATGCTGAGTGAGTGAACTACGCAGCTCAGGTCACCGCACCGGCAGCGAGGCAGACCCCGCCAGGGGGGAGCCCGACGTCGGCGCTCAGCCTCGACCCCGAGTCGCGAACGTGGATCGACAGCCTCGCTCCCAACAGCGCCGAGCGCAAGCCGGCGATCCGAGCCCTGCACGCCCTGCTGTTGAAAGCGGCGCGCTTCGAGGTCAACCGCCGCCGGGCCGCGGTCTCGCATCTGCGCGACAACGACCACGATGATCTCGCCCAGCAGAGCGCTGACGACGCTCTCGTCGCGGTCCTGAAGAAGCTCGGTGAGTTCCGCGGCGAGAGCAGGTTCACCACCTGGGCTTACAAATTCGCCCTGTTGCAGGCGGGGACCAGGGTCCGCCGCCGCGCCTGGCAGGACCGCGAGGTCTCACTCGAGCCCGACACCTGCAGCCTGATTGCCGGCGATGACGCCACCCCGGAACGCGATCTCGAGACGGCCGAGCTATTCGCCGCCGTGCAGGAGGCG
>WHSW01000148.1 GCA_009379895.1 Solirubrobacterales bacterium
CCGCGCGCTCGCCGCTCGCCGCCCGAGTCCTGGGGGCGCTGCGCGCGGTGCCGATCGTCTGGCTGCTGGTGATCGGGCTGTGGATCTGGATCGGGATCCTCAACCCGCTGTTCGTCGAGCCCGAGGGCTTCCTCGCCTACCTGAAGCGGGCGGCCCCGCTCGCGATCCTCGCCGCGGGAGCGTTCTTCGTCATCGCCTCGGGTGAGTTCGACCTCTCGGTCGGCTCGCTGGTCACGGTCGTGGTCGTCGTCGCCGCCAAGCTCAGCGACGGCGATCCGGCCCACACCTGGCCGGTGATCGCCCTGCTGTTCGCGATCGGGCTCGCCGTCGGGCTCGCCAACGGCTTCATCACGACGCGGCTCAACGTGCCCTCGTTCATCACCACCCTGGCGATGCTGCTGATCCTCCAGGGGGCGGTCTTCTTATGGACGAGCGGGGCGCCGCAGGGCGCCCTGGCCGACAACTTCCGCTCGATCGGGCGGCTCGGCATCGAGGGCGTCCCGGTGATCGACGAGCTGCCCTACTCGGTGATCGTCCTCGCCGGCGTGGCGGGGATCGCGGTGTGGCTGATGCGCGGCAACTTCGGCCACCGGGTGCTCGCCGTCGGCGACAACGACCGGGCCGCGGCGCTGAGCGGGATCAGCGTCGCCAACGTCCGCACCGCCGCCTTCGTGCTCTCCGCGATCTCCGCGGTGATCGCCGGGATCCTGCTCGGCGGGTTCGCCGGCGTCTCCGCCCAGGTCGGCCAGGGGCTCGAGTTCGAGGCGATCACCGCCGCGGTGCTCGGCGGCGCGGTGCTCGGCGGCGGCCGCGGCTCGGTGACCTCGGCGATGGCGGGGGCGCTGGCGCTCGAGGCGCTGTTCACGCTGCTCAACCTGCAGGGGGTCTCGGGGGCCCTCGAGGACGCGGTCGAGGGCCTGATCATCATCGCCGCCGTCGCCGTCGCCTCCTATCGGCTCCGGGGCGCCTGAGGTGGGGCCGGCGCGGATGCGTTCCAACTTGCACATCGAGAAAACAAACGAGGAGGAGGCAACGCCATGCGAAAGCGATGGCAGATGACGCGGGCGGCGACGCTGCTCGCGGCGCTCGGAGTGTTCGCGGTCCTGCTGGCCGCGTGTGGAACCGACGATTCCGACGACGACGGCGGTGAGACGACCGCGGAGGCGAACGCGAACAACGAGGCGGTGACCGGGGAGCACTCGGAGTTCTTCGATCGCCAGGAGATGGAGACGCAGCTCGCGCAGCGCTCGATCGAGCCGGAGGACTTCGGGGCCGGCAACGACCCCTGGGTCCAGGCGATCGAGCCGGAGCTGGTCGACACGGCGCAGTACAAGACCCCGCCGAAGTGGAAGGTCTGCTTCTCCAACGCGGCGGTCGACAACCCGTGGCGCCAGGTCGGCTGGACGACCATGCAGGCCGAGGTCGACCTGCACCCCGAGATCGGCGAGTTCACGGCCGTCGACGCCGAGGCGTCGGACGAGAAGCAGATCTCAGACATCGAGTCGCTCACCCGTGAGGACTGCGACGCGCTGATCGTCTCGCCGAATACGACCAAGACCCTGACCCCGGCGGTCGAGCAGGCGTGTAAGACCGGCGTCCCGGTGATCGTCTTCGACCGCGGCGTCGACACCGACTGCCCGGTGACGTTCATCCACCCGATCGGCGGTTACGCCTACGGTGCCGACGCCGCCGAGTTCCTCGTCGACAACGTCGACCCGGGCGGCAAGGTGCTGATGCTCAGGATCCTGCCGGGCGTCGACGTGCTCGAGACCCGCTACTCGGCCGGCAAGGAGATCTTCGACAACTCCGACCTCGAGGTGGTCGGGGCGGAGTTCACCGACGGCGACGCGGCGAAGACGAAGTCGATCGTCTCCGACTACATCCAGCGCGAGGGCGGCCTCGACGGCGTCTGGATGGACGCCGGGGCGACCTCGGTGGCCGCGATCGAGGCGTTCGAGGACGCCGGCCAGGAGGTCCCGCCGTTCACCGGCGAGGACCAGCTCGACTACCTGCAGAAGTGGCAGGAGGACGACCTGACGGCGATCGCGCCGGTGTACTCCAACTTCCAGTGGAGGACGCCGATCATCGCCGCCACCCGGATCCTCAACGGCGAGGAGGTGCCCAAGGAGTGGGTCCTGCCGCAGCCCGCGGTGACCCAGGACAACCTCGACGACATCCTCGCCGAGGAGGAGGGCCTGCCGCCGCTGCACTACGCC
Source organism: Solirubrobacterales bacterium (assembly GCA_009379895.1). GTDB lineage: Bacteria > Actinomycetota > Thermoleophilia > Solirubrobacterales > 70-9 > WHSW01. Next base: position 2,217 of record WHSW01000148.1, read on the forward strand.
CTCTGCGGTTGTGAGGAGATGCCCGACTACCCGCAGAGGTGGGGAGGCTGATCTCGAACGCGGTCGGTGCGAGCACCTGGATCTGGGTCTCGCCGCTGACCGACGAACGTCTGGCCGAGCTCGCGCCGCATGTGCGCGGGCTCGGCTTCGACGTGATCGAGCTCCAGGTGGAGGTGCCCGGGCAATGGGACCCGGCGCTCGCCGCCGAGCTCGCGAGCGCGCACGGGCTGGCGACCAGCCTGTGCTGCGTGATGGGCGCCGATCGCGACCTCTCGGTCGCCGACCCGGGGGTCGTCGGGCCGACCCAGGACTACCTGCGTGGCTGCATCGAGGTCGCCGAGCGGATCGGCAGCGGCGTCGTCGCCGGGCCGATGTACGCCCCGGTGGGAAGGCTGTGGCGGCTCGCGCCCGGCGAGCGCCGCGCGACCGTGGCCCGGGTCGCCGAGGCGCTTCGCCCGCTCGCCGAGCACGCCGGCGAGCGGGGCGTGCGGCTCGCGGTCGAGCCGCTGAACCGTTACGAGACCAGCCTTCTGAACACCGTCGAGCAGGGGTTGGAGCTGGTCGAGCTGGTCGACTCGCAGGCCTGCGGCCTGCTGCTCGACACCTACCACCTGAACATCGAGGAGACCGACCCGCCCGCCGCGGCGACCGCCGCCGGCTCGCGCATCGCGCACGTGCACGCCTGCGGTACCGATCGCGGCGCCCCGGGTGGTGACCGCTTCGCCTGGGGGGACTTCGCCACGGCCCTGCGCGCCGCCGCCTACGAGGGGGCGGTGTGCATCGAGTCGTTCACGCCCGAGCAGGAGACGATCGCCACCGCGGCGGCGATCTGGCGGCCGCTCGCCGCCTCACCCGACGCGCTCGCCGCCGACGGGCTGCGGTTCCTGCGCGAGGCGCTCGCCCGGTGAGGGGAGGGCGGGCGCCCGCCGCGCCTTGACAACGCCCGCGCCGAACCGCTAGGTGATTGATTCCACGGGAATCCCCGTGTTCAAGGGATCTGAGGCAGAGAGGCCGAAGGCGACGGTGTTCACCGCACCGTCGACCGAAAGGCCACGATGGACGCCGACCTCGACACTCTCTGCATCACGGTTAATTGCACCGCCGACGATCTCCTGCCTGAGCCACGCGCGAACCGGCGCCGCTACGTCACCGACGCCGAGGTCGTCACCCTCTGCGTCGCCCCGGCGGTCATGGGCATTCCCTCGGACCGCCGCTTCCTCGCGGTCGCTCGCAAGCGGCTTCGGCACCTGTTCCCGAAGCTCCCCCAGCAGCGAGGCGTTCGTCTACTGGGCGAACGCGAACGGCTCGACGATCGGGCGCGCCGAGCCGGACGGCGGGCAGGCGCGCAACGGCTTCCTCGCGGGGCTCTCCAACCCGTGCGGTGTCGCGGTCGACGCCGGCCACATCTACTGGGCGAACCAACAAGCGCGCGACATAGCGCGGCCGAGGTGGGCTTGTGCGGTGGCCCAGCGTGGCGGACATGGGCCGGGAGGCGGGCCGGCGCGGGCCGGCGGCGCACGCCACGCCTGCGCCCGGCGCGGACGAGCGACCCGCTCAGTTGATGAACCGGTAGCCGCACACTTGACAGCGCCCGCGGCCGAGTTCGACGAGGGCACCGCAGAGATGACACTTGCGGGTCGCCGTGTGGCGGTAGATCCGGACCCCGATCGAGAAGGCGATCAGGACGACGACGAAGCCAAGGTAGATCGCGAGCGGGTCCATCCGCCGGCGAGGCCCCGCGAGCCTAACCCGGCCGCGCCGCGGCGGCCCCGGCGACCGGCTCTCCGGCGCGCGCCTTCGCCGCGTCGATCAGCTCGAGCACCTCGCGCTCGCGCCCCTCGCGGACCAGCTCGATCGGGTCTGGGTCACCGTTGACGATCCCCTCGAAGAACTCCTTTCGGTCCTGGTAGGTGGGCAGGTTGCCCTTCGCCCAGCCGCGGGCGTCGTTGAGCATCACCGCGAGCCGCGCGTAGGGCTCGCCGAAGCCCTCCGAGATCTCGCGCTTGATCCGCTTCGCCAGCGCCGGAGAGGCGCCCGCGGTCGAGATCGCGATCGCCAGCGGGCCGCTGCGGACGATCGCCGGGAGGATGAAGTTGCACAGGGAGGGCACGTCGACGACGTTGACCAGCATCGCGCGGCGCTCGGCGTCCTCGTAGACGGAGATGTTGACCTCGGTGTTGCCGGTCGCCGCGATCGCCATGAACTTGCCCTCGAGGTCGGCGGGCTCGTACTGGCGCCGCTCCCAGGTGATCGAGCCCTCCGCGGCGAGCTCGCGCAGCTCGGCGACGGCGTCGGGCGCGACCAGGGTCACCTCGCCGTCGCAGGCGAGCACCCCCTCGACCTTCTCGAGCCCCACGTCGCCGCCGCCGACCACCAGGCAGTCGCGCCCCGAGAGGCGCAGGCAGGCGATGTAGAACGGGGTCTCGAGCATCCCCCGCACGCAGCTCTGATCGCAGATCCCACGGTGGTACTGGCAGACACATTCCTTGCCGGCGTAGGACTGGGCGGGCATGCCGAGCAAGGTTAGTGACCGAGGACCCGCTGCTCCGCGCCGGGCGTGGCGCGCCGGCGGCCTACGATCACGGCCGTGAACGCAACGCCCGAGCGCCGCTCGACGACCACGTGCGTCGGCTCCTTCGACGTCCCGCTCTCGGCGGCGCGCGCGATCGAGCTGTTCACGGCGGAGGGCGAGCGCGACTGGGTCGACGGGTGGGCCCCCCGTTACCCCGCGTCGGGTGCCGAGACGGGGGCGGTGGGCGGCGTCTTCGTCACCGACGGTCCCGCGGGCGACGTCGTCTGGGTCGTCTCGTACGTGGGCCAGCTCGAGCGCCGTTACGCCCGCTTCGACCACCTGGGCACGGTCGGCACGGTCGAGGTGCGCTGCCGCCCCGCCGGCCGGTCGACCTCGGTCGAGGTCACTTATCGGCTGACGGCGGTCAACGCGGCCGCCGAGCCCGAGCTGGCGCGCTTCGAGCGCGAGTACGCGGACCTGATGCGGACCTGGCGGGCGGCGATCGCGGCCGCGATCGAGCGGGGGTCGATCTCGCCCGACCCGGCCTGACGCCGGGCCCGAGGCCGTGCTCGGCTCCGGCCGAGCGAGCCGCGGGCGGCGCGCTCGCGCTCTGCGGGGGCGCTTCGCGCCCCGAATCGAACCTTTCGGGACCGTGGGAGGCGCTTGCTAGGCTCGCCGCCCCATGCGGCTGATAGTCACTGAGAAGAACAACTCGGCGAAGAAGATCGCCGACATCCTGTCGGGCGGCGAGGCGAAGGCCGACGCCACCTACAAGGTTCCGTTCTATACCTGGACCGACGCGGAGGGCGAGCAGACGGCCGTCGGCCTGAAGGGCCACGTGATGGGCGTCGCCTTCCCCGAGGCCTACTCGAACTGGCAGCAGACCGACCTGCACGAGCTGATCGACGCCCATCTGGTCCCCGAGCCGACCGACAAGAACGTGGTCAAGGCGGTTCGCAAGCTGGCCAAGGAGGCCGAGTCGCTCGTGATCGCGACCGACTTCGACCGCGAGGGCGAGCTGATCGGGCTCGAGGCGCTGGCGCAGATGCTCGAGGCCAACCCCGGCGTCGTCGCCGGCACGGAGGCCGGGGCGGGCTCCCGGGATGGCGCCGAGGTGCTCGCCGCGCGCCCGCCGATCGAGCGCGCGCGCTACTCGGCCCTCACCAAGGCCGAGATCGAGCGCGCCTTCTCGAACCTCGACCAGCTCTCCTACGACCTCGCCTACGCCGGCGCGACGCGCCAGGACATCGATCTGATCTGGGGCGCGACCCTGACCCGCGCGGTCTCGCTGGCGACCCGGCGCTTCGGCTCCAACTTCCTCTCCGTCGGCCGTGTGCAGAGCCCGACCCTGGCGCTGATCGTCGAGCGCGAGCTCGAGCGCCGCGCCCACGTCGCGAAGCCCTACTGGGAGCTGTTCGCCAACTTCGCCCATCCCGACGGCGCCTTCGAGGCCCACCACGCGACCGACAAGTTCTGGGAGCGCGCCGAGGCCGACGCCGCGCTGGCCGGTACCAAGAGCCCCGGCGTGGTCAAGGATGTGAGCTCGCGGCGCAACACGCGCAGGCCGCCGACCCCCTACAACACCACCGCCTTCACCACCGACGCCTCGAGCCGGCTCGGGATCACGCCGGCGGCCGCGATGCGGATCGCCGAGGACCTCTACATGGACGGGTTCATCTCCTATCCCCGGACCGACAACACGGTCTACCCGCAGTCGCTGAACACGCGCGAGCTGGTCACCTCGCTGGTCCGGATCCCCGACTTCTCCGCCGCCTCGGGCCTGCTCGAGCAGACAACCCTGACCGCGACCCGCGGCAAGAAGGAGACCACCGACCACCCGCCGATCTACCCGACCCAGGCCGTCTACCCGAACGCGCTCGAGGGGCCCAAGCGCCGCGTCTACGAGCTCGTCGCGCGCCGCTTCCTCGCCACCTTCTCGCCGCCGATGATCACCGAGTCCACCCGCGCCGACATCGAGGCGGGCAGCGAGACCTACTTCGTCCGCGGCTCGGTCGTCATCGACCCCGGCTACGCGGGCATCTACACCTACGCGCGCTCGGCCGACGACGAGATCCCGCATCTCGAGACGGGCCAGAGCCTGGAGCTCGACGGCGAGCCGTGGATCGTCGACAAGGAGACCCAGCCGCCGTCGCGGATCAGCCAGGGCAAGCTGATCGAGCTGATGGAGGAGCGCGGTCTGGGCACCAAGGCGACCCGCGCCGACATCATCCAGAAGCTCTACGACCGCGGCTACGTGTTCTCCAACCCGCCCGAGCCCTCGGAGACGGGGATCGCCATGTACAGGGCCTTCCACGAGTACGTGCCGCGCATGGCGACCCCCGAGATGACCGCGGAGCTGGAGTCCGACATGGACCAGATCGCCGCCGGGGCAACCTCCAAGGACGACGTCCTGCGGGTCAGCCGCGAGATGCTGCACTCGACCGTCGAGGAGCTCGAGAAGGAGCGCGAGGACTTCGCCAAGCAGATCTGGGCCGGGATGGACGAGGACAAGTTCCTCGGCCCCTGCAGGGTCTGCGAGGAGGCCGGGCGCGCGCACGAGGACGGCTCGCCGAACCGCCTGCGGATCATCGACCTCAAGGGCGGCAAGCGCTTCTGGGGCTGCGAGGGCTATGACCGCGACGATCCCGACGCCCCCGACTCGTGCCGCAACTCCGGCCCGCTGCCCGGCCGCGGGTACGAGCTCTGGCGAATCGAGGAGCGCTGCTCGGTCTGCGGCCAGGCGCCGCGCCTGACCGTGAAGGGCTTTCGCGGGCGGCCGTGGAAGCTCTGCCTCAACGACGACTGCCCGACGATGATCGAGATGCGCGAGAAGCGCGCCGAGCGCCAGGCCGCCCGGGAGGCTCGCGAGGCCGCCAAGGCCGCCGACAACGGCGCCGCCGCCGACGACTCGACCGCCGACGCGAGCGATGGCGCCGATGGTGCCGCAGCGGGCGCCACGAAGCCGGCCGGCAACGGCAGGCGCCGGGCCCCGCGCAAGAAGCCCTCGCCGGGCACGGCGCGGACCAAGCGGGCGCGCTCCTCGTCCAAGCGCTGACCGCCCGGCGTGTTCATCACCCTCGAGGGCATCGACCGCTCCGGGAAGACGACCCAGGCGGCGCTGCTCGCCGAGGCCCTGGGGCCCGAGACGATGCTCCTGCGCGAGCCCGGCGGCACGCCGGCCGGGGAGCGGATCCGCGAGCTGCTCAAGGACCCGGGGCTCGAGCTGTCGCCCGGCGCCGAGCTGCTGCTCTTCAACGCCGCGCGCGCCCAGCTCTGCGGCGAGGTGATCGGGCCGGCGCTCGAGGCCGGGCGCGACGTCGTCTGCGATCGCTTCATCGACTCCACCGTCGCCTACCAGGGGGTCGCGCGCGGGCTCGGCGTCGAGCCGGTCGAGCGACTTGGCGCGCTCGTCGTCGGGTCCTGCATGCCCGACCTCACGGTGCTGCTCCGGGTCGAGCCCGAGCGCGCTCGGGACCGCCGGGAGGACGGTGACGACCGCTTCGAGGTCGAGGGCCTCGACCTCCAGCGTCGCGTCGCCGCCGCCTACGACGAGCTCGCCGCCCGCCACCCCGAGCGGATCGTGGCGCTCGACGGCGAGGGCGCGCCGGCGCGGGTGCACGAGCGCGTGCTCGAGGTCGTGAGCGGCAGACGATGACCGTCGGCGCCGAGGTCCCGGCCACGATTCACGAGGCGACCGCCGACCAGCCGGCCGCCCGGATCGCCCTCGGCGCCGCCGCCGCGGCGCCCTTTCACGCCTACCTGATCGCCGGCCCGCGCGGCTCGGCCCGCCAGGAAGTCGCGACGGCCGTCGCCGTCTGTCTGTTCTCCGAGCGTGTCGCCTTCCACGAGACACCCATGCCCCACCGTCAGTGCGTTTCGGGGCTCGCTCACGCCAGCTCGCACGACTGTTCCGCGATATTGGCTCACGAGCCCTTTCGCTTCCACCGTCCGCACCCGCACGTCGTCGTTCGCATCATCCGCCAAAACGGAGCTCACGACGTTCGCGACGTTGATTGCATCGTCGATGTTCATTTCGTCTTCCATCGCAGACGCCTCCGTAGTGCTCATGGAGCACTCGACCTCCCCGCACGACAAAGCCGGACGTCGCACCACTGCAACGCCCGGCCTCACAGAGCGACCTACGACGTGGCACCGCTCTCGATCTCCTGCGTGTGCGCCAAGTAGGCCTGCAACACGAACTCCCGCAAGCGCTCCTAGGCGCTGGGGTCGTCGATGGCCCGCAGCAGCGAGAAGCTGCGCCGCTCGCCGTTCGCCGTGTACTGGCGTGCCGGGAACGTGACGTTGCGCCCGGGACCGTTCTTCCGATCCCAGATGCCAAAGCCCATGAGCTTGAGTCCCTGCAGGGCGCCGTACGTGAAATGCAAT
>WHSW01000149.1 GCA_009379895.1 Solirubrobacterales bacterium
TGAACCGCGCGTCGGGGTAGATCCGGTCGAAGTAGGCCATTCGCGACCAGCCAGTGACCTTGACCAGCAACCGGGTGCGGCGTTGCACGGTGACGATCCTCGCCGTCGCCCGGCGCACGGGCTCGATTCCGTCCGCCGCGACATCGTCGGCGGTCTGGGGTCGATCGCGGCGCGAGAACCCGGGCAGGTAGTGCTCCCAGAAGCGGTACGCCTCGAACGGCTTCGGAAACCCCTTGAGCTCCTTCAGCCGGGCCGGAAGCGGTGCCCGGTAGAGCCGCGAGAAGACGGAGAGCCAGGTCTGGGTGGGAAGGACCTCGTTGAAGGTCGAGAGCCAGCCGACGTCGTCGTGAAGCGCGAGCAGCCGGTGCAGCATCGTCGAGCCGCAGCGGCCGGTGCCGACGATGATCATCGGCTTGCGCTCGGCGCCCCTGCGACCTGCCATCGACCCGGGTTCTAGCATCTCGCCACGGATAGACTCGCCGCCCGCGGGCGGCGAGGCGAGGCCGTGCGCCAGCCGATGCGAGCTTTGGTCCTCACCCAGCACTTCACGCCCGAGGTAACCGCGGGGCGCTTTCGAATCGAGGCCTTCGTCGAGGCGCTGGTTGATCGCGGGCATGACGTGGACGTCGTCTGCCCGGTCCCGAACCACCCGCAGGGAGTGATCCAGCCCGGCTACCGCGGCCGCCCGGTGATCCGGCGACGGGTTGGCGGTGCCGACGTCACCTACGTCTGGGTGACCACCAGCCCACGGAAGACCTTCGTCACGAGGCTCGGTTTCTACGGCTCCTTCGCCGCCGCAGCGTCCACCGTGGGCGCGATCCGCCGGCGTCCCGACGTCATCGTCGCCAGCTCGCCGCCGTTGCCGGTCGGCGCCGCCGGCGCGGTGCTCGCGGTTCGCCATCGCAGGCCGTGGGTTCTCGACGCGCGAGACCTGTGGCCGGAGTCGGCCGTCGCCCTGGGCGAGCTGAGCGATCGTCGCCTGATCGCGCTCGCCGAGCGACTCGAGCGGCGCCTGTACGCATCGGCGACCGCGGTGGTCACGGTCAATGATGCCTTCCGGCGGGAGATCGCCGCGCGCGCGCCGGGCGAAGCCGTGATCGAGGTGATCCCGAACGGGACCAGCCCCGAGTGGCTCGAGGCCTCGGCTGCCGAACCGGATCGCGATTCCCTCGCCCTGCCCCGCGACCGCTTCATCTGGGCCTACGCCGGCAATATCGGCCTCGCCCATGGGCTGGAATTCGCGGTCGAGGCGGCCGCGCCGCTTGGCGAAAGCCACCTGCTGCTGATCATCGGCGAGGGCCCGCGACGCGCGGCGGTCGAGCGCCGGGCCGCGGCGCTGTCCGGCGCGATCGAGCTGCGTCCCCTGATGCCTCCCGCGCGGGCGGCCGAGCACCTGCGAGCGGCGGACGCGTTGTTCGTCTCGGAAAGCCAGGAGCGCACAGTTGCTTCAAAGCTCTATGACTACTGCGCCGTCGGACGCCCAGTGATCGCCGCGTGCCGGGGGGAGCTGCGGCGCGTGGTCGAGGAGGCGGGGGTCGGGTTGACGGTCCCCTACGGCGATCCGGGCGCGCTGACGGCCGCCGTGCGGAGGCTGGGTGATGACTCCGCGCTACGCGAACGCCTGTGCGCACGGGGCAAGGAGTTCGCCCGTGCGCATCTGCGGGAGGCTCAGGCACGGCGGTTCGCCGACCTCGTCGAGCGCGTGGCCGCGGCCGCAGATCGCTGACCGGTTCCGGCGCGGATTCGAACGAACGTCCAGAGTGGAGAGCACGCGACCTCGCTTGGCCAGAGCGGACTCATCACCGTGGACAACGTGGTTGCGGACCCGCATACGTGTTCGGTCCATCCGATGACGTCACGCTCCGGACGGGCAGCCCCTGCCGGCATGTCGGCTGCGCGGCGACGCGCGCGGCGACGCGTTGAGGTGGAGACGCGCCTCGGCCGCGCGGTCGCTAGATTGACGCCCGGTGCTGTCACGGCTGCTGACCTGCGCACTGGCGCTTGCGCTGCTCGCGCTCGGAGCCGACGTGGGCTTTCACGCGGAGGCCGCGCGCCCGAGCCTCTGTGACGAGGTCGCCGGGCGCAAGGCGAATCCGAGCGCGTTTGCCGCCTCGCTGCGGCGCGGCGAGGTCGGATGCCTGCGCGAGGGGACCTATCGCTCCCGAGAGCCCAACATCAGGCTCGCCACGCCGAACGTGACCCTGACCAGCTACCCGGGCGAGCACGCGACCTTGCTTGGCCGGCTCCGAATCGAGGCGACGGCCGACGGCGCCGCGGTCAAGGGCCTGACGCTCGACGGCCGCACGACCGAGAATCGGGCCAGCCCGCTGATCTACGCGGATCGTTTCGTGCTCCGCGACAACGTGATCACCAACGCGCACACGGCGATCTGCGTTCTGGTCTCGCAGTACCCCGGCGCCGAGATGCCCGAGGGAGTGCGGATCGAGGGCAACCGCATCCATGACTGCGGGGTGCTCCCGGCGACCAACCACGAGCACGGGATCTACGTCTCCGAGGCCCGCGGGACGATCATTCGCGACAACTGGATCTACGACAACGCCGACCGCGGCGTCCAGCTCTACCCGGACGCCGACGGCTCGCTGGTGACCGGCAACGTGATCGACGGCAACGGCCAAGGCGTGATCTTCGGCGGCGACGATGATGACAGCTCCGACGACAACCTGGTCGAGCGCAACATCATCACCAACTCGACCATCCGTGACAACATCGCGTCCCATTGGCAGGGTCCGACCGGATCGGGCAACGTGGCGCGCGAGAACTGCGTCTGGGGTGGGTCCGGCGACGAGGGTGGGGGGGTGGACCGTTCCGATGGCTTTGTCGCAGTGCGCAACCGAGTGGCCAGGCCCCGCTTTGTCAATCCCGACCGCGGGCGCTTCGAGCTCAGGAGGAGGAGCCCGTGTCGCGACCTGCTGCGCGGGCGTCACCCGTGAGCGCGACCGGCCTCAAGGGCCGGACTTCTTCCTCGTGGAGCGCCGAGGCACCAGGCTCGGTTGCTACGGCTCGGCTTGCCCGCCGCGGTATCCACCGTGGGCGGGCTCCGCAACGGTCCCGACATCATCTCGCCCGCTCGCCGCCGTTGCCGGTCGGCGCCCGCCGGGGCGGTGCTCGCGACTCAAGACCGTAGGCCGTGCGTGCTCAGCGCCCGAGATCGGTGGCCGGAGTCAGGTGTCGCCCTCCGTGAGCTGAGCGATCGTCGTCTGATCGCGCTCGCCGCCTTCGCGGGCGAGCACCTCCGAGAGGCGCACACGGTCCGATGGCAGATCTGCTGGAGCACGTCGCAAGCGGACAAGCCGGCGACGCGGCGTCGCTAAGGTGCCCGGATCATCCCTCAGCTCGCGTTAGCCGCCATCGGGCTCGTGGTTCTGACGACTGGCTGTGGATCCGGCACTACCGGTCCCGCCGTCCCGGCGAGCGTGTCCTGCGACCGGGTCATCCAGTCGGGTGAGGACCCGGCCGAGTTCGCCGCCTCGCTCGAGGCCGGAGAGACAGGCTGCCTCGAGGATGACGAGGTTCACTCCTCGACCGAGACGATCACCCTTAGCGAGCCTGGAGTGATGCTGACTAGCGCCCCAGGCGAGCGGGCGACGCTGCAGGGCCAGTTCCGGATCGAGCACACGGCGGACGGCGCGTCGGTCGAGAACCTGATCCTCGACGGCCGCAACCCGGGCGACGACCTCGGGCCGCTGATCTACGCCGACGACGTGCTCCTGCGCGGCAACGAGATCAGCAACGACAACACCGCGATCTGCGTCCATCTCGCCAGCTACCCGGGCGAGGAGGCGCCACGGGGAGTCGTGATCGAGGACAACGAGATCCACGACTGCGGCCGCCTACCGGCGACGAACCACGATCACGGCATCTATGTCGCCGACGCGGTCGGGACCGTGATCCGCGGCAACGTGATCTACGAGAACGCCGACCGCGGCGTGCAGCTCTACCCCGATGCCGATGAGACGCTCGTGATTGGCAACGTGATCGTCGACAACGGCCAAGGCGTGATCTTCGGCGGCGACGATGACGACAGCTCCGACGACAACCTGGTGACCGGCAACGTGATCGCGAACTCGTTGCTCCGCTACAACGTCTCCTCGAACTGGCAGGGACCCACAGGACACGGGAACATCGCTCGCGGCAACTGCGTCTGGACGGAGAGCGATGAGTACCCTGGCACACCCGAGGGAAGCGGGATCGAGGAGATGACAGGCGCGGAGGCGTTCGATAACGTAGTCGCGGAGCCGGAATTCGACGACGGGTACGTCCTCGAGTCGGACGGTGAGTGCGCCGAGGTCCTCAGCGCCAAGGTCGAAGCCGCCGGCTGAGCTGCGCGTGACGCTGGCGAAGGGGGCGGCGAGGGGCGGTGGGTCGCGACGGCTGCACGTTGTCATGCTCGTCGACGGGATCGGGGCGGCGATGGACGACCGAGCGCAGGAACGCCGGCGGCGCGAGTTCGGCTTCGGCAACACGCTCGCCGCGCTCGGGTCGATCTACGAGGGCCTCGCCCGTGGCGGCGGGGTGACGAACTCGACCCGGGCAGCGCGGCGGTTCGCGCTGCGTGGCCTTCACCTCCTGCCCCGCGCCTAGACTCGCGCGCCATGGCCGAGCCTGATACTGGCGGCGACACCATCAGCCGCAACGCGATCCTCGCCCTTGGGGCTCAGATGACCACCGCAGCGTTCACGGCCGGGATCACGATCTTCCTGACCCGCGAGCTCGGTCCCGCCGGTTTCGGTCTCTTCTCGCTCGCCCTCAGCGCCACCGCGGTGATCCTGCGTCCCGCCGGGGCCGGCACCTCCCAGGCAGTGGGGCGGTTCATCGCCGAGCGGCACGGGGATCACAGGGCGATCAGGCCGATCATCCGAATGGCGTCACGGATCCGGGTCCTGAGCGCCTGCGCGTTCGGGGTCGTCCTGTTCGCGCTCGCCGATCCAATCGCCTCGCTCTACGGCGAGCCCGACCTGACCGGTCCCCTCCAGGGGATGGCGGTCGCTTTCGTGGGCCAAAACCTGTTCGACTTCTTCCGGACGATCTTTGTCTCCCTGCGACTCACATCGAAAGCCTTCGCATCCGTCACCGCGGAGGCCTCTGTGGAGGCTGCCGCGACAGTCGCCCTGGTGCTCGGTGGGGCGGGTGTCACGGGTGCCGCGTTCGGGCGGGCCGCAGGCTACGCTTTCGGTGTCGTTTTCGCCGTCGCGCTGCTGGGAAGGGTCCTTGGCCGCTCGCCACTGCTCGGGGCAGACCGCAGCCCGGTGCCGCGCAGCGAGTTCTTCGGCTACGCCGGGGCGTTGTTCGTCGTGGCCACCGCCAATTCGGTCTTCCAGCGCCTCGGCGTCCTGCTTCTCGGGGCGTTCCTGCCCCCGAGCGCTGTCGGCTTGTACAGCGCGCCGCTGCGCCTGATCTCGCTCATCGCCTATCCGGCGCTGGCGGTGGCGCAGGGAGTTGGGCCCCGCCAGGCGCGTCATGCAACACAGCCAGCTAGGATTGCGGCCCTGGGCCGCGGCGTCCGCTACGCGGTCATCCTGCACGCTGGCGTGATCGCGTTCCTGCTCGTCTGGGCGCCTCCGATCGTCGAGCTCGTCCTCGGGCCGGAGTTCTCGGGCTCCGCGGGAGTGCTGAGGGCACTCACACCCTTCATCCTTCTCAACGGCATGGGAGTGATCCTGTTCTCCTCCCTCGGCTACGCCGGCGAGGGCAGGCGCCGGATCCCGGTTGCCATGGCCACCGTCGTCGTTGCCGCCGTCCTGTACATTGCCTTGATCCCGCCGCTGGGGACTGTGGGAGCCGCGATCGCGACCGACATCGGCTACCTCGTCAACGTCGGCGGGCACCTCTGGCTCGCCCACCGCTTCCTCGGGCTGCCGGTCGGGCCGATCTTCGGCACGTTTGCCCGCTCGGGGCTCGCAGCCGGCGCCACGGTGGTCGTCCTGGTGCTCGCGACCGGGGGCGGGCTATCGGTCGCCGAGTGGGTGCTCGGGAGTCTTCTCGGGAGCGCAACCTTCGTCACCGTGCTCGTGCTCACCGGGGCGCTGACGCGGCGGGAGATCCGCCGCTTCGCTCGCCGTCCGGTCAGGTCCCGGCGGCCCCCGGACCGCTAGCCGACATGTATCGCGCCACTTCGGGCGCCGGACGAAGGAGTTCCCCGGGCTTCCGGAGGCTGTAGCCGAAGCGTCGCGCCGCGTCTTCGTACTCTCGCTCGACCGACCAGCGTCTCGCGAGCCGGACCCGACGGCGGTTCCAGCGCTCGATGTAGCGCTCGTTCAGCCCCGGCCTGACCTCGTAGTCGCCGGGTCGTCGGGGGAGGCCCAGGAAGCGCGCGATCCCGTTGATCTCGGCCTCCGGCTCCGCCACCAGGTCCTCGTACCTGACGATCATCACGTGATCCAGGAAGGGGGCGTCGGATAGGAATAGTCCGTGGGCGGTCGCCCAGTGGCGCACGAGCGAGCCCGTCCCGGCCTGGAAGAGCTCCATTCGGCGGGAGGCCTGCGGCGGCACCCATGAGGGCCGGCGGGTCCACCGCTTGGTGGCGTAGGCGACCGCGATCGGGTGCCTCACCACGAGGAGGAAGCAGCTTCGGCCGGGAAACAGCGCCTGCAGGAAGCGGGTCCGGACCAGGTTCGCAGGCGACTTCTCGACCACCAAGTCGGCGTCCAGGTTCCAGTGAGGCGCCCAAGCGGACCAGATCCGTTCGGCGTTCGCGACCGTGACCATCGGCGAGCGATCGGTGAGGTGCGCTTCGGGCGAGAGCGCGAACTTTCCGGGGCCACCGTGCGCGCGGGCGGGTGGATAGACGTCCTGGAGGTGCTGGCCCTCGTCCTCGGGCACGCCCGTGCCAGTCAGTGCGCTGACGTCGGGCCGTTGCGCGATCCATCTGGTCACCGGGGTGGTCCCGCTGCGGTGCAGCCCGCCGACGAAGAGGATCCTCGGTTGCTCGCTCACGTTCTGCCGTGGACCGCGCCGAGTGCTCGACGCGAACCGGCGACGCTCAGCAGTACCGGGCCCAGAGCCAGGACGAGCCAGAGGTCCTTCTCGAACTGGTTCGAGCCGAAGAAGGCGCCGGCGAGCACCGCGAACGTTGCGGCGAACACAACCCGGCACAGCATCTCCATCGCCTGATCGCCGGCGCGGGCGAACTCGCGCCCCGCCCGCAGCGACGAGGACAGGCAGAAGGCCAGGATCGCGAGGAAGAGGACCAGCCCGATCAGCCCGGTTTCGGCCCACTGCTGGAGGTACATGTTGTGGGCCACCTTGGCCTGGTCGATCACGTACCGGCCGCGGGCCACGGCGCCTGGCTCGAGCACGTAGTCGGACGCCGACGTCGGGTAGTTGCCATACCCGATCCCCTTCAGCGGCTCGTCCTCCACCATGCGCCAGCCGACCGTCCACAGGTCGACCCGTCCCGAGCCGCTGCCGACCGTGGTCACCCTTTCCCGGATCTCGGGCGTGGCGGCGTAGGCAAAGAAACTGTAGGTGAGCGCGACGACCGCGGCGCTGATGATCAGGGCCCGGCCGCGCCAGCGGCCCCCGACGGCGATGAACGCGACGAGAGCGACGGCGACCGCGATCAGGCCCGCTCGCGAGCCGGTCATGAAGACGCCGAGCAGGCAGAGGCCCCCGGCGCCGAGCGCCGCGAGCTGGGCGAGCTGATTTCCGCGCATGACCCGGGCGAGGCCAAGGCTGAGGACGAGCCCTGCCGCGAGGACGGCGGCCAGCTCGCCCGGACTGGTCTGACCACCGGCGAGACGCGCCGCATCCGCCACGTCGTTCGCCGTGGTGAGTCCGATTGCGGCATCGAGGCAGGCGCCGGCGATGATCGCCGCGATCAGGCCGATCACCTGCGAACGCGTGTGAACGGCCGTGAAGGCGATCAGGAAGAGGGTGAGGCTGAGGAAGAGCCGGAACGCGCCGTCGATTGACGCCGCCGGCGCAGGCGCCCAGACGCCGGTGATCGCCACCCAGGCGAGCAGAGCGGCGAGCAGCCAGGTGGCGGCCGGATGGCGGGACCCGAAAAAGCTCTCCCCCGCCCCTCGGCGCATCGCGAGATGGGCCAGCCAGGTGGCGAGCAGCAGGCCGCCGAGGAGCTTGGAGAGCGTCACGTCGCCGCCGAGGAAGCCCGGCGCCTCCGAGAGCGAGACGACGAGGATGAAGATGATCAGGCCCGCGTACAGGTCGACGAGCAGGACGAGCACGAACGCGGCGCCGAGCGCGGCCGCCAGGCCGTAGATCGGCTCGATGCCGCACAGAATGCCCAGCGCGGCGGCCAGGAACGCCAACGCGAGGGCGGGCATCGAGCGCCGGAGCGGAAGCGCTACAGCCACCGCGCCTTCCGAGGGTCGGTCGCGCGGGAGTGAATCGCCGAGAGCGCGGCAGGGGGTCGTTGTTTCGCCGCCTCCGAGTTGTAGGTGTCCGGCCGCGCGGGGAGACCGATGAGCGCGGCGCCGGCCGGCCCGATCCCGGAGTCGGCGAGGATTTTGGCGAGCTCTTGGACCCGGTCCATGCGGCTCGTGCCGAGTTTCACCGTGAGCATGACGTCGTCGACAGCGCCGGGGAGGGGAGGGCGTCGACGACGATCGCCAGCGGCGGCGAGTCGATCACGACGATGTCCGCCTGCCGTTCGCTTCGGCCAGCAGCCGCTGCGCCGCCGGCAGTGCGACCAGGTCGGCGCCCGCGGACCCCTCTTCCTCGGCAGCAGCGCCAGATCGCCCTCGAACTTCGGCGCCGTGACCAGGCTGTCGACCAGGGTCGACCCGCCGGCGAGCACGCTCGTCATCCCGGGCGCATTCATACCTGCGATTTGTGCGCTGTTCGCTTCACGCTCGCGGTGGGACTTGCCGATCGGAGGAGCGTAACCCAGCTGAGAAGCTCCCCGAGCTCGATAGAGTAACCGCCATCTGAGCGACGGCCACGTGGGCACCTCCTCGCGGCCGTTCTCCCGTTCAGGGCTTTATCGGGGGGGGATAGCTGGTGCAGATGGCCATCGCCCAGCGCCTCGGCTGCATTGACGGCTACCTTGAGCCCATGGGCGAGTCCGACATTGCCCGCATAGGCCCAGACACTTCGACCGGATCTACCCCGACGCGCGGTTCG
>WHSW01000014.1 GCA_009379895.1 Solirubrobacterales bacterium
CACGAACGCGGTCGCCGCCACCAACACGCCGCCCTGGATCACCGGAAAGTCCCGACTCGCAACGGCATCGAGCGTGAGCTTGCCGATACCCGGCCAGTTGAAGATGAACTCGACCACGTACGAGCCGGCGAGCACGAAGCCGGCCCCGGTCAAGCCGCAGCCGCCACAGGAGCACCCGGACGTTTCCGGGCCACCGACCCAGCTCCCGCCCGACGAGCCACCAGGGCCCGGCTCGACCGAGGACCGCGGCGACCCCAAGGTCGACGGCAGCGACGAGCCGGCGGCGGGCTGAGCCCCGCCCGCCGGGGCCGCGCCGACCCGCGCTCCTAGAATCCTGCGCCCATGCCAGGATTTCGCCCGGTAGACCCGAAGCAATCGTTCCCCGAGCTCGAGCGGGAGGTCCTGGAACGCTGGCGCGATGGAGACGTCTTCGCGCGCCAGCTCGCCGGGCGCCGGGAGCAGGGGGCGCCGACGTGGAGCTTCTACGACGGCCCTCCGACCGCGAACGGCAAGCCGGGCTCCCACCACGTGCTGGCGCGCGCGTTCAAGGACGTCTACCCGCGCTTTCAGGCGATGCGCGGGCACTACGTGCCGCGCAAGGCCGGGTGGGACTGTCACGGGCTGCCGGTCGAGCTCGAGATCGAGAAGGAGCTCGGGATCTCCTCGAAGGCCCAGATCGAGGAGTACGGGATCGCCGAGTTCAACCAGCGCTGCCGCGAGTCGGTGCTGCGATACGTCGAGGACTGGAACCGGCTCACCGAGCGGATCGGCTTCTGGATCGACCTCGACGACCCCTACGTGACGATGACCAACGACTACATCGAATCGGTCTGGTGGTCGCTGCGTCAGGTCTGGGACCAGGGTCGCCTCTACAACCGCCACAAGGTGGTGCCCTACTGCCCGCGCTGTGGCACGGCGCTCTCCTCCCACGAGGTCGCGAGCGGGTATGAGGACGTCGAGGATCCGTCGGTCTACGTGCGCTTCCCGATCACGCGAGTACCGCCGAACGACGCAATCCCCGAATCCCCAGTCCAGGTTGGGGATGCGCTCGTCGCCTGGACGACCACCCCCTGGACGCTGATCTCCAACGCCGCGCTGGCGGTCGGGCCGGAGATAGAGTACGTGCGCGCGGAGCTCGACGGCGAGGTGCTCGTGCTCGCCCGCGATCTGGTCGCGCCGGTGCTCGGGGAGCGGGCGGAGGTGCTCGCGCACTTCCCGGGCGCCGCGCTCGCCGGCGTCCGCTACGAGCCGCCGTTCACCTACATCACCGACTACGGCGAGCGTGGACACACCGTGGTCGAGGCCGACTTCGTCAGCACCGAGGAGGGGACCGGGATCGTCCACACCGCGATCGCCTTCGGCGAGGACGACTTCCGGCTCGGCGAGCAGTACGGGATCACGCTCCAGAACCCGGTGCTCGCCGACGGTACCTTCGACGAGCGGATCACCGACTTCGCCGGGCGCTTCGTCAAGGACGCCGACCCCGCGATCATCGACGCCCTGCGAGCCACCGGTCGCCTGTTTCGCTCCGAGGTCTACGAGCACTCCTACCCGCATTGCTGGCGGTGCGGGACGCCGCTGCTCTACTACGCGAAGACGAGCTGGTACGTGGCCACCACCGAGGTCCGCGAGCGGATGCTCGCCGAGAACGAACGGATCGGCTGGCGCCCCGAGCACGTCAAGCGCGGGCGCTTCGGCAAGTGGCTGGAGGGCAACGTCGACTGGGCGCTCTCGCGCGAGCGCTACTGGGGCACACCGCTGCCGATCTGGGAGTGCGGGGACGCCGCCTGCGGGCAGGTCCTCTGCGCGGGCTCGATCGCCGAGCTTCGCGAGCGCGGCGGCGAGGTGCCCGACGACCTGCACCGCCCGTACATCGACGATGTCGTCCTGCGCTGCGAGGGGTGCGGGGGCGAGATGCGCCGGGTGGTCGAGACGATCGACGCCTGGTGGGACTCGGGCTCGATGCCGTTCGCGCAGTTCCATCACCCGTTCGGCGACGAACGCCAGGAGCAGGAGTTCGCCGGGCGCTTCCCCGCCGACTACATCTGCGAGGGAATCGACCAGACCCGCGGCTGGTTCTACTCGCTGCTCGCGATCTCGGTCCTGCTCTTCGACCAGACCAGCTATCGCAACTGCGTGACCCCGGGGCTGATCGCCGACCCCGAGGGCCGCAAGATGTCGACCAGCCGCGGCAACGTCGTCGACCCCTGGCAGGTCCTCGAGGACCACGGCGCCGACGCCTTCCGCTGGTACTACCTGACCGCGCAGCAGCCCTGGAGCGGCTACCGCTTCTCCGCCGACACGATCGGCGAGGCGGTTCGCCAGTTCACGCTCACGCTTTGGAACACCTACTCGTTCTGGGTCCTGTACGCGAACGCCGACGGGCTCGGGCCCGAGGACTTCCGCAACCCGCTCCCCGCCGCGAGCCCGGTCGCCCCCGGACGCGAAGCCCGTCCCACCGCGAACCCCGTCGCCCTCGGACGCGAAGCGGAGGAGGCGACGGGAGTTCTCTTGGACCGCTGGATCGTCTCCCGCCTGCAGGGGACCGTGAGAACCGTGATCGAGCGCATGGAGGACTTCGACGCCACCAACGCGGGCCGCGCGATCGCCGCCTACGTCGAGGAGCTCTCGAACTGGTATGTGCGCCTCTCGCGCCGGCGCTTCTGGGAGGGCGAGCGCGCCGCCTTCGAGACCCTGCGCCACTGCCTGGTCGAGGTCGCCAAGCTGCTCGCGCCGTTCACCCCCTTCGTCGCCGAGGAGATCCACGCGAACCTCGTCGGCGGGGCGGCGGGCGGGTTCGGAGAGCTGCCGGACTCGGTGCACCTGCGCGACTTCCCCGAGCCCGACCCGGCGCTCAGCGACGGCGAGCTCGAGGCCGGGGTGGCGGCGGCGCAGCGGGCGATCGAGCTCGGGCGGGCGGCCCGCGCGCAGGCCGGGGTCAAGGTCCGCCAACCGCTCGCCAGAGCGGTGATCGTGGCGACCGGCTCCGAGCGCGCCGAGATCGAGCGGCTCTCCGAGCTGGTCGCCGGCGAGCTCAACGTCAAGCGGCTCGAGTTCGTCGCCGGGGAGGGCGAGCTCGTCCGCTACGCGGTGAAGCCGAACTACCGCTCGCTCGGCCCGCGGTTCGGCAAGCTGATGCCGAAGGCCGCCGCGGCGGTCGAGGCGCTCGACCCCGGCCACGTCGCCGAGGCGATCCGCGGCGAGCGGCGGATCGGCGTCAACCTCGACGGGGCCGAGCACGCGCTGGCCGCCGAGGACCTGAGCCTGGTCATGCAGCCCCTGGAGGGCTATGAGGTCGAGGCCGAGGCGGGGCGCGCCGTGGCGCTGTCGCTGGACCTCGACGAGGACCTGCGCCGCGAGGGGCTCGCGCGCGAGATCGTGCACGCGATCCAGAACGCCCGCCGGCGGGCCGGGCTCGAGGTCACCGACCGCATCGCTCTCGCGCTCGCGGGCGACGACGAGCTGCTGGCCGCCGCGCGCGCGCACGAAGGCTACGTCGCGGCGGAGACCCTCGCCACCTCGGTGGCCTTCCGGACGGGCGACGGGGACGACGGCGGTCTCGAGGCGACGATCGACGGGGGCCGGCTGCTGATCGCGGTCCGGGCGAGCTGAGTCGGCGGATGGCCGCCTCGCGAGACGGCACCGTGGGCGAGGCGGACGGCGCGGTGGTCGCGGTCGTCTTCGACCTGGACGGCCTGCTGGTCGACAGCGAGCGGATCTGGGAGGCCGCCCGCGAGTGGATCGCGCGCGAAGGCGGCGGATCCTGGCCCGCCGACGCGCAGGCGCGGATGATGGGGATGTCGACCCCCGAGTGGACCCGGTGGATGCACGACGAGCTCGGCGTGCGGCTGGCTCCCGAGGAGATCCGCGACGCCGTGCTCGAGCGGCTCGAGCGCGTCTATCGCGAGCGGGTTCCGTTGATGCGGGGGGCACGCGAGGCGGTCGCTCGGATGGCGGCGCGATGGCCGCTCGCGGTCGCCTCGTCCTCCGCGCGGCGGCTGGTCGAGGTGGCGCTCGCGGAGACCGGCCTCGACCGCCATTTCGTCGCCATCGTCTCCTCGGAGGAGGTCGAGCGCGGCAAGCCGGCGCCCGACGTGTGGCTCGAGGCGACGCGCAGGCTCGCCGTCGACCCCGTTCGCTGTGTGGCGGTCGAGGACTCGACCGCCGGGATCCGCTCCGCGCACGCGGCCGGGCTCGCGGTGGTCGCCGTGCCCGAGCCGGAGTTCCCGCCCGCGCCGGAGGCGGTCGCGCTCGCCGCGGCGACGCTCGACTCGCTCGACGAGCTCACGGCCGAGGTCGTCGAGCGGGCCGCGCTCAGCGCGGCCTGAGCTCGAGCGTCATGAGCTCGACCCGGCCGGTCTCAGACCAGAGCCGGCTCGAGCTCGGCCTCGAGGCGGCGCTTGGGAAGCGCCCCGACGACGCGCTTGGCCTCGGCTCCGTCCTTGAACAGGATCAGGGTCGGGATCGAGAGCACCTCGTAGCGCGCCGCGGTCTGCTGGTTCTCGTCGACGTTGAGGCTGACGATATTCAGCTCGCCGTCGCGCTCGGCGCCGATCTCCTCGAGGATCGGATGCACGACGCGGCACGGACCGCACCATGGCGCCCAGAAGTCGACGAGGACTGGAGTGTCCGCCTGCAGCACGTCGGCCTCGAAGGTGGCGTCGGTCACGTCGGGGAGCTTGCCTGTCACTTTCGGTCTCCTAACCCTGATATTTGCCGTCGGGTCGTCTCTCGGCCGCAGCGGCTCATCGACTCACTTCAAAAAGTATAGTCCCCGACGCCGCGACAGACGCATCATAGGAACCCGAAGGGCGGCCTCGAGCACGATCGAGCCGCTCATCTTCGACTCGCCCACCCGCCGGTCGCGAAACAGGATCGGCACCTCGACCACGCGAAACCCCGCCCGCACCGCCCGGTAGGTGGTCTCGACCTGAAACGCGTACCCGAGCGCGGGGATCGACTCGAACCCGATCGCCTCGAGGACCGCGCGGCGAAAGACCTTGAACCCGCCGGTCAGGTCGCGGACGTCGACCCCGAGGAGGGCGCGCGCGTAGGCCGAGCCGCCGCGGCTGATCAGCCGCCGGGTCGGCCCCCACTCGGCCACGCTGCCGCCGCCGACGTAGCGCGAGCCGAGCACCAGGTCGGCGTCGGCGGCCGCGGCGATCAGCTCGGGCAGCGCCGCCGGGTCGTGGGAGAAGTCCGCGTCCATCTGGGCGACCAGCTCAGCGCCGGCCGCGAGCGCGGCGCGAAAGCCGGCGATGTAGGCGGGGCCGATGCCCCGCTTGCGCGCGCCGTGCAGCACCGAGATCTCGTCGCGCTCGCCCGCCAGGCGGTCGGCGATCCGGCCGGTGCCGTCCGGGGAGGCGTCGTCGACGATGAGCAGGTGGCCGTCGCCGCCGAGGCGCTCGAGGAGCGCGCCGGCGATCGGCTCCAGGTTCTCTGCCTCGTTGTAGGTCGGGAGGACGACCCAGGTGCTCGGGGGCGCGCTCAAGGGGGGCAATCTAGAGTGCACGCCCCATGCGCAACGCCGAGATCGCCGCCGCGATGACCGAGCTGGCCACGCTTTACGAGCTCGACGGCGCCGTGCTCTACCGGGTGCTCGCCTACCGCGAGGCGGCCCGGGTGATCGAGCAGAGCCCGGTCTCGGTCGCCGACCTCGCGCGCGAGGGCAGGGCCACCGAGCTGCCGGGGATCGGCGCCACGCTGCAGGGCAAGATCGTCGACCTGGTCGAGACCGGGGAGATCCCGGCGGCGGCCAAGCTGAAGGCCAGGTTCCCCGCCTCGCTGGTCGAGGTCACGCGGCTCCCCGGGGTCGGGGCGAAGACCGCGCGCCGCCTCTACGACGAGCTCGACGTGACCAGCCTCGACGACCTGCGCGCCGCCGCCGAGGGCGAGCGAATCCAGGCGGTCAAGGGCTTGGGGGCGAAGTTCGAGGCGACCGTCCTCGGCGCCCTGGACCGCCTCGGCGAGCAGGGCGCGCCGGGGCGGCTGCTGCTCTCGAAGGTGCTCCCGGTCGCCGAGCAGCTCGCCGCCGCGCTCGCCGAGCACCCCGCCTGCGACCGGGTCGCGATCGCGGGATCGGCCCGCCGGCGCGCCGAAACCTGCAAGGACATCGACCTGATCGCGACGGCCACCGACCCGGCCGCGCTGGCCACGGCGCTGGTCGAGCACCCGCTGGCCGCGCAGGCGGGCTCGGGCGGCGAGTCCGGAGCCCGGATCGTCACCTTCGACGGGATCTCGGTCGACCTGCGGATCGTCCCCCCGCAGGCCTACGGCAACCTGCTCCAGCACTTCACCGGCTCGGCCGAGCACAACATCGAGCTGCGCGAGCGCGCGGTCCGGGCGGGGCTCTCGGTCTCCGAGCACGGGATCAGCGAGGTCGAGACCGGCAAGGTCGAGCGCTACGCCCGCGAGGAGCAGGTCTATGAGCGCCTCGGGCTCGCCTACATCGAGCCGGAGCTTCGCGAGGGAAACGGGGAGATCGCCGCGGCCGCGGCCGGCGAGCTCCCGGAGCTGGTCGAGATCTCCGACCTGCGCGGCGACCTGCACTGCCACACGACGCTCTCGGACGGACGCAACTCGCTCGCCGAGATGGCCGAGGCCGCGCGCGAGCGCGGCTACTCCTATCTCGCGATCACCGACCATTCGGCCAGCCACGGGTTCGGCGATCACGTCGAGCCCGACGCGCTGCGCGCCCGGATCGAGGAGGTGGCCGCCTACAACGCTGTTTCGAAGGGCCGTTTCCGACTGCTCGCCGGGTCGGAGGTCAACATCCTCGCCGACGGCTCGCTCGACTACGAGGACGAGCTGCTCGAGGCGCTCGACTGGGTCGTGGCCAGCGTCCACACCTCCTTTCGGATGTCGGGCGAGCGGATGACCGAGCGGGTGATCGCGGCGATCGAGAACCCGCTCGTCGACTGCATCGGCCATCTCACCGGGCGCCTGATCGGCAGGCGCGAGCCCTACGACCTCGACGTCGAGGCGATCGCGGAGGCCGCGGCGGCGAACCGGACCCTGATCGAGATCAACGGCAACCCGAACCGGCGCGACCTCTCCGAGCGCAACGCCCGGCTCGCGGCCGAGGCCGGGGTGGCGATCTGCGTGAACACCGACGCGCACGGCGTCGACACGCTCTCCAACATGACCTACGGGATCGCGACCGCGCGCCGCGCCTGGCTCGGCAAGCGCCAGGTCGCCAACACGCGCACCCTCAACGCGCTGCTGAAGCTGCGCGGGCGCCGGCCCTGAGCCACCCGCCCTCGGCGCGGCCCGACGCGAGCCCGCCGGCGCCGCACGTCAGAGCGCGGCGAGCAGCCGCGGCAGCTCGCGCATGTCGTCGAAGGCGAGCGCCCCCTCCACCTCGAGCGACGGCGCCGCGGTCAGCCCGCCGGCGAACCCGAGCGCCCGCATCCCGGCGGCCCGCGCGCCGCGCACGCCCCAGGCACTGTCCTCGACCACGACGCACGCCGCCGGCGCGAACCCGAGCCGCTCGGCGGCATGCAGGAAGAGGTCGGGCGCGGGCTTACCGTTCGCCACCTCGCGGGCGCTGAACATCCGGCCGTCGAAGCGCGCCAGCAGCCCGGTCAGGCCGAGCGTGTGGCGCATCTTCTCGTGGCTGCCGCTCGACGCGACGCAGGTCGGGGCCTCGATCGCGTCCAAGGCCTCGACGATCCCCGCCACGGGCCGCAGCTCGGACTCGAACGCCTCGCGGTAGAGGCGCTCGACGTCGCGGCCGAAGTCGGCGGCGGCGGCGCGGCCGAGGCGGGCCTCGATCTCGCCGACCATGTAGCTCTGCGAGCGGCCCATGAACCGGCTGACGATCTCCGCCTCCGCCAGCGGCCAGCCGAGCGCGGCGAGCAGCTCCGCCTCGATGCGCACCGAGATCCGCTCGCTGTCGACGAGCACACCGTCGCAATCGAAGATCACCAGCTCGGGCCTCACGGGCCGCATCACAGCGCAACGCGGGCGCCGACGACTGGTTCGCTAGGCTAATTAGCGATGGTAAGCACTCTGGCGCCAACCGACGTCGCCGCCCGGCTGCGGCTGGCGATGGTGCGCTCGGCGCGGCGCCTGCGCCAGGAGGCGCTCGGCGCGGAGGGGGGCGCGGAGCTCAGCCCGACCCTGAGCGCCGCGCTCGCCACGATCGTCGATCGCGGGCCGCTGACCCCGAGCGAGCTCGCCGAGCGCGAGCGCGTGCGCCGCCCGAGCGCGACCAGGGTCGTCGCCTCGCTGGAGCGGCGCGCGCTGGTGACCCGAACGCCGGACCCCGATGACGGGCGCGGGAGGCTGGTCGCAGCGACGGCCGAGGGCAGGGCGCTGATGCGCCGCCTGCGCACCCGCAAGAACGCGTACCTGGCACGACGCCTCGCGCGCCTCGAACCCGACGAGTTGGAGACGCTCGAGCGCGCCGCGGGCATCCTGGAGCGGATGCTCGACGAAGAGGGCCGAGCGTGAGCGCGGCCCTTCGCCGCTCCTTCGACTCCCTGGAGGTCCCCAACTACCGCCGCTACTTCGCGGGTCAGGTCGTCTCGCTGAGCGGCAACTGGATGCAGAACGTCGCCGAGATGTGGCTGGTCCTCGAGCTGACCGGCAGCGGCGTCGCGGTCGGGGTCACGGCCGCGCTGCAGTTCCTGCCGATGCTCGTGCTCGGCGCCTGGGGCGGCGTGCTCGCCGACCGCTGGCCGAAGCGCTCGCTGCTGATCGTCACCCAGAGCGCGATGGCCGCGCCCGCGCTCGTGCTCTGGGGCCTGACGGCGAGCGGCGCCGTCGAGCCGTGGATGGTCCTCGCCCTCGTCTTCGTGCGGGGCGCGGTGAACTCGGTCGACAACCCGACCCGGCAGAGCTTCGTGATCGAGATGGTCGGCTCGGACCGGGTCGTCAACGCCGTCGGGCTGAACAGCGTCCTGGTCCATTCGGCGAGGATCATCGGGCCCGCCGTCGCGGGGGTGGTGATCGCCACGGCCGGCGTCGCGCCCTGCTTTCTGATCAACGCCGCCACCTTCGGCGCGATGATCGTCGCGCTGCGGCGGATGGACGCCGCCCGCCTGGCCGAGCCCGAGATCGAGGCGCGTCGCGAGCACCGGGGCGTGCGCGCCGCGATCCGCTACGTCGCCGGCGAGCCCGAGCTGCTGATCCCGCTGGCGATGATGGCCGTGATCGGGACGCTGGCGTTCAACTTCACCGTCCTGCTGCCGCTGCTCGGTCGCTTCACCTTTCACGGCGGCGCCACCGCCTACACCGCGCTCGCGGTCGCGATGGCCGTCGGCTCGGTGAGCGGCGCGCTGACCACCGGCGCCCGCGGCAGGGTCAGCGAACGGCTGCTGGTCGCCGCGGCGGCCGCCTTCGGCCTCTTCGCCCTGCTCGCCGCGGCCGCCCCAACGCTGCCGCTGGCGCTCGCCGCACTGGTCCCGCTCGGCGCCGCCAGCGTCACCTTCGCCGCCGGCGTCAACTCGACCCTTCAGCTCGGCGCCAGCCCGGCGATGCGCGGGCGGGTGATGGCGCTGTACTCGGTCGTCTTTCTGGGCTCGACCCCGATCGGGGCGCCGATCGTCGGCTGGCTGGCCGAGGTCGCCGGAGCGCGCGCCGGCCTCCTCCTGACCGGCATCGCGGCCCTCGCCGCGGCCCTCGGCGGCTGGTGCGCGTTCGCCGCGCGGCGCGGGGCCCCGGTGACCGTGCGCGGCCTCGCCGAGCCCGCCTTCGTATCGATGACCGCGCTCGCCGCGCCGCGCCTATCGCGTCCGCGCGGGGGGCGGCGGTGGGGGCTTGGCCGGCGGCGTGCGGTCGCGGTAGAGGCCCGGGGTGCGGATCAGCTTCACGGGCTCGAATGCCGAGGACGGCTCGACGTAGAAGCGGACCCCGTCGCGCTCCTCGATCGCCGCGACCGCCGACTCGCGGCCGCGCCAGGCGAGCGCGGTGAGGATCGCGTAGCCGGCGCCGATCGCCGCGACCTGTGGCCAGATCCAGCCGGCGATGCCGACCGCGACCGCGAACACCGCGATCGGCCAGAGCCGCATCAGGGCGATCCGGGCGGGGGTCTCGGCTGGCAGGCTGGTCGCGGTCCGCGCGCCCGCGAGCGCCCGCGCGATCGCCTGCGCGGCGCGCGGCGAGCGACCGAGATAGACCCCGATCGCGACCGCCGCTAGCCACCAGGCGGCCGCCACGATCAGCGCCACCGAGTCGGAGTCGCGGTTGGCGATCACCGCCGCGACCACGCCGAGCGCGGTCGCGACCCCGCCGACGAGCAGAACGGTGACTCGCAGCAGGTCGCAGAACAGCATCAGGTGAGCGCCTCGAGCACGGCGCGGAAGCCCTCGGTGCCGTCGACCAGCAGGTCGCAGCGCTCGACGAGCGCCGCGGGCCCCTCCGGCGAGCCGACCCCGACCCGGACCGCGTGCAACAGGCGCCCGGCCGCGAGCAGCCGATCGAGCCCGGTGAAGGCGTCGAGGTCGGTGAGGTCGTCGCCGCCGTAGAGCGCCGAGTCGACGCCGGCGCCCGCGACCAGTCGCTCCACCGAGGTCCCCTTATCGATCCCGGTCGGCGGGCGCAGCTCGAGCACCCTGCGTCCCCAGTGCGGCTCGAGGCCGGAGGCCTGCGCGAGCGCGGCGACCTCGCGCGCCTCGAGCTCGGCGGCGGCGAGGCTCTCGGCGCCCCGCCAGTGAAGCGCCTGGATCGGCCCCTTGTCCTCGAGGCGCAGGCCGACGGTCGCCAGGCGCGCGGCGTCGAGCGATTCGACCAGCTCGCGCGCGCGACCGGCCGCCGCGGTCGCCGCCGGGGCGAGCTCGGGCTCGCCGGCGCCGGCGCCGAGCGTCTCGAGACCGTGGTTGCCGAGGTAGACGATCCCGTCGAGCCCGACGAGCGCCCGCGCGGTCGCCGCCGGGCGCCCGGAGACGCAGGCGACGAGGCGGTAGCGATCGGCGATCCGAGCGAGCGCCTGGCGCACCGGCGCCGGGACCAGGGTCTGGTCGGGCCGCGCGGTGATCGGCGCCAGGGTGCCGTCGACATCGCAGAGCACCGCGGCGCGCTCGGGATGCGCGCGCAGGGGCTCGATCAGCCTCGCGATCCGCTCACGGCTGGCCGGCGCGGCGCTCATACGGCACCTAGTATCGCTGCGCGTGGCACGGGGACGCCTCAGCGACCGGACGCTCAAGCTCGCCGCGCTGGGCACCGCGGCGGGCGCGTTCAGCGGCGTGTTCGGCGTCGGCGGCGGGAGCGTCATCGTGCCCCTGCTGATCTTTGCGTTCGCCTACGGAGAGCGCGAGGCGACCGGGACGAGCATGCTCGCGATCGTCCTGATCGGCGCGCTGGCGGCGATCGCCCAGGGCTTCTACGGCAACGTCGAGCTGCTCAAGGGCGTGCTCATCGGGATCCCCGCGATCGGAGGTGTGATCGCCGGCACCGCGCTCCAGCGGCGCGTGTCGGAGCGCTCGATCTCGATCCTGTTCGCCGCCCTGCTGGTGCTGGTCGCCCTCGAGCTGTTGATCCCGTGATCGAGCTGGCGGCGGCCGTGGCGCTCGGCTTCGCCGGCGGCGTCGTCGGAGGGATGCTCGGGGTCGGGGGCGGGATCCTGTTCGTGCCCGCGCTGGTGGTCGTGCTCGACGAACCGCAGATCCGCGCGGAGGCGACCTCGCTGGTCGCGATCGTCCCGGTCGCGATCGTCGGTGCCTGGCTTCAGAACCGCCGCGGCAACGTCCGCGTCCGCGACGGGCTGCTGATCGGAGCGCTCTCACCCGCCGGGGTGCTGGCCGGCGTCGTGCTCTCCAACATGGTGTCCCAGCGAACCCTCGAGGTCGCGTTCGCGATCCTGATCCTGGCGGTCGCCGCCCAGCTCACGCGGCGTGCTCTAGAGCACCCTTGACCGAGGCGTCGAGCGCGTTGAGCCGGTAGAGCGCGAGGGCCTCGGGCGAGGCGAAGCCGCGCGTGGCGCCCTGCGAGCGGCCCGGGCCGGCGTCGGGGCCGTGGTGGGAGAGCACGCAGTTGAGCAGCGCCAGGCGGCGGTCGTCGGCCAGCCGCCGCGCGGCCGCGCCGACGATCTCGGCGCCAATCGCGAGATGGCCCAGCATCCGGCCCTCCTCGCTGACCCCGAAGTCGGCGCCGTAGGTGTACTCGCGCGCCCTGCCGACGTCGTGCAGGATCGCCGCCGCCATCAGCAGGTCGGAGTCGAGTCGCGGGTGAAGCTGGCAGACCTCGCCGACCAGGGTGGCGACGGCGACCGTGTGCTCGAGCAGCCCGCCGAGGTAGGCGTGGTGGCCGGAGCGCGTACAGGGCGCGCGCCGGAAGTCGGCCGCCGGCGCGCCGGAGATGACGACCGACTCGACCGTCGCGCGCAGCCCGGGGTCGTAGACCTCGCGCACGAGGTGCTCGAGAAAGCCCTCGAGCTCGTCGGTCGAGCGGTAGGCGGCCGGCAGGAACTCGCCGGGCTCGAGGTCATCGGGGTCGAGGCGGCGCACGTCGTCGAGCTCGGCGACCAGCTCGCCCCGAAAGCGCTCGGCCCGGCCACGCGCGATCACCGCGTCGCCCGCGTCGAAGCGCAGCCCGATCCGGTCGGCGTCGCGAAACACCCGCGCGGCGATCTGGCCGCTGCGATCGCGGAGCCGCAGCGAGAGGTAGGAGCCGCCGTTGCGCGAGGTCGAGCGCTCCTTGGTCAGGCACGCGTAGCGGCCCTCGAAGCGCTGCCCGGGGCGCAGTTCGCCGAGCCTGGGATGAATCTGGGCCACCGCCGCCTCCACGCCCCCATACTGACCCAAGCCCCGGACCGGACGCGGTGATTTGGGCCGACACGGCGACGGACGCGTGGCTGTAGTCTCGATCCGGTGGAAGTGCTGATCTGGGAGGGTGATCCGCCCGCGTTGCGCTCACCGGTGCTGGTCGCGGCGTTCGCGGGATGGAACGACGCCGCCAGCGCGGCGACCACCGCGCTCGAGGCGGTCGCCGCCTCGCTGGACTCCGAGCCGGTGGCCCAGCTCGACCCCGAGGAGTTCTACGACTTTCAGGTCAGCCGGCCGACGGTCCGGATGAGCGAGGGCGAGACGCGCGAGATCGACTGGCCTCAGAACTCGATCTTCGCCGCCCGGGGAACGAGCGCCGAGCGCGACCTCGTGCTCGTCTCGGGGATCGAGCCGAACACCCGGTGGCGCACGTTCGCCGCCGCGATCGCCGATGTGGCCGAGCGACTCGAGGTCGAGATGGTGGTCACCCTCGGCGCGCTGCTCGCCGACGTCCCCCACACCCGCCCCGTGCCGATCACCGGCCTGGCGTCGGACCCCGAGCTGATCGACCGCCTGTCGCTCAGCCGCTCGAGCTACGAGGGCCCGACCGGGATCGTCGGGGTCCTGCACGACGCCTGCCGCCGGCGAGGGTTGACCTCGGCGAGCCTGTGGGCGGCGGTCCCCCATTACGTCGCAGCGGTGCCCAACCCGAAGGCGGCCCTGGCGTTGCTGCGCCGGCTGGAGGGCTTCACGCGGATCGCGATCGACGCCTCCGAGCTCGAGGAGGAG
Source organism: Solirubrobacterales bacterium (assembly GCA_009379895.1). Classification (GTDB taxonomy): domain Bacteria; phylum Actinomycetota; class Thermoleophilia; order Solirubrobacterales; family 70-9; genus WHSW01. The sequence goes on from WHSW01000014.1 coordinate 13,494, forward strand.
ATGGATCGCTTCGAGACCCAGGTCGATCGCGCCGTCGCCTCGAACCCCGAGATCGAGGAGCTCGTGCGCCGGCTCGAGTCCGAGCTCGACGAGGAGGACGAGCTGGACGCCGACGACGTCCCCTCGGGCGATGTGATCGCGCGCGACTTCCAGCGCTTCCTGCGCCAGCGCGCCGACGGCGAGAGCTGACGGCGGCGCGCGAGCGGTCGCGGTCGCGATCTGCTTTCGTGGGCCGATGCCGCTCCGAATCGCCGAGGCGGGGGTCGAGGACCTCCCCGAGATCGCCGCGATCTACGGCGCCGCCGCGGGCACCCCGGCGACCTTCGACCTCGAGGCGAGGCCGGTCTCGGCCTGGCAAGCGGCGCTCGCCGCGTCCGACGCGGACCGCGGCAACCTGCTGCTCAGCGCGCTCGACGGCGAGCGCACGGTCGGCTTCGCGAAGAGCACCATCCACAAGGAGCGGCCCGGCTACTCGACCACCAGGGAGACCTCGGTCTACATCGCCGAGGACCGTCGCGGTCGCGGGATCGGCGGGCTGCTCTATGGGGCGCTGCTCGAGCGCCTCGACGGCATCGGCCTGCGACTCGCGGTCGCCGGCGTCACCCAGCCCAACCCGGCCAGCGACCGGCTCCACCTCGCGCACGGGTTCACCGAGGTCGGCGTCTTTCGCGGGGTCGGCGTGAAGCTCGGCCGCGCCTGGGACGTGCGCTGGTACCAGCGCCCGCTCGAGCCGTAGGAGCCACCGTGCCGCTGGCTTGACTAGGCCTCCGAGGCCGGGCAGATCAGCCGGTAGTCGCACCAGCTGCAGATCTCGTGCGAGGGGCGGGGCTCGAAGTCCTGCTCGGAGATCCCGGCGGCAACCTCGAGCACGGTGCGCTCGACCCGCTCGGGGTCGTCGGGCTCGGCGCGCACCGGGACGCGCTGGTCGGCGAGCACGTACCAGTAGGTGGCGAGGTCGGCGTCGATCCGCCAGGCCTCCCGCGCCGCCAGCCGGTAGAGGGCCAGCTGGACATCGCCCGAGAGCTTTGGCCCCGAGCCCGGGTCGCCCGTCTTGTAGTCGATCAGCTCGTAGCCGCCGCCCGGCAGGGCGTCCACCCGGTCGACCCTGCCACGAAGCTGGTGCGGGCCGATCGCGAACGCGAAGTTGCGCTCGAGCCAGACCGGCCGTGAGTCCGAGCGCTCGTGCTGCTCCTCGTAGCGCGCCAGCGCGGCGACCGCCCGATCTCGGTACTGAAGCTCGTCGTCGGAGGCGCCGAACCCGATTCGCCGCCAGCCCGCCTCGAACAGGCTCAGCAGCCGGTCGAGGCTGCCGGGGCGCGCGCCCGCCAGGGGCGCGTCGGCGCCGCCCGCGAAGCGCATCTCCTCCGCGTGGAAGCGGTCGAGCACCTGGTGGATCAGGATCCCGAAGCGCTGGTTGATCGTCGGCTCCTGCGGGATCGCGAAGACGCGCGCGAACTTGTACTTGAGCGGGCAGGTCCGGTAGAGATCGATGTCGGATGCCGAGAGCGCGAGCCCGTCCCCGCGCCGGGGCAGAAACTGCTCGAGCGACGGCTCGCGACGCGCCGCGACCTGCTCGCGCCGCGCGCCGCGCTCGCGCTCATCGCCGATCAGGTACTCGTCCAGCGCCGAGGCGGCGAGGGCAGCCCGCTGCTCGTCGGAGGCGACCCGGCCGAGCAGCTCGTTGACCGCCGCGAGCGCCTCCGGCGCGGGCTCTGCCCCGGGGCGCTGGATCAGCGCCGCGAGCTTGATCAGCTCGAGGAAGCGGGCGACCGCCGAGGTCACGTCCTGAGCGGTGTCGAGGCGCATCTCCGAGACCGCCCCGCCGGCTCGCCACGAAGCCTCGAGCACCTCGTCGCGAAGCATCCGGTAGGTCGAGTGCATGCCCTCCGCCGGACCGAAGAGCTCCTCCGCGTGATGCTCCTCCTCGCCGCCGCGCGCCTCGCGCACCGAGCGGTAGATGTCGGCGGGCGCCGACGCGCCCTCGTCGACACGCTCGGGCCAGGAGAGCACCAGCGCGCGCGTCGCCCGGGTCAGAGCGACGTGGGCGAGGGTGCTCCGGCGTGTCGCGCTCAGCTCGGCGCCGGGGGGCGGCAGGGGCTCGGCGACGAGCTCGTCGGGGATCCAGGCGTCCTCCCAGCGGCGGTCGGAGATCGCACCCTCTCGCAGCCCGAGCAGGTAGACGTGCTCGAACTCCAGTCCCTTTACCTGCTCGGGCTCGGCGACCAGCACGGCGCCGGGACCGGGGCGGTCGCAATCGTCGGCGCCGAGATCGCCGGCGTCGGCGACCGCGGCCAGATGGCGGACGAAGTCGCGCACCGATCCGCGCGGCTCGCGGCGCGACCAGTCGGTGGCGAGCTCGGCGAGCCGCGAGAGGTTGACCAGCCGTTCGACCGTCTCGGGGCTGGCGGCGAAGAGGCGGTGGCGCCGGAGCCCGACCCGCTCGACCAGGCGGCGAACGAAGACGTCGGCGCGCATCTGCTCGAGCGCGTTCGCCGCGGCACGGTACAGGCGCAGGAAGGCCTGGATCCGATCGCGCGCCTCGGGCGGGAGCTGGGGGCTCTCGAGCGCGGCCTCGAGCGCGGAGACCATGTCGAGCTTGCGCCGGCGGGCGATCGTCGTCACCTTCGCGAGGTCGACCGAGCGCAGGTCCACCGGGGGCCGGGTCAGCGCGCGCACGACCGCGGCCGCGTCGCCGGGGTCGGCGAGCATCCGCAGCCAGGCCAGCGCGTCGCGGACCTCCGGGCGCTGAAAGAAGGCGGCGTCGCCGGCGAAGCGAAAGCGAACGCTGCGCTCCTCGAGCGCCGCCGCGACCAGCCGGGCCTCGCGCCAACCAGAGCCCGCGATCACGCAGATCCGCTCGGCCCTGGCCTCGCCCGCGGCGAGCAGGCGCTCGACCTCGCGCGCCACCGCCTGCGCCTGCGCGCGGTCGTTGGCGCAGCGCCAGAACCGCACCTCGCGCGCCTCGCGCAGCGGTGGCCCCAGCTCGACCTCGACCGCGTCGGGATGCGCGGTGCGAAACGCCTCCAGCGCCGCGGCCCCGGCGCCGCGAAAGCGCCGCGTCGTCTGGCCGGGATCGCAGGCGCAGACGAGGTCGGCCCCGCCGGCCAGCGCCTCGAGCAGGCGCCGGTGCGCAAGCCCCGCGTCCTCGAGCTCGTCGGCGATCACATGGCGAAAGCGCCCTGCGACCGACTCGGCGACGTCGGCGCGGGCGCCGAGCAGTCTGGTGAGCTCGAGCACCAGGTCCCCCCCGTCGAGGCTGCCGGCCTCGCGCAGGACTCGGTCGTGGCGCGCGTAGAGATCGGCGAACTCGATCTCGCGCTCGGCCCGCTCACGCTCACCGGCGCCGGCGGCGGCCCGCTCACGCGCGACCGCCCATTCGCGCAGGCTCGTCGGCAGGACCGCCTCGGCCTTGAGCAGGTCGATGCGGCGCAGCAGCCGAGCCAGCAGGCCCGCCGCGTTGCCACGGATCTCATGCCGCCGCAGGGGCAACTCATCGAGCCGGTCGAGCAGGATCGCCAGCCGATCCGCGCCACTCACCGTGCTGAAGAACGGGTCCAGGCCCGCCTCGGTCGAGTACTCGCGCAGCAATGCCTCGGCGACCTCCTCGTAGGTGTGGATCCAGAGCTCGGAGTGCGGGCGGTCGAGCAGGGCCTCGACCCGTTCGCGAAGCTGTGACCGCGTCGCTCGCGAGCGGGCGAGCAGGAGGGTCACCTCCGGGGGCTCGCCCCGCGAGGCGAGCGCACCGAGCCGCAACGCGAGCGCCTCGGTGCGGCCCGAGCCGGCGGCGCCGCAGACGATCAGCGGGGCGCCGTCATGGTCGGCGACCTGCCGTTGAGCGGCGGTCGGCTGGTGGCCGTTTGCGTTCGCCGGCATCGTCACACCTTCTAGCATGGCCCGATGGGCGGTTCCGAGTCGCAGAGCGTCGGCGTTTCGCCCTGGATCGACGCCTGCAGGCGGATGGTCGACGCCCAGCGCGAGCTGTATTCACGGACCACCGGAATCGACGCCCGGACCGAGTACGTCGGGGTCGGCGAGGGCGGCGACCGCACGCTGGCCATCGACGCTGAGGCCGAGGCAATCGTGTTCGGCGAGCTGGACGCGCTGCACCGCTCGGGCGCCGAGTTCACCGCGATCTCCGAGGAGCGCGGCAAGGTCGTGTTCGGCGCCGGGGAGTCGCCCACGCGGGTGGTGATCGACCCGATCGACGGCTCGCTCAACGCGCGCCGCACCCTGCCCTCGTTCGCGCTCAGCGTCGCCGTCGCCTCCGGCCCGTCGATGGCGGACGTCGAGCTCGGCTACGTCTGGGACTTCGGCGCCGCGGAGGAGTTCGTCGCCGAGCGCGGACGTGGCGCGCTGCTCGACGGCGAGCCCCTGCTCGCGCGCGGCCCCGGCTACGGACTCGAGCTGGTCGGCCTCGAGGGCACCAAGCCCGAGCTCACCCTGCCGCTGGTCGAGGGCCTCGTCGGCAGGGCGTTTCGGATCCGCGCGGTCGGCTCGCTGGCGCTCACCCTCTGCTACGTCGCCGGCGGCCGCCTCGACGGCATGCTCAGCGGGCGCAGCACCCGCTCGGTCGACGTCGCCGCGGCGCAGCTGATCGCGCGCGAGGCCGGGGCGAAGGTCGAGTTCGGCGAGCTCGCGCACGCCGAGGCGGGGCTCGACCTCGGCGCTCGCTACGGGATCACGGCCGCGCTCGACCCGGAGATGCTCGCCACCCTGCTCGAGATCCAGGGCGAGTCGGCGGCCCACCACGAGCCGAACCCCGACCGGGCCTGAGGCCCGCTCCCGGCGCGGGCGCCGCGCCCGTCCGGCTGACCCGAGCGCCGCGGCCCGGGCCGATCCGCCACCCATCCGGCTGACCTGAGCACCGCGCGCGGACCGATCCGCCGCCCGTCCGGTTGATCGCCGGAGCGGCCCTGTAACCAAGGGCCCGAGCCTGGGTACAAACACTTGTTCGCCTTGCTATAGTCGAACAACCTTAGAAGTAATGAAGTTAGATCCAAGCCAACCGAACCGAGGTTAGGTACCAAGAATGCCCACGAGCAGCAGCAACTCCAAGCCCACCACCGGCAGCCGCAGCACCGGCGGCCGCAGCGCGAGCGCCCGCGGCACCAGCAGCCGCAGCACCGGCGCCCGCAGCGCGACCGGTCGTAGCACCAGCGCCCGCAGCAAGCCGTCGGCGTCCACAGCCCACAGCGACGCCGCCCAGGCCCGCAGCGACACCGCCCAGGTTCGCGAGGGCGTGACCAAGACCCGCAACGGCGCCACCGCGATCGTCCGCCAGGGCGCCGAGCGCGCGGTCGACCTCCCGGTCGGCGCGGCACTCGTCGTCCGCGACGCGGTCACCGACGTCGTCGAGCCCTGGACCCAGAGCACCGGCCGCGAGCGCGAGCTGAAGAGCTTTCGCACTCAGGTCACGCGCGAGCTGAACAAGTTCGAGCGCCGAGGCGGCCAGGCTCGCCGCAAGGCGATCAGGCGGGTCCGCTCGACCCGCACCCGCGTCGAGCGCGAGCTGCGGTCGCGCCGCCGCGAGGTGTCCCGGAACGTCAAGGACAACCGGGCCAGGGTCGACCAAGCGGTCAGGGAGAACCGCAACCGGGCCGAGGGCGGGCTGCGCAAGGCCCAGTCCGTGGTCTCGGAGCGAGTCTCGACGCTCGCCTAGCAACCGCTTAGCCCGAGCCGCCGTGGAGGTTGGCGGCGCGCTCGGAGGAGCTGTCCGCACACATATCTCTCCGCGGGCAGAACAGCAACCTCTCCTCCCGATCGACCGGCCACGTGGCCGGTCGATCTACGTTCGCTAGGGCGCGCGGAAGGCGATCGTCGCGATCCCGGCGCGCTCCAGCGCCCCGGGCAGCCGCCGGGCGAACGGATGCTGGTCGGCCGTCAGGCCGCCGGGATTCGCGATCGAGAACGCCACCCTGCCGGGGCTGCGCTCGACCCGATAGCGGGCGCCGAAGCGACCCAGCACGGCCCTCGCACTCCCGGCGCTGGCCGGCCTGACGGAGAGGCGGATCGTCGCCGTGCTGCCACTCAGGCGCCCGGCGGCCCGCCGGGCGCGGGCCTCGAGCCCGGCTCTCGCGGCGGAGCCGGCCCTCGCCGCGTGCACGAAGCCGGCCTGATCGCCGAGCAGGGCGTTGCGAAGGATCTCCTGGAACCCCGTCGTGAAGGCGCGGTAGTTCGGCTCGACCGAGAACACGGTCGCCCGGCCGGCGCCGACCGGCTCGTCGACGACGGCGGCCGTCCCGCCCAGCTCCTCGGCGCCCTCGGCGAACCCGGAGACGAACCAGTCGCCCGAGTCGGCGGGCGGGAACTCGACCGCCACCTGCTCCGGTGAGGACGCCCGCATGACGCTGTCGTACTCGTAGAAGGCGTACGCCTCGTCGCCGATCCCCCGGTGCAGCGGGCTGTCCCGGTCCACCCGGACGCGGAACAGGCTGCCGGGGACGTCGGAGGTCGGGTCGGCGAGCACCGCGGTCGTCAGGCCGAGCTGCGCAGCGAGCTCCGTGCCACCGCGCCAGGCGAGCAGGTGACCGCCGCCGTTGACCCAATCCTGGAGCGCCTGCTGCCCGGGGACGCCGAGCTGCGAGAGCGCGGTCTCGGGCGGGCCGTTGGGGATCAGGACCGCGTCGTAGCCGTCGAGCGCCCCGCCGGCGATGTCGGCGGCGGTGACGTTCGTGTACGGGAGATCCCAAACCCGCTCGAGCAGGTAGCGCAACCAGCCGGCCGACTCGACCGCCGACGACGAGGTCTCCGAGAGCTGGAACAGGGCCACCCGCGGCGGGGCGGCGGGGGGCGCCGTCGCGCCCGGGTCCTCCAGCTCGCCGACGCGCGATGCCTTGACCTTGAGTCGCTCGCCGGAGTAGCCGCCGTGCACGTTGAAGAGCAGCGGCTGGCTCCAGGCCGTGACGTCGTAGAAGTACGGGAACGGCGTGTAGGTGTCCTCGTTGAGCATCGCCTGCACCCAGTGCTTCTGCATCTGGGCCATCGGCACGTACCAGGTCCCCGGCGGCATCCACACGTCGCGGGTCGGTCGGCCGTAGGGGGTGAAGTCGGGCACGTGCAGGCCCTTGCGCAGCCTGTAGACGTCAACGTCCATGCGCTGCAGGCGGCGGATCATCGCCTCGACCTCGGCCTGCTTGGACGGCGCCTGCTCGGTGATGAAGTACTGGCGCACCCGCATCTCGGGGACCTGGTTGACGAGGTCGCCCGGGTTGATCAGCTCGTTGGGCTCGAGCAGCCCGAGGTCTCCCTGGTCGTAGGCCTCGCGCCAGGCGGCGGACCACTCCCTGAGGGTCTGCTCCTTGCGGATCGCCGCCTCGGACAGAGACACCCACTGGGTCAGGTACTGCTCGTAGGCGCGGTCGGCGATCGGGCTCTCGCCTCCCTTCTCGTAGGTCATGCCGGCGGAGATGAAGCCGGTCGCCGGCACGGTGTCGCCGTAGCCCATGTAGAAGAGGTCATAGACGTCGCGGTTGAAGTAGTCGATCCCCTGGCGGTCGAACTCCGCCGCCATCGGGGCGCCGTAGAAGTTGTTGATCCAGTCGACCGACTCGTCGGTGATCTCGTGGTAGACCGGGTCCGAGTTGGGCGGGAAGAAGAAGCTGGTGCCGCCCATCTCGTGCGCGTCGATGAACAGCGGGCCCGGGAACTCGCGCAGCATCTCGAGCTTGCCGTCGGTCTCGGGCTGGGTGCGGGCGAACCAGTCGCGATTCATGTCGAACCCGTAGAAGTTGCGGCGCGTGTCCGCCTCGCGGCCGTCGGGGTTCTGGATCGGCAGCAGGACGACGATCGCGTTGGCGAGGATCTGTTGCGCGGCGCAGTCGTCGCGGTCGGCGAGCTCGTAGAGCACGCGCAGCGAGCCCTCCGTCCCGGACTCCTCGCCGCCGTGCACGTTCGAGGCCACCCAGAGGATCTCGGGGAACCGGCGGGCGAGGTTTCGAGCCAGCCCGGGCGAGGTGCGTGGATCGCGCAGCCTCTGCGCCGCCCTCTGGATCGCCCGCAGCGAGGCTGGATCGAGCCGATCCTCGCGCCCGACGATCGCCCAGCGGAGCTCGCGGCCCTGCCACGTGCGCTGGTCGAGCGCCCCCGTGATCACGCGGTCGCTCGCCCGGTCGACGGCCTCCATGTAGGCGTAGGCCTGGTCGGTCGTCACCTCTCCGGCCTCCCCGCCCGGGTGCGGCACGACGTCGGCGAGCTGGGGGGTGTCCCCGCGGAAGTCGGGTGGCGTCTGCGTCGGGTCGCAGATCGACTGGGCGGCGGCGGGGGCGGCGGTAACGAGCACGAGCAGGGCCGCCACGGCCGGGACGAGGGCCTTGAGCTGCACGCGATACCTCCCGAGACGAAGCGCCCCCACGACGAAACGCTGCGGGCGCAATACCCGGCGCGGCGCGAACCTAGACTGCCGAAGCGGCGCAAATCCCCCTGGCGACTTGGCCTAACCGGCCAGGTGCAACCCCCGCGGCGGGGCCCGATCGGCCGCCGCGGGTCGCGATCCGGCCCCGGGGGCGCACCCGCCGCGATCACCCGGCCCCGCTTTGCCAGAATGGGACGCGATGGCTCTTCCCACGAACGAGCAGGTGACCGAGGCGCTGCGCGCGGTGATCGACCCGGAGCTGCGGCGCTCGATCGTCGACCTCGGGATGGTGCGCTCGATCGACGTCCGCGAGAGCGGCAAGGTCGAGGTGGTCGTCTCGCTGACCACGCCGGGCTGCCCGATCCGCTCGCACTTCCAGCAGGCGGTCGCCTCCAACGTCGCGGCGCTCGACGGCGTGACCGAGGTCGGCGTCGGCTTCGACGTGCTCTCAGACGAGGAGAAGGGCAACCTCCAGCAGGCGCTCGGCCGCCCGGGCGGGCTGCCCGAAGGCGCCCTGGCCGCGGTCAAGAACGTGATCTGCGTCGCCTCGGGCAAGGGCGGGGTCGGCAAGTCGACGATGACCGCGAACCTCGCCGCGGCGCTGCACGCCGACGGCCACTCCGCCGGCGCGCTGGACGCCGACGTCTACGGCTACTCGATCCCGCGCATGCTCGGCGTCGATCGCAAGCCCGACGTCAACGGCGAGCGCAAGATCATCCCCCCGACCGCGCCCGCCGGGATCAAGGTGATGTCGATCGGGTTCTTCCTGGAGCGCAACGCCGCCGTCGTCTGGCGCGGGCCGATGCTGCACAAGGCGATCCAGCAGTTCCTCGAGGATGTCGCCTGGGACGAGCTCGACTACCTGCTGCTCGACCTGCCCCCCGGCACCGGCGACGTCTCGATGACCCTGGCTCAGCTGTTGCCGCAGGCGAAGGTGCTCGTGGTCACCACGCCGCAGCCCGCCGCGCAGTCGGTCGCGCGCCGCGCCGCCGAGATGGCGGCCAAGGTCGACCTCGAGGTGCTCGGCGTGATCGAGAACATGTCCGGGTTCACCACCCCCGACGGCCAGCGCTTCACGATCTTCGGCGAAGGCGGCGGGCAGCTGCTCGCCGACGACCTCGACGTCCCGCTGCTGGGCAAGGTGCCCCTCTCCGAGAGGCTTCGCGAGGGCGCCGACTCCGGCGTGCCGCTCGTCCTCGAGGAGCCCGACGCGCCCGCCTCGCAGGCGATCCGCCAGCTCGCGCGCGGGATCGTCGCCGCGACCCCCCAGGCGCTGCCCGTGATGCAGGCGGAGTCGCCCGCCGCCCCGGCGCCCTCCGCCCCGCTGAGCGGCACCGAGCTGCCGGTCGTCTCGGCCTGAGCTCGCTGGACCCGCGCCTGGACACCAACCGCCGCTGGTGGGACGAGCGTGTCCCGATCCACCTCGCCAGCGACTTCTACGACGTCGAGGGGTTTCGGGCCGGCGGCTCGACCCTGCGCCCCTTCGAGATCGAGGAGGTCGGCGACGTCGCGGGCAAGCGCCTCCTTCACCTCCAGTGTCATTTCGGCCTCGACACGCTGTCGTGGGCGCGGGCCGGCGCGGCGGTCGTCGGGCTCGACTTCTCGCGGCCGGCGATCGAGGCCGCCCGCTCGCTCGCGGGTGAGACCGGGCTCGATGCCCGCTTCGTCGCCGCCGACCTCGACGGCGCGCCCGAGGCCCTCGACGGCGAGCGCTTCGACGTCGTCTACACGGGCCTGGGAGCGCTCAACTGGCTGCCCGACCTGCGGCGCTGGGCCGAGATCGTCGCCTCCCTGATCGCCGACGGCGGGTTCCTGTACCTGAGCGAGTTTCACCCCTTCACCTGGGTGTTCGGCGACGACGACCTCTCGATCGCCGGCGACTACTTCGACGACCCCGCCGGCGTGCGCTTCGCCGACCCCGGCACCTACGCCGAGCTCGAGGCGCCGACCAGCCACGACGTGACCCTCGAGTGGGCGCATCCGCTCTCCGACGTGGTCTCGGCGGTGCTCGGCGCGGGCCTGCGCGTCGAGCTCCTGCACGAGCACGACTACACGCTCTTCCCGCGCTTCTCACACCTCGAGCTCGACCGCGAGGCGCTCGGCGCCGGCGCGATCTACCGCCAGCCCGACGGCTCGCCCCGGCTGCCGCTCATGTACTCGCTCAGAGCGCGCCGCGAGTAGCTCACACAGCAAGCCCATCCCCCCCCAACCGCGACAGGAGCTCGCTCCTGTCGCGTATGTATCCGTATTTCGCCGGCTACTTGCCGGCGAAATACTCGGCGTTGATCGGCGTGTACTTGGCCCACTCCTCGGGCAGCTGATCCTCGGCGAAGCAGGCGTCGACGGGGCACGCCTCGACGCAGGCGTCGCAGTCGATGCATTCGTCGGGGTCGATGTAGAGCTGCTCGACGTTGTCGTAGTCGGGCTCGTCCGGGGTCGGGTGGATGCAGTCGACGGGGCACACCTCGACGCACGAGTTGTCCTTCTGTCCGATGCAGGGCTCGGCGATCACGTAGGCCAAGTCTTCTGATCCCTTCCTTCTCGTGGTCTGGGCGCCGGAGGAACCGGAGATTCTAGAGTGACGGCGATGATCCTAGTCACCGGCGCGACCGGAACCGTGGGCAGGGCGCTGCTGCCCCGGCTGCTCGAGCGCGGAGAGGACGTGCGGGTGCTGGTTCGCGATCCGCGCGGCCTCGGGCGGATGCGAGTCGACGTCCGAATCACGCTCGGCGATCTGGTCGAGCTCTCCGATCGGCGGGTGGTCCGCCAGGCGCTGCGCGGCGTCGACACCGTGATCCACCTGGCGGCCGCGATCCGCGACCAGCCCGGTGCCAAGGTCGAGGAGCTCAACGGCCTCGCCACCGCGCGCCTGCTGCGCGGCGCCGAGCAGGCCTCGGTACGGCGGTTCGTCTTCTTCTCGGCGATCGGCGCGACCGAGTTCCAGCGGACGCGCTTCTTTCGCGCCAAGGCGCTGGCCGAGCGAGCGGTGATCGAGTCGGACCTCGAGACGACCGTGTTCGCTCCCTCGATCGTCTACGACGGCGCCGATCCGTGGGTGAAGATCCAGCGCCGGCTGGCGCTGCTGCCCGCGATCCTGATCTCCGGGCGCGGCGAGGCCGAGTTCGAGCCGATCTGGGCGGCCGACGTGGCACGTTGCGTGCTCGCCGACCTCGACCGCGGGGCGGGGTCGAGGCGCCACGAGCTGGCCGGGCCGCAGCGCCTGAGCTACAACGGGATGGCGAGGGAGATCGCCCGCGCCTGGAGGCGCGAGCGACCCCTTCTGCACGTGCCGCTGAGCTTCGTCCACGGCTGGCTCGCCGGCCTGCGCCGGGTGGTCGGCGACGCCGCGTTCGCGACCTGGGAGGAGGCCGAGCTGATGGAGGTCGCGATGGTCGCCGAGCGTGGTGACGCCGATGCCCGGGCGCTCGGCGTCGAGCCGCGGGCGATGGGTGAGGTCCTGGCCCTCGCCTGAGCCCCGGCTCAGGAGCCCTCGAGCCAGGCCAGCACCGCGAGCACCCGGCGATGGTCGTCTGAGTTGGCGACCAGCTCGAGCTTTCCGAGGATGCTCGAGACGTGCTTCTCGACCGCGCGCTCGGTGACCACGATGCGCTCGGCGATGCCGGCGTTGGAGCGTCCCTCGGCGATCAACGCCAGGACCTCGCGCTCGCGCGGCGTGAGCCGGTCGAGGCGCTCGTCGCCGCGCCGGCGCCCGAGCAGCAGCGAGACCGCCTCGGGGTCGAGCGCGGTGCCGCCCCCGGCGACCCGGCGCACCGCCTCGACGAACTGCGCCGGGCTCGCCACCCGGTCCTTGAGCAGGTAGCCGACGCCGCCGTTGCCCTCGGCGAGCAGCTCGCGGGCGTAGCTTTGCTCGACGTACTGGGAGAGGATCAGGATCGGCAGCCCCGGGTGCCGGCGTCGCGCCTCGAGCGCCGCGCGCACCCCCTCGTCGGTGAAGTCCGGGGGCAGGCGGACGTCGACGATGCAGACGTCGGGCTCGCGTTCCTCGACCTTGCGCTCGAAGGCGCCGGCGTCCGAGACCGCGGCCACGACCTCGAAGTCGTGGCTCTCGAGCAGGCGGACGAGGCCGTCACGCAGCAGCGCCAGGTCCTCGCAGACGATCACCCGCACGGGAGCTCCGCGCGGATCGTCGTCGGCCCACCGCGCGGCGAGCGCAGCTCGAAGGTCCCGTCGAGCGCCGCGACGCGGCGGCGCAGGCCATCCAGGCCCGACCCGGCCGGGTCCGCACCGCCGCCGCCGTTGTCGGTGACCTCGATCGTCAGCCGGTCGCCCGCTCGCTCCAGCGCGGCCATTGCGCCGGTCGCGCCGCTGTGCTTGTTGGCGTTGGTCAGCGCCTCGGCGACCACGTAGTAGGCGGCCACCTCGATCCGCTGCGGGAGGTCGTCGAGGTCGCCGCGCATCCGGGTCGAGACCGGGATCGCCGAGCGCGTCGCGAGCCCCTCGATCGCCGCGGCGAGCCCGCGCTCGGCGAGCACCGCCGGGCGCAGGCCACGAGCCAGGTCGCGCAGCTCGGCGAGCGCGGTGAGCGCCTCCGCCCGTGCGCGGGCGACCATCTCGCGCGCCGCCTCGGGGTCGGAGGCGACCGTCTCCTCCGCCATCCCGAGCTCCATCGCGAGAGCGACGATCCGGGCCTGGGCGCCATCGTGGAGGTCGCGCTCGATCCGCTCCAGGTCGGCGCGGCTGGCGTCGGCGAGGCCGGCGCGGGTGGTCGCCAGGTGCGCCACGCGCTGCTCGAGCTCGCGTCGCGAGTGCGGGGCGAGCAACGCGTGGGCGATCCGGGACTCGAGACACGCCATCAGGCGCAGCAGGGCGAGAGCGAGGGGCACGGCCGCGAGGCCGATCGCGGTGGCGAGCAGGGCGTGCCCGGTCGAGTCGACGTCGAAGATGCCGAAGGTCATCGGCTCGCCGTCGGGCAGGTAGAACCACCACGCGGGCGCCACGATCAGGCCGAGCACCGTCGCGACCGCGGTGATCGCGGCGACCCCGAGGCCGAAGCCGACGACCGAGTGGACCACGAGCCACGCCAGGTCGCGCCAGGTCTGCGAGTCGCCGAGCACGATCCGCAGTCGCCCGAGCCAACCGGTGCCCGCCGGGACCTCGCGGTAGCGGCGCTCGATCGTCTCGCCGGTCACCAGCCTGGCGAGCCGGCGATCGAGGTCGGCCTGGAGGCGAAAGACGTAGGCGCAGCCGATCGCGACCGCGAAGCCGACGATGAACGGGGCGAGGCTGAGGGTGATGCTGAGCCCCGCGACCCAGACCACGAAGGCGACGATCGCGCTCAGCAGCCCGAGGCTCAGGTAGAGCAGGTCGATCCCGGCGCGCCGAAACGCGCGGGCGACCCGGCGCCCGGGCGACGGGGAGGGTTCGAGGATCGCCGTCTCGGCCGTGGTCGGCGAGCCGGCGGTGGTCGAGGTCGGGGGCTGCATAGGGCCATATGGTCGCGTCCGGTGGCGCCCCGCGCAATCGGGGCGCCCGGCGTCGGCGCGGGGGTGCTGGCAACACCCGGCGGCTTACCGATCGGGGCGCTCGTGCGGGGCGGCGGGGAATAGACGGCGCCCGAGCGCGTCCCTGGAACTGCGGGCGCGACGAACTTGGCGCCCGCCAGAGACATCACTCAGAGGAGGTTGGGGCACATGCACCTACGCAAGATCACCGCCGCGCTCGGAGCCATGCGGCGAAACGCGATCGCCTGGCTGGCGCTGTTCGTGGCGCTCGGCGGCACCGGCTACGCCGCGGCCACGATCGGTCCCGGCGACATCCGAGACGACGCGGTGCGAGCTCGCCACATCGCCGAGGGCGCGGTCTGGAGCGGTCAGCTCCACGACGGCGCGATCCGCACGCGCGATCTCGGCGACGGGGCGGTCGGCACCCAGGCGATCCGAAACGGCCGCGTCTTCTCGGCCGACATCCGCGACGGCACCGTGCGAGGCGCCGATGTGAGCACGGAGATCCCGAGCGGGCTTGTTTTGGTCCGGCACCAGGAGAGCGTGTTCGGCACCGAGGCCGACGAGACGGTCACTGCCAGGGTTACCTGCCCGGACTCCGCGCCGACCGTGATCGGGGGCGGCGGCCACCTGATCGGCGGCTTCGACGGTGAGCACATGATCGTCAGCAACGCACCCGAGCCCGGCGCCCAGAACGACTCATGGCGGGTTGCCGCCGTCGAGTCGTCGCGCGGCACGCATCCGTCCGGATGGGGGGTGTCCGTAAGCGCGATCTGCGCCAGGGCCGAGGTGCCGATCGTCGCGGTGCCCTGAGCCGGGGGGCGGGCGCCGGCGCGCGAGGCCGCCGGCGCCCGACCCGCAGGCGCGTCGGTTCACACCGCACCCTGCGGGCTGCGCTCCGGCGCCGGCGCGCGCTCCGCCGAGTCGGGGTCCAGCGCCGCGGGCAGCTCGGACCGTGAGCCGATCTCGAGCTTCTGGTAGGCGTGGCTGAGGTGGACCTCGACCGTCTTCTGGGTCACGAACAGCGCCTGAGCGATCTCCCGGTTGGTCATCTTCTCGGCGGCCATCCTCGCGACCCGCAGCTCGCTCGGGGTCAGCGCCTCGAGCCCCGAATAGAGGATCTTTCGCGGCCGCGCACCGGCCGCGCGCAGCTCCACGTAGGCGTGCTCGGCGAGCGCGGTGGCGCCGCAGCTGCGGGCCGCCTTCATCCCCACCGCGAGCGGATCGCGCGCCGCCGCTCGCCGGCCGTCGCGGCGCAGCGCCGCGCCCTGCTCGACCAGTGCCCGGGCGTGCTCGAGCCGGGCGCTGCAGGGCTCGAGGGTGGCGACGGCCTCACCCAGGCGGGCGATCCCACTGTCTCCCCCCTCGCACATGCCCAGCGTCAGCAGGGCGACGCCGAGCGGGCGAGGAGCGCCGAAGCGACGCGCCCGCTCGAGATCCTCGCGCGCCAGCTCCAGCGCCCGCGGGCGATCGCCGGCACGCAGCTGCCCGAGCGCCATCGCCGGACGCCACTGCACGGGCCAACTCCCGCTTCGCTCACCCCAAGCCTCCGCCCAACCGCGGCAGCGGTCCACCTCGGCGATCGCCCGTTCGCCGTCACCCTCGGCGAGGGCAACCCGCGCGCCGCTTTCGAACAGCGGCTGCGTGAGCACGCAGCCGGGATCGAACTCCCTCGCCGGCGCCGACTCGAATGCCGCCCGGGCTTGCGCGACGTCGCCGCGCTCCAGGCGCGCGATGACCAGGGTCGCAAGCGCAATCGGTTCAAAGACCGGTGGGCGGTCGTCGGCCGTGAGCCGCAGCGAAGCCTCCGCGTCGGCCTCGGCCCCCGGCAGGTTCCCCTGATGGAGGCGGGCCAGGGAGCGCGCGGAGGAAGCGAGGGCGAAGGCGCGGACGGCGCCGCAGCGCCGGCTGGAATCCGCGGCCACGGTGAGCACCTGCTCCGCGCGTTTGGGCTCCCCGCCGGCGATCAGCGCGAACGCTGCGACGAACGGAACCGGAGAGTCGCGAGCAGCCCCGCGCAGCGGCTCGGCCTCGTCGCGGGCGCGCTCGGCCAGCCCGCAGACCTCGCTCGCGGGTCCCGCGGCGAACGCGAGCTCGCAGGCGAGCGGCGCCAGAAGCGGCTCGGCGACCTCACCGGGCGCCTGCCGGGCGCCCTCGACCGCCCGGCCCAGCCGTTCGCCGAGGCGCCGACGGGCACCCAGCGTGGTGATCCCCGCCACGTAGAGCAACGCCTCGAGCTGCGCCACGAGCGGCTGCTGAGGGCCCTCGCTCTCGTGGTCGAGCCCGGCGAGCGCCGTCTCCAGCACGTCGACCGCCTCGGCGTCGCGGCCCACATGGATCAGCGCCGTGCCCAGCTCGGCAGCGAGCCGCGCCCGCTCGCACGCCCCCGGCCCGCCGTCCGCCGCGCCGCGCATCAACTTGATTCCCTCGGGATCCCCGTGGGCCGCGAGGGCCGGCCCCAGCTTGAGGACGAGCTCCAGGCGCTCCTCGGGCGGTGGCGATTCGGCGAGCGCGCGGCGCAGGTAATCGATCGCGGTCGGCGGCGCTCCCTCGGCGATCGCCAGCTCCGCCGCCTCGCGGAGCCGTGCGACGGTCCACGCGTCGCGGCCCGGCTCGGTGTGGAGCAGCTGCGCCGCCACCGCGGCCGCCCCGGCCCCGCGGTCCGCGAGCAGGGCGGCCGCCCGGCGGTGAGCGCTCGCCCGCTCGAGCGGTGGGATGTCCTCGTAGACCGCCGCCCGCATGATCGGGTGTGAGAACGCCAGCGGCAGCTCCCCGGCGAGGACGCCCGCCGCGGCCAGAGAGTCGGCGGCCGCCGCGGCCTCACCCTGATCCAATTCGGCCAGGATCGCCGCGTCGCGCAGATCGGGGCGCCCGCCGAGCACCGCGAGGGCGCGGACCAGCGCCGCGCACCCCGGCTCCAGGTGGGCGACCCGACCGAGCACCTCACGCGAGATCGCGGGCGGGCCCACCTCGATCACGCGCCGAGCCGCCCGAGCGGTCGGCGCGACGGCGGCGGATTGCAGGGCCCGCAGGAGCTGATCCAGGTAGAAGGGGTTGCCCTGCGTCGTTCGCCAGCACGCAGCGGCGAACTCCTCGGCGGGCTCGGAGCCAAGGGACTCCCGGATCAGGGCGGCGCTTGCCCGCTCGCTGAGCGAGGCGAGGCGAAGCACGCTCACCTCGGATGCGTCCAGGAGGCGGGGCAGGAGATCCCGTTCACCCCCGGGCTGGGTTCGACGCGCCGCGACGGCGACGGTGATCGCCAGGCCGTCGAGGCGACGGGCCAGGTAGTTGAGCATCTGCAGGCTCGGGAGGTCGGCCCAGTGGGCGTCGTCGACCGTGATCAGCAATGGGGCGGGCTGGGCGATGTTCGCGGCCAGCCAGTAGAGACCATGAAGCGGGGCGAAGGCGGCGTCCAGCAGCCCGGGCTCCGCCTGGCCGCTCCCGCTGCTCTCGGCTTGCCTCGACCCTTCGGCCGTGCGACCGATCGCCCCGTCGGTCGCCGGCGGCGCGAGCAGCAGCCGACCGGCGAGAGCCGCGGCGCCCGCGAGCAGGGCCTGGCGCTCGGCTTCCTCCGCGCCCGCCAGCACGGGCTCGAAGAGCTGACGGCAGACCCCGAACGGAAGCGCGCGCTCCAGCTCCGAGCCCGATGCCGTCAGGACCCGCATCCCGCGCTCTTGGGCGAGTCGCCGCGCCCGAGCGAGGAGGCTGCTCTTGCCGATCCCGGCCGGCCCGACGATCGCCAGCATCTCCCCCTCCCCCGTGGCCGCGCCGGCGAGCGCGCGCCCGAACCGTTCCAGCTCGCCGTCGCGCTCCAGCAGCGGCGGTGCACGGCCGCTCTCTCTGCCTTCGGGCACCGTCCCTCCCCTCGGAAGCTAAGCCTTCGGCGAGCCGGATACTAGTCCTCGGCCCCTTCGTGCCGGACGGCCCCGGCACGCGTCGGTCCGAGATGTTGGGGTCGATGTTGGGGTGATCTCCTCGATGCGAACGCCGGGTTGACGGGCCATGGTTGCCCGAGATGGGCACCCGCGAGCGACTCCTCGTCGAGATCGACCGGACCACCGAGCCGATCAGCGGCGTGGTGCGCTCGCTCGACGGGCCCGGCGAGCGAGTCAGGCCGCACGAGCCGGCCAGGCGCTTCAACGGCTACATCGAGCTGATCACCGCGCTGGAGCAGGCGGGGCGCGGCGGGCGGAAGGGAGGCCGCGCGCGATGAGCACGCCCCGCCTCCGTTGCCTCCTCGCCACCGTCCCGCTCGCGCACGCCCTGGCCCCGCCGGCCGGCCGACCCGGGCCGGCCGCCACCTAGGAACGGCGATGGCGACCCTGCAGGCCAAGAGCCTCGACTTCCCCGACGAGCTGCGCCCGTTCGTGGCCAAGGGCGAGGTGGCCGTCGTGCGGCTCGGCGAGGCGACGATCGGTCGCGGGGTTGCGGAGCCGGGCTGGCGCTGGTCCGAGCACGTCAAGCCCCTCGCCGGCACCGACTCCTGCCGCGAGCGGCACACGGGCTACGTGATCTCGGGACGGATGCACATCGTCATGGACGACGGCGTCGAGGGGGAGGCCGGGCCGGGAGACGCCTTCGTCATCCCGCCCGGCCATGACGCCTGGATCGTCGGCTCCGAGCCGTGCGTCTTCCTCGACTTCACCGGGATGGAGAGCTACGCCGAGGGGGTCGTGCGATGAGGCCGGCGCCCGCCTGGGCGGAGATGCGCCCGCGCCGACGGGCGCGCTTCGAGAACGGCCGGGTCGGCAGCCGGAACCGCGAGCGCTGAGGAGCCTGGGGGATGGGCAGGCCGGCGGGGACGTGATCGGTCTGCGAGAGCGCGGTGGCGGACCGGCCAGGCTCGCCGCGAGGATCGACCTGGAGCCGG
Source organism: Solirubrobacterales bacterium (assembly GCA_009379895.1). Taxonomy (GTDB): domain Bacteria; phylum Actinomycetota; class Thermoleophilia; order Solirubrobacterales; family 70-9; genus WHSW01. The sequence goes on from WHSW01000014.1 coordinate 32,176, forward strand.
CGGACTCGGCGCCCACCACGGTCCGCGAGCTGGACGCCGAGGCGGCGGCCGATCAGCTCGATCGGCTCTACCGCGCGGCGCTGGGGATGTGCGGCTCGCCGCAGCTGGCCGAGGACCTGGTCCAGGAGACCTACTTCAAGGTGCTCTCGCGCCCGCGGCTGCTGCGCCGCAGCGACGAGCTCGGCTACCTGATCGGCGCGCTTCGACACGTCTGGCAGAGCCACCTGCGCGCTCGCCGCGCGCGGCCGGCAGAGACCGAGCTGAGCGCCCCGGAGAGGCTCGTCGCCGCGCCCGGCGTCGGCGACCCCGAGCTCTCGATCGAGGCGGGGGCCGCGCTCGCCGCGCTCGCCGCGCTGCCCGAGGCCTTCCGCGCGGTGGTCGCCGCGGTCGACCTGGCGGGCCTCAGCTATGCCGAGTGCGCCCGGGCGCTCGAGATCGCCGAGGGAACGGTGATGAGCCGCCTCTCACGGGGCCGGGCGAGGATCATCGCCGCGCTCGACGGCATGGACGCATGAGGGTCTGCACCGCGATTGCCTGATCGCCGCGACGGCCCTCGTCCTCGACCCGAACCGATCATCTCCCAGCACGTGGCGTGGCGCGCTCGGCGCACCCATCCCCTCGTAGTGCCGCGGAATATCTTGTCCGCCTGGGGCGTCCCCGGTCCCAGAGGCGCAGGAGATGAGAGACCACCCAGAGCCCGGGGCCGGCGCGAGATGAACGTGAATCCGGATCGCCCCTGCGAGACCGACCTGCGCGACCTGGCCGCGCTCGCCGACGGCTCGCTCTCGCTCGCGCGGCGGGCCGAGCTCGAGCGACGGCTGGTGGGCTCGCCCGCGCTCCGCGCCGAGCTCGAGCGCCAGCGCCGGGCGCGGGCGGCACTCGGGCGACTGACCGCGCAGACGAGGGCGCCGGCGCGCCTCAGGGCGCGCGTCGAGGCGAACCGCGCGTCCCGTCACCCGTCGGTCTGGCCGAGCTCGCGGTGGCGCGGGCCTCTCGGGGGGCGGCGAAGCGATGCGCGGCGGCCGTTGGGGCTGCGCATCGCGCTGGGGCTCGGCCTTGGCGCGATGGCCGCGATCGCGGTCGCGATCGTCGCGCCGGTGGGGGGCGGCGGCGCGCCCACGATCGCCGCCGCGGCGCGACTGGCCGGCCTGGCCCCAGAAGGCCCGGCGCCCGCCCGCAACCGAGCGAGCCCGCGCTTCTGGCCGCCGGCTTCGCGGGGCTGGCCTATCCGCGCTGGGAGCGCGAGTTCGGCTGGCGGGCCACCGGCACGCGCGACGACGAGCTCTCCGGACGGAGGACACGCACCGTCTTCTACGAGAGCCGGGGCGAGCGGATCGGCTACACGATCGTCGCCGGCGATGCGCTCGACGCGCCCACGGGCGCCCGGCGGTCGATCCGCGACGGAATCGAGCTGCGCTCGCTCCGCGCCGGGAAGACGACCATGGTGAGCTGGATTCGCGAGGGGCACACCTGCGTGCTTACCGCCGGCGACCTGCATGCCTCGACGCTGGTCGAGCTCGCCGCCTGGAAGGGCGGCGGCGCGGTCGGCTTCTGACCCGCGCCCGGCGAGCGCTCGCGGGGTTTGCCAATGCACGTGCTCCATGCCCGGAATAAGGAGCGCCGAACCGCGTCCTTGATGCGTAGAGGGCGCGGCGAACCGGCACCGCGCCCGAATCCACTCACGGGAGGTATCGATTTGATCCGACGCAAGACGACCGCCGCGCTCAGCGCCATGCGCCGAAACGTGATCGCCTGGCTGGCGCTGTTCATGGCGCTCGGGGGCACCGGCTATGCCGCCGCGACGATCGGGCCCGGCGACATCCGCGACGACGCCGTGCGCGCCCGCCACATCGCCGACGGCCAAGTGGGCACCGCCGCGATCCGCGACGACGCGGTCCTCAGCCGCGACATCCGAAGCGGCCAGGTGCGGACCGCCGACCTCGCCCGGGACGCCGTCACGACCGGCAGGATCCGCAACGGGCAGGTGCGGGCGGGCGATCTCGCCCGGGACGCGGTGGACTCCCCCAAGGTCAGGAACGGGTCGCTGGAGCCCGTCGACCTGGAGCCGCTGCCGGCGGTGCGCGTCAACCTCCTGAACCCCCAGCAGGGTCTCCCCCGCAGTGCCGGAGGTGCTCATCTGGTCGGTTTTAAGCGAGGACTTCGACCAGGGGTCGATGCACTCGAATGGGCAATCGTCGCGCCTCGTCGCGCCCCGCGACGGGCTCTACGCCGTGGACGCGCAGGTCGAGTGGCGCCGCGACGACACGCTGGATGGAGCGGTCGTCACCCTCGACAGGAACCAGAACCGGACGTGCGAGGGTGCGGCGAGGGACGGAACTCAGCCTGCCCGCGACACGGTGACCGGCAGCACGCCCAACGAGAACCTCACCAACGACATCAACACGCTCGTTGCGCTGGAGGCCGGGGACTACCTCGAGCTGTGTGCAGTCCAGCACTCGGGCGAGCAACAGCTGGTCGAGTCGTTTGGCTTCACGTGGGTGACGATGCGGTTCGTGGGCCGCCTTTCCGGCTGACGGCCGCCCCTCGGGAATAGACCTCGCCCGAGGAGCGCCCTTGCTTGGGCATGACCGAGATCGAGATGGGAGCAGAGCCATGGGCAACGAGTTGATCGACGAGGCGGCAGTCGGGCGGTTGGCGGACCACCTCGATGGCGAGGTGATCGGACCGCACGGCGCCGGCTACGACGAGGCGCGCAAGGTCTTCAACGGGATGATCGACAGGCGGCCGGCGCTGATCGCACGCTGCGCGAGCACCGATGACGTGGTCGCGGCCGTCGACTGCGCCCGCCAGAACGGCCTCCCGGTGGCGGTCCGCTGCGGCGGGCACAGCGTCGTCGGGATGAGCGTCTGCGACGACGGCATGCTGATCGACCTCGCGGGCGTAAGCGAGGTCGATGTCGATCCGGAGGCTCGCGTCGCCCGCACCGGCGGCGGGGTCCTGTGGGGCGAGTTCGACGCCGCCACCCAACCGCATGGCCTCCACACCCCCGGCGGGCGGGTCACGACCACCGGCGTCGGCGGCTTCACCACCGGCGGCGGCTACGGCTGGACCTCCTCCATGCATGGCCTGACCTCGGACAACCTGCTCTCCGCCGAGGTCGTGACCGCCGACGGCCGCGTGCTGACCGCCAGCGAGGACGAGAACGAGGACCTCTTCTGGGGGATCCGGGGCGGCGGCGGCAACTTCGGCGTCGTGACCCGGTTCGACTTCGAGCTCCACGAGCTGGGACCAATCGTGCTGGCGGGAGAGGCGCTGTGGCCGATCGAGCGCGCACCGGAGGTCGTGCGCGCCTGGCGCGACTACGTCGAGCGCGCGCCCGACGAGCTCTCCACCGGGTGCGCCGTCGTCATCGCCCCGCCCGAGGATTTCGTCCCCGAGCACCTGCACGGCCGGCCCGCGCTCGCGATCGTCGGGATGTACGTCGGCGACCCCGAGGCGGGCGCCGCGGTGGTCCAGCCGCTCAAGGAGCTCGCCCCGGACCTGGATCTGTTCCAGCCGATGCCCTACACCGACTTCCAGGCGTTGCTCGACCCGGCCAATCCGCCGGGCCTGCGCAACTACTTTCGCGGCGATTACCTGGACGGGCTCAGCGACGCGGCGATCGACGTCTACCTCGAGCGCGCCACCGAGACGGTGTCGTCGACCACGCCGCTCGCCCAGATCGTCATCTTCCGGCTCGGCGCCGGGGTGACGAGCGTCGCCGACGAGGCCACGGCGTTCTCGCACCGAGACGCCGCGTACCTCTTCCACCCCATCCTGCTCTGGGAGGACCCGGCCGAGGACGAGCGCCAGACCGCAAGCGGGCGGGGCCTCGGGGAGGCCATGCAACCGTTCGGGACCGGTGCGTCATACCTCAACTTCACGCCGGACCGCGACCGGGTCCGCGACGCCTTCGGCACCGAGAAGTACCGGCGGCTCGTCGCGCTCAAGGACAGATACGACCCCGAGAACCTCTTCCGCGTCAACCAGAACATCGTGCCGGCGGGGTAGGCGCCCCGGCGTGTCACGGCGGCGGGTAGGTGCGTGGCGTGCCGCGCCGGCGGGGACGCGGCGCGACACCGAGTCCCTGGTAATCGGGGCGATTGGATCAACCTGGTTTGACTGCTGACGATTCGCGCTGTAGGGGGCGCGGTCGCCGATGGAATATTCCAACCCGGTTCCGGGTCGTTGGTGGTGAACGGGCGGACGGGCGCTGCCCAGCCGCCATGCTCTCCAACCCAAGGAGGTAGCGGGATGACCATCCCGACCACACCGGGCTGGCTCAGCCGCGCCCGAACCTGGACCACGAGGCCCCTCGAGAAGCGGAAACAGACCGCGATCAAGCCGCGACCTCGGGGGGTGGTCGCGGCGGCGGTCGGCGCGGCGCTGGCTCTCGCCATGCTCGCGCCGAGCTCGTTCGCAGCGGACGCGCAGATCCTGCTGGTGCACGGCTACGGCCCCTCCTCGGAGGGCAAGGACTGCAACGGAAGCACGTGGGAGAACGCGCTTCGCTACTACCAGGACGCCGGCGGGCGCGAGCGCT
>WHSW01000150.1 GCA_009379895.1 Solirubrobacterales bacterium
CGCAACCACCGCCTTCCTGCCGCCGGGCACCGATGCGTTCCTGCGCCGGCGCGCGGCGGAGATCTCCGCCGCGGTGCTGGGCGCGCTCGCCCTTGCGCTGGCGCTGGCGCTCGCGATCGAGGGCCGCGGCCTGCCCTTCGACCCGACCGACAGCCAGGCCCAGCCGCGGGCTCCCGAGCCGCCGGCTCGGGTCGCCGACGTGCCGGCGCCTCAGCTGCACCTGCCCGCCACCGAGGCCGCCGACAACCGCCGCTACCTGCTTTGGTCGACCGACGGCTTCCCCGAGATCGTCAACGGGCGCTCGAGCGTTCAGCCCCGGTTCACCGAGCGGGTGATCGAGCGTGCGCGAGGCTTTCCGTCGCCGGAGTCGGTGGCGTTCCTGCGAGAGGTCGGGGTGCGCAGCGTAATCGTCCACCTCGACCGCGCCCGCGGGACGCCGCTCGCCGAGGTGGCGTCGCGGCCGCTCGTCGGGCTCGGCGTCGAGCGCACCCGCCGCGGGGAGCTTGTCGTCTACGGGCTCGGCTCCGAGAGCGCCAGCTCGCCGCCGGCGCGTTCCGATCGCCCCGCGCGCTCGCCGCGCCGCTCGCGGTAGCGCAGGACGACCAGCACCACCGTGGCGATCACGACCGCGGCCGCCGTCGGCAGCAGCGCCGAGGTGTCGCCGCCGAGCGTCGTCGTCGTGTCCTCGGTCAGGGGCGGGGCGAGGACGAACACGGCCGCCCAGACGGCCAGGGCGGCGAGCGCGGGGCGGATGTCGCCGATCCGCGCCCGCGGGGTGGCCGCGGCGGCGAACACGATCGCCGCTCCGATCGCGACCAGGACCGGGGCGAGCGCGAGCCAGCCGTCGCGGACGCCGAGCGCGGTCAGCAGCGTGTGCTCGAGCGTGCCGTCGCCGAGGTCCTGGACCCACAGGCCGCTGCCCTGGAAGCCGATCAGCGGATAGGTGACGCTGGCGACCACCATCCAGATCGCCGACGGGATCGCCAGCGCCAGGGTCAGCGCGCGCAGGCGCTGGTAGGCGAAGGCGAGCCCGAGGGCGAGGAAGGGCAGGATCGGTATCAGAAAGCGCGGGCCCGGCGTGCCCCCGCCGAGCGGCTGCCAGTAGCCGAAGTTGTAGAGCAGGTAGGCGCCGGTCACCCCGGCGATCACCCAGGCCTCGGCGCGGTGTCCGCGACGGCGCATGAGCACGACGCCGATCGCCGCCGCGACCAGCACCGGGGTCAGGACCAGCACCCCGCGTCCGGAGACGAGCACGTCGAGGGCGGCGTCGAGGCGGGGCAGCGTGATCCCGAAGAACCCGTCGCTGTTGAGGCCGAGCTCGGCGTGGCCCGAGCGCCCGATCACCGCGACGGCGTCGCTGTAGGCGAAGCGCAGCGGCGAGCCCAGCGCCCAGGCGTTGTAGGCGAGCGCGGGCAGGGCTCCGGCGAGCGCGCCACCCGCGTAGACGACCGCCCGCGGCAGCCGCGCCGCCGGCGCGCGCAGCGCCGCGTAGAAGAACAGCACCGCCCCGACGAGGCCGGTCTGGTACTCGAAGGTGACGGCGAGCCCGGCGAGCAGGCCACCGGCGGCGACCAGCGCGAGCCGCGGCGGGCCGGCGCGCTCTGAGAACAACACGGCGAAGGCGGCGAACCCGAGCGCGGCCCCGATCGCGTGCGAGAAGTACTCGGCGGCGAAGACCATCAGCATGGTCGCGATCCCGAGCGTGATCGCGGCGGCCGTCCCGTACCCCGGGAGCAGGCGGTCGGCGAGCCAACGCACCCCGAGCAGCAGGGCGACCGACGGGATCACCGCCACGATCAGGGTCAGCGCCCAGAGGATCGGCGTGTTCTCCTCGACCCGGCTCTGGACGCGGATCGCGCGCGGCGCGTCGTAGCCGTAGCTGGCGTACGGCGGGACGACGTGGGGGTTCCAGCGCGGATGCGAGGCTCGCCGCGCGTTGGCGGCGGCGTCGCGCGCTAGCTCGTGCCCGCCGAGCGCGTCGATCGCGGCGTAGAAGGGAATCGAGAGCGCCGCCACCCCCGGCGACTTGACCGAGTAGAAGTGGCCGTCGATCCAGGCCTTGTCGCCGGTCTCCCAGTGCCAGCGGTCGATCTCGGGCGAGCCGGAGGCGAGCGCACGGACCTCGGCGAAGTGCGCCTGCTGGGCCCATCCTCCCGCGTGCATGATCACCCCCCAGGCGATCCCGAGAGCGACGACCGCGGCCACCCCGGGGTTGGCTCGCAGCGCCGCCGCCATGCGCCGCAGAGCGCTCATCGACGCGCCCTGCACAGCGCCAGGGTCCACGGCAGCGGCGAGCGCGCCTCGACCACGTCGACGCGCCGGCGCAGGAAGCGCAGGAAGGCGCGCGACCAGTGGCCCAGATGGCCCGGGGTGTTGCCGAGCTCGTCGAGGTACTTGCCGCGGGCCAGATTGAGCACTCGCCACAGGGGCTCGCGCGGGACGCTGACCACGAGCCAGGGCCGAGCCAAGGCGGCGATCGACTCGAGCCCGGCCTCGGGGTCGGGAAGGTGCTCGAACACCTCGCAGCAGACGAGCAGCTCGGCGGCGTCGATCGAGGGGTCCAGCGCGGTGATCGACGCCTCCCGATAGGCGACCTCGACGCAAGCCGCCTCGGCGCGGCGGGCGGCCTCGGCCACGACCTCGGCGGAGACGTCCGAGCCGCGCACCCGCAGGCCCTCGCGGGCGAGCATCAGCGAGAGCTCGCCCTCGCCGCAGCCGACCTCGTGCGCCTCGCGCGCGCCGCTGCGGGCGACCAGCGAGCGCAGCTCGCTCAGGAAGCGGCCGACGAGCCGCCGCTCGATCGGGTTGCGGCTCGCGTACTTGTCGTAGACGTTTCCTGCCGGGCCGCTCAAGGGCGCAGATGATTCCACGCCGCGCCGACCGCGCGACCGTACACTCGCGCGGTGCCCGCAGCCCTCGGCGATCTCGGCCGTTACGCGCTCGCCTCGGCGTTCAGCTTCCTCTTCGTCCTCGCCGCCACCGCGGCCCTGCACGAGCTCGCCGGGCTCTCGCAGACGCTCGCCCCGGCCGTCGCGCTGGTGGCCGCCTTCGCGGTCAACTTCACACTCCTGCGCCGCTGGGTCTTCAAGGGCCAGTCGCGGCCCGTCGCTCGCCAGGTCGTCGAGACGGCGCTCGCGTCGATCGCCTTCCGCGCCTTCGAGTACGGGATCTTCCTCGCCCTGCACCTCGGGCTCGACCTCGACTACCTGGTCGCGACCGGGGCCTCATTGTGCGTCTCCGCGTTGGGGAAGTTCGGCGTCTACAGGGAGATCGTCTTCAACCGCTCGCGCTCCGCGCCGGGCTCGCCCTCGAGGTGAGAGGGCTCGACGCCGGCCGCCAGCTCGAGCCTGCGCACGCGCTCGAACACCCGCTGGGCGATCACCCGCTGGCTCGCCAAGGCGTCGCCGATGATCCCGAGGCCGAACATCTGGACGGCGATCACCGCCAGCACCGCCCCCAGGATCAACGACTGCACGTGGCCGCTGGAGTCGCCGTTGAGGACGAGGTCGACCGCGAACGGGCTCCAGGCGGCGAGCGCGGCGAGCGCGAAGGCGGCGGCGGCGATCGTGAACACGCGCAGCGGCTCGTAGAGGACGTAGGCGCGAAAGATCGCGAGCGCATTGCGGCGCACGTAGGAGCCGGTCGAGTCGAGGAGGCGCGACTCGCGCAGCTCGGGGTTGGTGGCGATCGGGACGTGCTCGACCGCGACCAGCATCTTGCCGGCCTGGATCAGGCTCTCCAGGGTGTAGGTGAAGTTCGAGACGACCAGCAGCTGCAGGGCGGCCTCTCGGTTGTAGGCGCGAAAGCCCGAGGTCGTGTCGGGGACGTCGGTCCCCGAGGCGCGACGGACGACCCAGCTGCCCAGCCGCTGGAGCAGCTTCTTGGTCGGCGAGAAGTGCTCGATCCTGCGCACGTCGCGATCGCCGACGACCATGTCGGCGCGCCCGGCGAGGATCGGGGCGACCAGCTTCGGGATCTCGGTGGCGCGGTACTGGTTGTCGGCGTCGGTGTTGACGATCACGTCGGCGCCCAGCTTCAGCGCCGCGTCGAGACCCGCCTGGAAGGCGGCGGAGAGCCCCTTGTTGTTGGTCAACCGGACGATGTGGTCGGCGCCGGCCCGGCGCGCGACCTCCGCCGTGCGGTCGCTCGACCCGTCGTCGATGACCAGCCATTCGACCGCCTCGAAGCCGTCGAGCTCGCGCGGCAGCTGGGCGAGGACGCGGGGCAGCGTCGCCTCCTCGTTCAGGCACGGGATCTGGATCATCAGCTTCACGGCCCGCCCCATCGTAGACCCAGTCGGCGCGCCGGCCGAGACCCTCGGCGCTCTGTAGTCTCGCCGCACCGTGACCCGCCTGGCGACCTACTTCCTGCCCACCCTGCGCGACGATCCGGCGGGCGCCGAGGCGCTCTCGCACCGGTTGCTGGTCAGGGCCGGCTTGGTCCGCCAGCTCGGGGCCGGGCTGTTCACCTGGCTGCCCGGCGGCTATCGGGTGATCAAGCGCGTCGAGGCGATCATCCGTGAGGAGATCGACGCGATCGGTGGCCAGGAGATGCTGATGCCTGTCCTGCAGCCGGCCGAGCCCTGGCGCATCAGCGGCCGCTACGAGATCGACGAGCTCTTCAAGCTCTCCGATCGAAAGGGCTCCGATCACGTGCTGGCGATGACCCACGAGGAGGCGCTGACCTTCCACGCGGCCCGCGATATCCGCTCCTACCGCGAGCTGCCCAAGATCCTCTACCACATGCAGGTCAAGGAGCGCGACGAGCCGCGGCCGCGGGCCGGCGTCCTGCGCACGCGCGAGTTCACGATGAAGGACTCCTACTCGCTCGACCGCGACGCCGAGGGCCTGGACCGAAGCTATGAGCTGCACCGCCGCGCCTACGCGCGGATCCTCGACCGCTGCGCGCTGGACTGGTACGAGGTCGAGGCCGACGTCGGGATGATGGGCGGCACCGCCGCGCACGAGTACATGGCGCCCTGCGCGGCGGGGGAGAACCGGGTCGCCCTGGCGCCGGGCTACGCGGCCAGCGTCGAGGTCGCCTCGGCCGAGGCACAGGCGGTCGAGCTGCCCCCGGCGCTCGACGAGCCGCGCGAGGCGCCGACCCCTGGCCTGACCACGGTCGAGGAGGTCTCGGGCGCGCTCGGCGTCGACCCCGGGGCGGCGCTCAAGGCGCTGCCGGTGGTCGTCGAGGGCCGGGGGATGGTCCTGGCGCTGGTCCGCGGCGACCATCGCCTGAACGAGATCAAGCTGCGCAACGCGCTCGGCGCCGACTTTCGCCAGGCGACGCCGCAGGAGATCGAGTCCGAGCTCGGCCCGCCCGGCTTCATCGGCCCGGTCGGCGCCGAGCTGCCGGTGATCAAGGACGCCGCGATCCAGGGAGCCGGCTACTTCGCGGGCGCCAACCGCCCCGACGCGCACCTGATCGGGGTCGAGCCGGGCCGCGACTTCGCCTACGAGGAGCTCGACATCCGCTCGGTCGAGGCCGGCGACACGACGGCGGGCGGCGAGCCGATCACGATCGAGACCGCGATCGAGGTCGGCAACATCTTCAAGCTCGGGACCCGCTACTCCGAGCCGCTCGGGGCGACCTATCTCGACCCGCAGGGCACCGAACGGCCGATCGTCATGGGCTGCTATGGGTTCGGTCCGGCCCGGGCGGTCGCCGCGGCGATCGAGCAGGGCGCCGACGAGAAGGGGATCGTCTGGCCGCGCTCGCTGGCTCCGTGGGACGTGCACCTGGTCGCGCTCGGGCGCGCCGGCGAGGAGACGTTCGAGGCTGCCGAGCGCCTCTATGAGGAGCTCTCCGCCGCGGGACTCGAGACGCTGTTCGACGACCGCGAGGCGGGGGCGGGGGAGAAGCTCACCGACGCCGAGCTGGTCGGCTGCCCGCTGCGGATCGTGGTCGGCAAGCGCGCCCTCGCCGAGGGCGAGGTCGAGGCCTCAGAGCGCCGCGACGGCTCCGAGCAGCGGCTGGCGCTCGCCGACGCCGCCCGACGGGCGGCCGAGATCGTCGCCGGCCTCGCCTAGGGGTCGGGGTGGCCCCGAGCAGGCGCCGGCTGTTCGGCATCGATCGCTCCGGGCCGCAGCCGCGCGAGACACGAGCGGGCGCACCGCTGCGCCCGCTGACGATCCCCAACCTGATCGGGTACGCGCGCCTGGCGGCGATTCCGGTCTTCCTGATCCTCGCCTTCGACTCCGGCGACGGCCGGGCGGTGGCGCCGGCGCTGCTCTACCTCGCGATCACGCTCGGCGACTACGTCGACGGCTTTCTCGCCCGCGCCACGGGCCAGTACTCGCGCATGGGAGCGCTGCTCGACCCGGTGGTCGACCGGCTCACGGTGCTCTCGGGCGCCGCCGTCTGCTGGCACTTCGAGCTCCTGCCGCGCTGGGCGCTCGCCGTGCTCGCCGCGCGCGAGGTCGTCACCCTGGCGCTGGCGCGGGTCGCGCTGCGGCGGGGGATCGACCTGGAGATCAACTGGATCGGGCGGATCGGAGTCTTCCTGGTTTTCGGCGGCATCTTCTGGAGCATGGTCTTCGACTGGTGGATCGTGCGGGCGGCCTTCGTGGTCGGGGTCGCGATCGCCATCCTGGCCACAGTGGTCTACGTGCGGGTCGCGTTCGGCGCTCGGACGGCTCCGGCGGCGTCCTCCCAGGGAGCCGTAGGCGACCGGTGATCCGAGCTTGCTCGGCCGCCGGGCCAGCCTTCGGGCGCAAGCTCGGACCCAAGGGTCAACCTCTACTTGAAGTTTGCGCATCGGCCGTATAATCCGCCGCCATGGCCGTCCACTGCCCAGAATGCGGCTTCGTCAACCCCGAGGGGGCGAACTACTGCCAGAAGTGCGGCGCCTTCCTCGGTCGCCCGGAGGGCACCGACGAGCCGACGACGATGACCTACAAGGTCGACGAGACCGGGGAGTACACCCCGATCGACATCGACGAGGAGGTCGACAAGTCGGGCGCCGCGCTCGTGATCCGCTCGGGCGGTGGGCGCGCGGGGGAGAGCTTCCCCGTCGATCAGGAGCGGATGAGCATCGGCCGCACGCCCGACGCGGCGGTCTTCCTCGACGACGTCACCGTCTCGCGCAACCACGCGCTGATCGTCCAGCGCCAGGACGGCTATTACATCGACGATCTGGGCTCGCTCAACGGCACCTACGTCAACCGGCGCCGGATCGAGTCGCACCGCCTCGACGACGGCGACGAGATTCAGATCGGCAAGTACAAGCTCAGCTACCTGGAGAAGTGAGGCCACCGATGGCGGCGGTAGCCGGAAAGACGGCGGGCGAGTCGAACGGCGCCGAGGCGGCGCCCGCCCCCTCGGGCGGAGACTCGCGGCCGCGCCGCGCGTTGACGATCGGCGCGGTGGCGAAGATCCTCGGGCAGGAGTTCGACGACATCTCGATCTCCAAGATCCGCTACCTCGAGGACCAGAAGCTGCTCGCGCCGCGGCGCACGGCGGGCGGCTACCGCCTCTACAGCCAGGCCGACGTCGAGCGCCTGCGCGCGATCCTGCGCATGCAGCGCGACGAGTTCCTGCCCCTGCGTGTGATTCGCCAGGAGCTCGCCACCGGGGACTTCACCGGGCGCCGCCCCAGCGGCGAGAGCCAGAAACGGCGCGCGGCGTCGGTGGGCGAGCCGGTCACCACCTTCACCCAGGAAGAGCTGCTCGATCAGGCCGGGGTCGGCGAGGGCTTCCTGCGCGAGCTGGCGGAGTTCGGCATCGTCACCGCGCGCCGCCGCGACGGCCGACCCGCCTATGACGAGACCGACCTCGAGATCGTCCGCGCGGCCGCCGAGCTCTCGCGCTTCGGCGTCGCCGGGCGCAACCTGCGCGTCTTTCGGACCTCGGCCGACCGCGAGGCGGCGCTGCTCGAGCAGCTGCTCGGCGCCCAGCTGCGTTCGCGCAGCCAGGCGCGGCGCCGCGAGGCGGTCGAGAACCTGGAGAGCCTGGCCGCGGTCTGTGGCCACCTCAAGCACCTGCTGCTGGTCCGCGACCTGCGACGCCTCAAGTCGGCCGCCGAATAGCGAGCGGATGCCCCGGGTGAGCCGGAGTCGGGTGATCTCGGCCGAGCGTGGCCGGATCTGGGACCTGGTCTCCGACCCGCACAACCTGCCGCGCTGGTGGCCGCGGGCGCTGCGGGTCGAGGACGTGCGCGAGGCGGCCGGCGAGCCCGCCCAGTGGACGACGGTGCTCGAGACCGCGCGCGGGACCGGCGTGCGCGCCGACTTTCGCCGCGTGAGCGCGAGCGATCGACGGAGTTGCGTCTGGGAGCAGGAGGTCGAGGGAACGCCGTTCGAGCGCATCCTGCGCTCCTCGCGCCTCGAGATCGAGCTCGACGGCGATCGCGAGACGAGGGTCACGCTGACCACCCAGGAGGCGCTGCGAGGCCTCTCGCGGCTCGGCTCGGCGATGATGCGCGGCGCCTCGCGCCGGCGCCTCGACGAGGCGCTGGCGGGCATCGAGCGAGCGCTGGTCGGGGAGCCCGGTGGCTGACCGGGTCGGCGCCGGGCCGCCACCCGGGAAGTGGTGGGGCTGGGGGGATCCGGCGAAGCGAACGCCGCTGTCCGACTCGGCGCGCGCGATGCTGCGCTCCGAGCTCGGGGAGGGCGAGCCCGAGCGGCCGGTCGAGCTCGACCAGGTGGCGATGCCCGCACTCCGGGACCTGCCCGAGGCGGTGACCGCGACCGTCAATCCCGCGAGCGTGCTCACCGCCCACGAGCAGCGGCTTCGGCGGGCCACCGGCAAGAGCTACCCCGACCTGGTCCGCCTGCGCAGCGGGCGCCTCGAGCGCGTCCCCGACGCGATCGTGATGCCGGGGTCCGGCGAGCAGATCGGGGCGCTGCTCGACGCCTGCGCGCGCGAGCGCGTCGCCGTGGTCCCGTTCGGCGGCGGGACCAGCGTCGTCGGCGGTGTCGACCCCGAGCCGGGGCCGCACCGGCGGGTGATCTCGCTCGACCTGCGCCGGCTGCGGGGCGTCGAGGTCGATCCCGTCGCGCTCACCGCGACCCTCGGACCCGGCCTGCGCGGCCCCGAGGCCGAGGAGGCGTTGCGCGCGCGGGGCTACACGATCGGCCACTTCCCGCAGTCGTTCGAGTAC
>WHSW01000151.1 GCA_009379895.1 Solirubrobacterales bacterium
CCCGCGCTCATCGAACGCGCGCCGGATCAGCTTCATGACCCGCTTACCGCCGCCCTTGCGGATCAGCACGAAGGGATGCTTGGCATTGCCCTTGATGTCGGTGTCGGTGATGTTCTCGCTGAAGCGCGCGTCGGCCTTGGCTCGCTTGCCGGCGAACCGGGTCGCGAAACGCACGTCATCGGTGCGCCGCGAGAAGGCCATCAGCCGGTAGCGCGGAAAGCTGCCGTCCTTGGAGTCGCTGTAGCTGAGCTGGATCACCCGCGGCTGGGGCCCGCTGGACGCCTCGTGCGCGCTGCCCGTCGCGGCCAGCGCGGCCACGGACGCAACGGTCGCGGCGAACAGGACGAAGATCACGCGGTGATCGGCTCGCATCGGCTCCTCCGTGGTGACCGTAACGCCGAAATCGGCAGTGTCAACCGTCGCCACCTCCGGGCAGTCAGGGCTCGCGCGTCGCTCGCGTCATCATCGACATGCACTCGCCGCCCTCGGCCGTCGACGCGAAGGAGAACAGTGAGCGCTCAGCAAGCACCTCCCCCGATCCTGCCCCCGTTCGACGAGTCCTCGGCGCGGGCCAAGGTCCAGGCGGCCGAGGATGCCTGGAACACCCGCGACGCCGAGCGGGTGGCCCTCGCCTACACGGAGGACTCGAGCTGGCGAAACCGCGACCGCTTCCTCACCGGGCGCGCCGAGATCATCGAGTTCCTGCGCGAGAAGTGGCAGCGCGAGCTCGACTACCGCCTGCGCAAGGAGCTCTGGGCCTACACCGGCAACCGGATCTCGGTCCGCTTCGAGTACGAGAGCCACGATCCCGCCGGCCGGTGGTGGCGCAGCCACGGCAACGAGCACTGGGAGTTCGACGAGGCGAGCGGCCTGATGCGCCGCCGCGACGCCAGCATCAACGACTACCGGATCGAGGAGGGGGAGCGGAGGTATCGCTGGGAGCGCTGACCCGTCCGTCGCGGCGGCGGCCCTGCCCGATGGCCGCGAAGCTCGCGGACGAGCCGCCGGGCGCCGCGGTGCAAGCTTGACGCGAGCCTTTCCTTGACGATCGCGCGCCCATTCGGTGCGCTTGGCGCACCTCGCGCGCGGGTTTGCTCCCTACCGTCGACGCCATGGTCGATTGGGAGGACATCGAGGAGTTCGACGACTCAGGGCTCGATGATCGTCGCCGGCTGTTCGCGCATCTCGACTGGGTGATCAATACTCCGATCGCGGGCCGGTTCGTGGATCAGATCGTCGAGGCGATCGAGCTCGCTGCGGCGGGCAAGACCGAGGAGTGGATCGAGGTCGACGCGCGCAGGCACCAGGTCCACGAGGTGGTCGAGATCTGGGAGCTCGAGGAGCTGGTCGAGCTCGCGAAGGCCGACCGCTTCGAGCCGCGCCGGGGCGAGCGTTCCTGGCGTCTGGACCCGCCGGTTGGATGGAAACCGTCGTAGCGGGCGGCGGGGAGTGGCTCGTGCCGTATGTTGGCCGTTAAGCCCATGGGTGCAACCGCCACACGCCTGCGCGCTGAGGAGTTCTACGCGCGCACGGTCCCGGGCGACCACAAGCAGCTCGTCGACGGGGAGATCGTCGTCAACGAGCCGAAGCTGATCCACGCGCTGCTCCAGGGGCGGCTGTACGTCGCCCTCCAAGCCTGGGTGGCCGCCGGCCCGGGCCGCGGCTTCGTCTCCCTGCCTACCGACGTGCGCATGGACGAGCACAACGTCTATGGCCCGGATCTGGTCTGGTTTCGCGAGGAGCACGTCCCCGCCGACCTCGACGCCTACCCCGAGCACGTGCCCGACCTCTGCATCGAGGTCCGCTCGCAGAGCACCTGGCGGTACGACATCGGCGCCAAGAAGCGTGTCTACGAGTCCGGCGGGTTGCCCGAGCTGTGGCTGGTCGACGACACGGCCGGCGCGGTGCTCGTCTACCGCCGCTCCTCGCCGCGCGCGCCCACCTTCGACGTCGCGCTCGAGCTGCGGGCCGGCGAGACGCTCGAGTCGCCACAGCTACCCGGCTTCGCGCTCTCGACCGGCGAGCTGTTCGAGCGCTGACGTAAACGGCCGCCGCTCGGCGGCGAACGTTGATCGGTTGCCTCAGGCCGAGACCAGGACGTCAGGTTCTCGCCCCGGCGGCGACTGAACAGGTGATGACCAGGATCCATGCTCAGCCCTCCCGCGCCCCGCGCCTCGGCGACCTCCTCTCCGAGCCCCTGCGTATCGGCGAGCCCGACGTCGCCGGCCCGCTCGCCGTCTACCCGGTCTTCGCGCCCGAGCCGCGCCTGCGCTACCTCGCCTTCGCCCAGGCACGCGGCGAGGGCTTTCGCGCCGGCGAGCTCGCCGGCGGCGCCGCGATCAACGACCTGATGGTCGAGAACCCGACCCGCCAGGCGGTGCTCCTGTTCGAGGGTGAGGAGGTGCTCGGCGCCCAGCAGAACCGCACCTTCGACGTCTCGGTGCTGGTCGCGGCGGGCGCCAAGCTGCGCGTCCCGGTGAGCTGCGTCGAGGCCGGGCGCTGGCAGCACGAGCGCCGCCACGAGGCCCTCGAGCCGGCGCCCCAGGCTGCCTATCCGAGGCTTCGTCGCGCCACGGCGCGACGGGTCCGCGAGCGGGTGTCGGAGGGCATGGAGGCCCGAGCCGACCAGGGAGAGGTCTGGGACCAGGTCGCAGACCGGTCCCGTGAGCTCGGCACCCGCTCGCCGACCGCGGCGATGGCAGACATCTACGCGCAGAGCCGCGATCGACTCGCGCGGATGCGCGAGGCGATCCGCCTTCACGACGGCCAGGCCGGCGCCCTGGTCGCGATCGGCGGGCGCTTCTGCGTCCTCGACCTGGTCAGCGATCCGGAGGCGTTCGGCGCCCTGCACGGGCCGCTGGTCGAGGGCTATGCGCTCGACGCGCTCGACGCCGAGCCGGCGGACGTCGACCTCGACCCTCCCGACGCCGAGATCGCACGCGGCCTCGTCCTGCTGGTCGGCGACTGCCGACCCGCGCAGCGCCGGCCGGGCGTCGGGCTCGGCGAGGAGCTTCGCTTCGCCGCCGACGGGTTCGAGGGATCGGCGCTCGTCCACGAGGGCGAGCTGATCTGCCTGACCGCGTTCCCGACCGACGGTGACGCTGCGGCGACGCGGCGACAGGCGCGGGCCGGTCGGGTGCGAAGGCCGTCGCGGCGGCGGTGAGCTCGACGGTCGCGGCATCCCGCGCCCGGGCGGAGAATGCTGGGATCGAGTCGACCGCCAACGACCCGCCGAGCCGGCCGCGTCTCGTCGCAACCGACTTCTTCTCGCTCTATCGCCCCTCGGAGTGCGACCTGCGCGTGTGGTTGCGGGCCCGGGACGTCGAGGAGGCGCCGCCGAGCCCCTACTCGCAGGTCCTGATCGAGCTCGGCGTCGCGCACGAGCGCCGCCACCTGGCCCGCTTTCCCAACCACATCGACCTCGGGGACGTCGCGATCGACGAGCGGGTCGCCCGGACCCGCGAGCTGGTCGCCGAGAACGAGCGCGTCATCTACCAGGGCGCGCTGCGCGCCGAGGCGACCCTCACCGGCACCGAGGTCGAGATCGTCGGCGTCCCGGACTTCCTGCTCCCCGCCCGCGCCGGCTACGCGATCCGCGACTCGAAGCTCGCCCGCCGGATCGGCGGCGGTCGCAACCGGGCGATCGAGCTCCAGCTCGCGACCTACGGCTGGCTGTATGAGCAGACCTTCGGCGAGCCGCCGGTCGCGCTCCAGGTCCACAACGGGGCCGGCGTGATCGCCGACATTCCCTACGGGGGCGGCGAGGCGGCGCTCCAGACGCTCGAGCGCATCCTTAGCGACCGCCTCACCGAGCAGGAGCCCGCCGAGCCGGTCGCCTGGGGCAAGTGCTCGGGCTGTGCGTTCTTCGACCGCTGCTGGCCGCGGGCGGTCGAGCGCCGCTCGGTCGGCCTGTTGCCCTGGGCCGGGGCCGGGCTGATCGGCGAGCTCGAACGGCGCGGGCTCATGACCATCGACCAGCTGCTCGAGCGCTACGACGCCGAATCGCTCGCCGAGCTCGAGCGGCCCTGGGGCGGGAAGACCAAGCAGGTCGGCGAGGCTGCGCCGCGGATTCTCGCCGGCGCCCGGGCGCTCGCCGAAGACCGCCCGATCGTCCTCGAGCCGCCGGCGATCCCCGCGCACCCGAGCTACGTCATGTTCGACCTCGAGGGCCTGCCGCCGCAACTCGACGAGCTGGAGAAGATCTATCTCTGGGGAATGCAGGTGTTCGGCGAGCGCCCGAGCGGGTTCCGCGCCGCGACCGCCGGCTTCGGCCACAACGGCGACCGCGACGGCTGGTTCACCTTCCTCGCGGAAGCAGCCGCGATCTTCGCCGAGCACGGCGACATCCCGTTCGTGCACTGGGCGAGCTACGAGCGCTCGAAGATCGACCTCTACCTCGAGCGCTACGGCGACCGCGACGGCGTCGCCGCCCGCGTCAAGGCAAACCTCCTCGACCTGTTACCGATCACCTACGAATCGGTCGCCCTGCCGCTCTCGAGCTACAGCCTGAAGGAGATCGAGAAGCTGGCCGGCTACGAGCGTCGGCTCGAGGAGTCCGGCGGCGAGTGGTCGATGGCACGGTACATCGAGGCGACCGAGACCGAGGACGCGGCGGCGCGCGACCCGATCATGGCCGAGATCCTCGCCTACAACCGGGAGGACCTGGCGGCCACCTGGGCGGTGATGGAATGGCTGCGAGGCCTCGCCCGAGCCGCGGGAGGGACGGCGGAGGCCAGGGTGTAGCGCGGGGCACGCTACCGCGGCTGGTGCGTCGCGGCGCGAAGCAGCGCCGGCACCTGGTCGAGCGGGTTCGGGCTGTGAAGCAGGACGACCCCGAGGTCCCGGCCCCCGCGGCGGGCGGTGGTCACGTAGCAGCGCCCGGCGGCGTCGGTGTAGCCGGTCTTGACGCCGGTGATCCCGCGAGCCCCCGCGCGGATGAACGGGTTGTTGTTGTAGAGGTCGAGGAAGCCGCCCTCGATCGGGAACCGAAAGCGGGCGTGGTCGGCGCCGACGATCCGCCGCACGCGGCGGCTCGCGAGGTCGGCGCGGGCGAGCGCCGCCAGGTCGCGCGCGCACGAGTAGTTTCCCGCGTCCTGGAGGCCGTGCGGGCTGGTGAAGTGCGAGCAGCGCAGGCCCAGGCGCCGCCGCCAGCGGTTCATGCGCGCCACGAACTCCCCGACGCTGCCCGCGTCGTGCTGGGCCAGCGCAATCGCCGCATCGTTGCCCGAGACGAGCAGCAGCCCGTTGAGCATCGTCTCGAGCCTCACCTGGCCGCCCTTCGGCAGCACGCCGACCCCCGAGCCCTGGTAGGCGAGCGCCTCGGGGGTGATCGCCACCCGCTCGCCGGGGCGGTGGCGCTCGACGACGATTAGCGCGGTGAGCATCTTGGTCAGGCTCGCGATCGGCAGCCGCCGGCCGGGATGGCACTCCCAGAGGACGGCGCCCGTGTCGACGTCGAACAAGATCCCGGCGCGCGGCTCGCGGTCGGGGGCGAACTCGACGTGCGCGGGAAGCCGGTCCCGGGCGGGACGGAGGGTGAAGGGAGAGCGGCGCGGTGGCCGGCGCGTCCGCGCGCGGTGCTCCCGCGCACCCGTGGCGGCTACGTGGCGGGCGGCAACCGGCGCCGACGCCGCGTCGTGGCTCGCCGCGCGCTCTGCACCCGGCTCGGACGAGCCCAGCACGGTCTCGTCGGACCGCAGCGCGATCCCCGCCGCCGCGCCGACGGCGAGCGCGAGCAGCGCGACGAGCAGCCACCCCTTCCTCATCGCGCGTACGGTAGGCGCTCGGGCGGAGGGTCGCAGCTGCTCCCGATTCCGTCAGCGAGCCTCAGCGAGCATCCGCACCCAACGTCCCGCTGCTTCCGTCCGAACCAGAACGTATGTTTGGGTGGATGAGGGTGACCCAGGCCTACCGCTTCTGCCTCGACCCGACCCCCGCCCAGCGGCGCAGGCTCGCCTCGCACGCCGGCGCCGCGCGCTTTGCCTCGAACTGGGGGCTCGCTTACGTGAAGGCCTGTCTTAAGGCCCGCGCGTGGGAGCGACGCATCCTCGGCGCCGCGGTGACCGAGGTGCCGTGGAGCCTCGCGGCGCTGCGGCGCGAGTGGAACGCAGACAAGGATCGCGTCGCGCCCTGGTGGGCAGAGAACTCCAAGGAGGCATACAGCGCCGGGCTCGCGGCGCTCGCCGACGGCCTGGGGGCGTTCTCTGATTCGCGCGCCGGCAGGCGCAAGGGTCGCCGCGTAGGCTTCCCGCGCCGCAAGCGCCGCGGGCGCTCGCGCGAGAGCTTTCGCTATACGACCGGGAGCTTCGGGGTCTCAAGCCGCACCCGCGTGCAGCTGCCCCGGATCGGCCACGTGCGCACCCACGAGCCGACCGTAAAGCTCGCGCGCAAGCTCGAGGCGGGCCAGGCGCGCATCCTCTCGGCGACCGTCTCGCGCGAGGCGGGACGCTGGCACTGCTCGTTTTGCTGTCGGGTCGAGCGCTCAGACCCAGCCCCGCGCAGGCCCGCGCAGGCGGTCGGCGTCGACGTCGGCGTGCGCCACCTGGCGGTGCTCTCGAGCGGTGAGCGGGTCGCCAACCCCCGCGCCCTGGGGCGCGCGGGGCGCCGGCTGCGGCGCCTGCAGCGCCGCGCCGATCGCCAGCGCCGCGCCGCAAACCCCGGCTGCTTCGACGAGCGTGGCCGCGCGATCCCCGGCAGGCGGCCCGCCACTCGCTCCGCCCGCCTGCGCGCCACCGAGCGGCGGATCGCGCGCGTGTACGCCCGGGCTCGCAACCTGCCCCGCGCCGCGCTCTGCAAGCTGAGCACCGAGCTGGCATCGACCTACGGCACGGTGGTGGTCGAGCGCCTGAACGCGGCCGGGCTCTGTCGCGCGGGCAACCGCGGCCTGCGCCGAGCGATCCACGACGCTTCCATGGCCGAGCTTCGCCGCCAGCTCGCCTACAAGTGCGCCTGGCGCGGCGGCGCCTTGGTCGAGGCGCCGACCCTCTTTCCATCGTCAAAGACGTGCTCGGGCTGCGGGGCGGCGAAAGCCAAGCTGTCCCTGTCTGAGCGCACCTACCGCTGCGAGGCATGCGAGCTGGTCATCGACCGCGACCTGAACGCGGCCCGCAACCTCGCAGCCCTCGCAAGCGTGGTCGCCGCGAGTGGTGCGGAGACCGAAAACGCGCGGTCGCAAACCCCGGTCAGACCCGGCGCAGCCGGGCTCGGGGTTGACCGCGAAGCCGGCGGCGCCCGCGTGGCGCGTGAGACCGGCACCGCCTTCGAGCGATCGGAGGCTGCGTGAGACAGGAGTTGATGTTTTGCGCAACGGCTACGCCCGCAGCTTGTACCCGAATCCCCGCCTGGGCACGCGGCTAGAACCCGCGGCCGCCGGGTACTGGTGACCGCGTGACAGCGGCGACCGAGCTCGACGGGACCGTGGCGCTGGTCACCGGCGCCTCGAGCGGAATCGGCGAGGCGAGTGCGCGGATGCTCGCCCGCGAGGGGGCGGCGGTGGCGGTCGTCGCCCGCCGCGGCGAGCGGCTCCAGGCACTCGCCGGCGAGATCGAGTCGGACGGCGGGCGGGTGCTGGTGCTCGAGGCCGACGTCACCGAGCGCGAGCAGGCCGAGGGCGCGGTCGGGCGGACGGTCGCCGAGCTCGGTCGCCTCGACGTGCTGATCAACAACGCGGGGGTGATGCTCCTCGGACCGATCGTCGACGCGCCGATCGAGGAGTGGGAGCGGATGGTCGACGTCAACGTGCTCGGGCTCCTCTACACGGCCCGGGCCGCGATCCCGCATCTGCTCGATGCGGCCGCCGTAGGTCCGCGCGAGGTCGCGGACCTGGTCAACATCTCCTCCGTCGCCGGGCGCCGGGCGACCGCCGGCAACGGCGTCTACAACGCGACCAAGCACGCGGTCGGCGGCTTCAGCGAGTCGCTGCGCCAGGAGGTCACCGGCCGCCACGTCCGCGTCTCGCTGATCGAGCCCGGCGCCGTCGCCACCGAGCTCTCCGGCCACAACCGACCCGAGGTCCTCGAGCAGATCAAGGAGCGGTTCGCCGGCGTCACCAGGCTCGAGGCGACGGACATCGCCGACGCGATCCGCTACGTCATCACCCGGCCGCGGCACATCGCGATCAACGAGCTGCTGGTGCGCCCGACCGAGCAGCTGCAGTAGCCGCCGGACTGCCTGCTACGCCCGCAGCTTGTAGCCGCGCGTGAACAGCCGCAGGTTGACCGCGAACAGGGCCGCGGTCGCCGCCGCCAGCGCCAGCAGGGAGAGCGCCACGCTGGCCTCGCTGAAGCCGAGGAAGCCGTAGCGGACCAGGTTGATCATGTAGTAGACGGGGTTGAAGTGGGTCAGGGTCTGAAACGGCTCGGGCAGGAGCGCCGCGGAGTAGAAGACGCCGCCGAGGAAGATCAGCGGCTGCAGGATGAACGTCTGGGCGATCGCGACGTCGTCGAACTGCTCCGCGCGGACCCCGATCAGCACCCCGAGCTGGCTGAAGAAGAAGCCGACCAGAAACAGCGCCGCGAGCAGGACCAGCGGGCTCTCGACCGGCAGGTCGACCAACAAAGCCGCGGCGATGAAGGTGAGCACCGCGACGACGAGGCCGCGGGAAAAGCCGCCGAGCGAGAAGGCGAGCAGCAGCTCGCGCGGCGAGGCGGGCGAGGAGAGCTGGTCCTGGATCGCCCCCTGGAACTTCTGCTGCAGGATCGAGGAGGCGTTGTTGGAGAACGAGTTGATCGCCCAGGCCATCATGATCAGCCCGGGGATCACGAAGACGACGTAGTCGAAGCCGTGCAGGGTGTCGATCCGCGTCCCGAGCGCGGCGCCGAACACCGAGACGTAGAGGAAGGTCTCGAGCAGCGGCGCCCCGATCGTCTGCTTCTTGATCTTCAAGAAGCGGTTCATCTCGCGCCGCCAGAGGGTGAAGAAGCGAATCTGGGCGCTGGTCATGCGACCACCTCGTCGGCCTCGACCTCGACCAGCGGCCACACGGTGAGGCCGGCAGCGGCGAGCGCCTCCTCGACCAGCGCGAACTGCGCCTTCAACGCCGGGTCGACACCGGAGCCGTCCTTGTAGGTAGGCCAGAGGTCGTTACGGAACGACTCG
>WHSW01000152.1 GCA_009379895.1 Solirubrobacterales bacterium
CGCGAGGCTCGAATGGCCGAGCTGGCGCTGGATCAGGTTGACCGGCTTTCCCTCGGCGGCGAGCTCGGCGGCGTGGGCGTGGCGCAGGCCGTGGGCGTGCACGCGCTTTTGGATCCCGGCTCGCCGCGCGAGCCGGGGCAGTAAACGGCGCACGTAGCTCGGATCGAGGACCTGGCGGCGAGGGTGCAAAGCAGCGGCGCCCGGGCGGAGATCCCTACGGCGCGGCGGGCGTCCGCCCAGCGCTCGACCAAGGCGAAGGCCGCGGGGTCAAGGCCGACCACCCGCCGCCGGCCCCCCTTGCCGGCGAGCACGGTCACCGTGCCGGCGCGCTCGTCTAGGTCCTTCGGATAGAGCGCCAGGGCTTCGGAAACACGCAGGCCGCCGCGGTAGAGCAGAGCGATCAGCGCTCGGGCGCGAAGCCCGGTCGGCGCGCGGGGCGAGGCGGCGCGCAAGAGGGCGCCGACCTCATCTGCCGAGAGGATCTCGGCCGGGTAGCGGCGCCCCTTGTTGGCTGGCTGTGCGATCGCGCCAGCCTGCCAGCCACCCCGGACCGAAGAGCGCCTACGGCGCGACCGACCTACCTACCGACGGCCCGTGGCCGGCGTGGGAGATCGGACCGATCGGATTGCAGACCTCCCCCGCGATGCAGAGGGTGAGCTCGCGTTCGTACGGATACTCGCGCGGGAACTTGAAGCGGATCTTCGAGTAGATGCGGGCCGGACCCTCGGTGCGATAGCGGCCCTTCGCCTTCACCCGCACCCTGGGCCGCTCGCACGAGCCCATGCTCGGGCAGACACGCCCTCGCCCCTGCGCCGTCGCCTTGCGCTCGCCCCATCCGCGCCAGCGCAGCCCCTTGACCTTGATCGTCAGCCCCGGGGTAGTCGGCGGCCCGTAGCCCACGACGTCGGGCCTTGACTCGAACGACGACGGTGGAGGGACCTCGGTGTAGATCATCGTCTTGGCGTATGCCGGCGCGGCGAAGGCCGCCAGCGCCACGGCCGTGGCGGCGACGAGCGCGCGCCGTCCCCAATCTGCAACCACGATCGGGTATTCCCTCAGCGACGGACCGTGAAACCAGCCCCGCCCACGCGGGCGGGAGGCAAGCCGCGATAGTCACGCTCTCCGAACAAAGCGTGATCGTATGGCGGACGGTGGGCGAGACTCAGCGAAAGCGTGACGATTTCGCCTTCGGCCTGCGGAAGGTCAGCACGTCGGCGTCTCGCCAGCAGACGAACTGGACCCCGTACGGCAGCTTGGGCGCGAAGCTCGCCCAGCACGTCCATCCGGTGTCGCGAATTTCAAACGGAGGGTGGTAAGCCGGAGTTCCGCAGTTAACAGGCACGCGGATCCGCCGCAAACCAGACCGCGCGCACGGCCCCGGCGAAGCTGACCTCGCCGCCGTCGCGCTCTCCAGTCGCCTCGAGCGCCGCCAGGGCGGCGCCCAGGTAAGCGCGCCGCGGCGTCTCGGTAGTGGGGCTCGGTCCACTCGTAGGCGCTGAGCATCACGTCGCGCCAGCTCGCGGGGTCGCCGGCCGAGAACGGATTCCAGCCCATCGTGTCGCCGGCGCCGAGCGAAAACCAGCTATCGGCCGCCAGGGCGTCGGCCAGGGCCGGGTCGCCCTTCATGTCCAAGACGGGGTAGCGCCATCATCCGCGCGAACTCCAACGATTAGTGTTTGTCGCCACTCACGCCGAGCGGTGGTGTCGGGACGGGTCCATCGGCGTCCTCGCTCGAGCGCGAGCTGCAAGCGCTCTGCGAGCGGGGGAGGCGCAAGTCGGTCAAGACCCGCTATCACCGTGGCCTCGCCCGCAACCTGATCAAGGTCTGGCCGGCGCTATGGACCTTCGTCGAGCACCCCGGCGTGGAGCCGACCAACAACCGCGCCGAGCGCGGCCTGCGCCACGCGGTCATCTACCGCAAGCTCTCCCAGGGCAGCCGTTGCGAGCGGGGCGCGCTCGCCACCGAGCGCCTGCTCTCGGCGGCGATTAGCTGCCGCCTTCAGGGCCGCTCGCTGTTCGCCTACCTGGTCGAGGTCACCCAGGCCTCGATCCGCGGCCAGCCGGCGCCGGCCCTCATCTGACCCGCAGGAGCTGAGCGCCGGGCGCATCGCCGAGCCCGTTGTCTCAGCGCAAACCGCTGCCGGCGAGGGGCGGTCAATCGCCATCCGCGTCGATGGCCTCGACCAGCCCCTCCTCCTCATCCTCCTCGTCGTTGGGCTGCGAGCCGATGATCAGCTCGTGGCGCGGCGCCGGCATCTTCGAGTGGCGGCCGTGGATCGACTTCCAGATCGACTTGTTGAGCGCGATCTCGGGGGCGGCGTCGGCGTCCTCGAGGTTCCACCTCGCGGCCGCGCGCGCCATGGGCGCGGAGGCACGGTTGGTCGGATAGCCAGGGTCGCCGAACGGGATCACGTCGGGCTTGATCGCGTCGAACGCGCGCATCCGCGGCCGCGATCCGAACACGGCCCACATGCGCGCCGCGCGGCTGTCGGTGACGGTCATCGGCGGCATCCCGAGCAGGCCCTCGATCGTCGCCACCATCGCCGCGGTGTCGTAGTGGGTCGGGTCGACGCGGCCGTACTGTGTGTACGGGCTCACCACCAGGGCGATCGTGCGGTGGGCGTCGACGTGGTCGGGTCCGTTCTGGGCATCGTCCTCGGTGATCAGGATCGCCGTGTGCTTCCAGTACCGGGAGTGCGACACGGTCTCGACCAGGCGGCCGACCGCGAGGTCGTTGTCGGCGACGTATGACCGCGGTGTCGCCGAGCCGGGGCTGGTTCCGTTGGTGTGGTCGTTTCCGAGCCGGACGATCTGAAGCGCCGGCAGGTTGCCGTGCCTCTCGTAGCGGTGGAACTCCCTCTCCCACACCGGCTCGCGATCGACGTGGTCCGAGCACGAGGTCGTGTAGGGCGGGTACTCGCTCGAGACGTGATCGCCGAACGCCGCGGCGAGGTGGGTGGTGTTCGAGCTCGCGTGCGGGTTCGCGCACGTGCCCTGGGGGCCGAACGAGGCGTACTCGCCGTAGTCGCGGAACGAGACGTCCTCCTGGTAGGCGTCGTCCCAGAGGTAGCCGCCGGTCTGCGCGGCCGCGGAGCGCGGGATCGCCGGGTCGCCGAGCAGCGGCTCGGTGGCGAACAGCTGCCCGAACGGCAGGTCCTCGAAGTCGTAGGCGCGTTGGCCGCTTCGCGACGAGGGCGAGTAGTTGATCGGGTAGGTCTTGTCGACGTAGTCGGTGGCGCCGGCCTGGGTGATCCAGTTGTGGCCGTCGGCCGACACCTCCGCATCGGCGTAGAAGTTGTCGAACACCCCGAACCGCTGGGCGAGCGCGCGCTGGTTGGGCGCCGACTCGTCGCCGAACAGCGTCAGCGAAGGATCGCCGTTGCCCTTCGGCAGGTCGCCGAACATCTGGTCGTACGTGCGGTTCTCCTTGATCACGTAGATCACGTGCTTGATCGCCGACAACGCGTGCGGCTTCTTGCGCCCGCGCGCCGTCGCCTGGTTGCTCTTGCGAACCGAACGGGTGAGCTTGTTGAGCTCTCGGTCCGACGGGACCGTGAGCAGCTGGACGTCTCCCTTGATCATCGCCGGCGGGTACTGGCCGTCGCGGCTCGGATCGTCGCAGTCGGTGACCGGGCTGAGGCCGTTGCATGGGTTCGGACCCGCGCCCGAGGCGTTGGTGTTGACGACCGCGATCCGCTCGCCGTCCGGGAGTGCCGAAACCGCGGTCGGGTACCAGGCGGTGGGGATGAAGCCCTTCACCCTGCGGCTGTTGAGGTCGACGACGGCGACCGAGTTCTCGCCCGCCTCGGCGACGTAGAGGGTGTCGCCGTCGGGTGAGACGGCGAGCGCGTTCGGGATCGCGCCGAGCGGGCCGTGGACGAGCCGGACGTCGATCGTGTCGATCAGCCGCGGGTGCTGGGAGTCGATCACCGAGACGGTGTCGGAGCTCGCGTTGGCGACGTAGAGCTCGTCGCGGGCCGGGTTGGCGGCGATCGCGACCGGGTGATCGGCCTGGGCCGGGTCCGACGGCGGCGAGAGCTGGATCTCGCCGGTCTTCGTCTCCGTCGCGGTGTCGATCACCGCCACCGAGCGCCCCATCCAGTTGGTGACGAACGCCCGCCGGCCGGTGCGGTCGAACGCGACCGCGATCGGCTGCAGGTGCTGGCCGAGGTCGATCGTGCTCGTGACCGCGTTGGTGGCGGGATCGATCACCGTCACCTTGCTCCCCGACGGGTTGCCGGCGGTCCCGCCCGCCGGCCCGGAGAGGTTGTTGGCGACGTAGAGGCGCGGCCCGATCGGCGTCTCGCCGTAGGCGATCCCCGCCGGAAAGCAGGCGCCGTCGCCGGTCTGTGCCGCACACGGGGTCGCGGTCGGGATCGTCGCGGTCTCGGTCAGCGTGCCGTCGTCGACGGCGAGCGCGTGGACCACCTGCTGGCCGCCGCCAGACACCCACGCCCGGGTCCCGTCCGGCGACCAGGCGACGCCGTAGAAGGCGGACTCGCCCTTGGCGGCGTCGTAGGGCAGGAAGCTCGTGCGCTCGCCGGAGTCGAGATCGAAGAGGTCGGCCGACTCCGTCTGGGAGGCGCCGCTGCTGGCGACCAGCAGCTGCGACCCACTCGGCGACAGGGCGCCGCCGCTCGGTCCCTGCATGCCCGGCGTCCCCTGCGGGATCGCGATCTCGGTGCCGTAGGGATGGACGCGCCACCCGGCCGGCGTGACCGGCGTGGCGGCGGCCGCCGAGGACACCAAGAGCGCGAAGCTGATACCGACGACTGCGAGGACCGTCGCCCCCAGACCGAGCTTACCGTTCATAGAGTCGAACCTCCCAAGTTCGCCGATGGACCTTGCCCCCCCGGGCGTCAGGTAAGCTAGGCCCGCCGCTCGGCCCAATTGTTGAGCGGGCGTTACCGTTCGGTGACCGATTGGTGAACGGACGACCCGGCGAGCATCGCTTCCAGTGCCGCCCGGCGGTATCCTCACGGCTGGCCCTTGCGCGCCCGCCCGGAGGGGTCTAACCGCGCGTGATTGCCAGGCCGGCGACCGTGTTCATCGCGCCCTCGCCGCTGTCAACGCGGGAGGAAGCGGGGATGCCGCCCGCGAGCGAACATCCAATTTCGCCTGATCCTCCCACCGAGGAGGCCATAGAGACATGAGCATCGCTCCACACCCCGGACCCGCGAGAGGACCCTGACGACGAACGACCGACCGTCACTTGACACGAGGCCCTTCTTCAACGACAAGCAGGTGCAGGCACCCGAGCGGGGTCGGTTCTGCCTTAGCGCCAGTGGGGGAGCGGGAGCGAGTGCGCTGCGGTCTAGAAGGCGCTGGGTAGAGCCGGCCGCGGCCCCTTGGGTTTTGGACTCCAGGCGCCCGTGGAGTCCACAACCCGCCCGGATCCACACGAATCCGCGGGTACACCCCGATACGGCCAGTCGCGAGGCACCGCATGGCCATGCGGGTTCTGGGCCTCCAGATCTGTCGGCGCCGGCTGAATACTCACCCATCCTGGCCGGTTGAAATCTCACCCACCTTGCGCGGGTAGCGATCTCGGCCGGCCGCCCAGCGACCAACCCTTGCTCGGTCACAGACCGAGGCGAGGAGGAAGGACGTGCTCGACGTGCAGCGGTGGGCCGAGATCAGGCGTATGAGGTTGGTCGAGAATCTGTCGATCCACGAGATCGTCCGGCGCACTGGCCACGACCGCAACACGGTCCGCCGCGCCATCCGCCGCGACGGCCCGCCGGTCTACCGCCGCCCGAAGCGCTCCTCGAAGCTCGATCCCCACCGGCCCCGCATCCACGAGCTCCTGCGCGAGGACCCCGCGATCCCCTCTTTGGTGATCCGCGAGCGGATAACGGAGGAGGAGGGCTACGCGGGCGGCAAAACGATCCTCGACGACTACGTCCGCGATCTGCGCCCGGTCTTTCGCCCGCCCCGCACCCACCAGCGCACCGTCTACCGGCGCGGCGAGATCTGCCAGTTCGATCTTTGGGAGCCATCCGCGCCGATCCCGGTCGGCCACGGCCAGCTGCGCCGCGGTTGGGTGGTGGTCGCTGTGATGGGCTGGTCGCGCGCCGGCGCCGGCGCGCTCGTCTTCTCGAAGCGCCTCGAGGACATCGCCGGGGGGATCAGCCACTGCCTGCGCTCCCTCGGCGGGCTGCCGAAGACGCTCGTCTTTGACCGCGAGGGGGCGCTTCACGCCGGCGAGGGCCGCCCGACCGAGGCCTTCGCCGCCTACCTCGGCCAGCTCGGGGTCGGCTGGCACTTCTGCGACCCGCGCGACCCGCAGGCCAAGGGCGTAGTCGAGCGCCTGCAGCTCTACCTCGAGACCTCGTTCGAGCCCGGCCGAGGCTACGCCAACCACCTCGACTTCCAGGGCCAGCTCGAGCGCTGGTTCTCCGAGCGCGCCAACGCGCGCACCCACCGCAGCACCCGCGCGGTGCCCGCCGAGCGGCTCGCCGCAGAGCGCGAGGCGATGCGCCCGCTGCCCGAGCGCATGCCGCAGACGGCGCGCCGCTGGGTGACCCGCGTCCCCGCCCAGCCCTTCGTCCGCCTCGACACCAACGACTACTCGCTCGATCCGCGCTTCGCCGGCCGGCGGGTCGAGGTCCGCGCCGGCCAGCGCGAGCTCCTCGCCGTGGCGCTCGACACCGGCGAGCTGGTCTGCCGCCACCGCCGCCGCTTCGCCCGCCACCTGACGATCGCCGCCCCCGAGCACGAGGGGGCGCTTCGCGAGCTGCGCGTCGGCCGCCGCGGCGAGGTCGAGGTCGAGCTCCGCCCGCTCGAGCGCTACGACGCCTTGATCGCACCGTGACCAAGACCTCCGAGCTCGCCCACCTGTTCCGAAGCCTGAAGGCGCCGGCGGCGGCCCGAGCGACGCCGAAGCTCGCCGAGCGGGCACGCGAGGAGAGCTGGTCGCACGAGCGCTTCCTCGAGGCGGTGCTCTCGACCGAGGTCGCCTCGCGCGAGTCACACGGCGGCGAGGGCCGGATCAAGGCCGCTCGCTTCCCCGCTCGAAAGACGCTCGAGGAGTTCGACTTCACCTTCCAGCGCTCGGTCAGAAAGACGGTGGTCGAGCATCTGGGCCAGCTCGACTTCCTGCACTCCCGCGAGAACATCGTCCTCCTCGGCCCGCCCGGTCTCGGTTCACACTGCTCCTCCTCGCTCACTCGTTGATCAATCGGTCAAGGGAGGCGGTGGGAACCTCGATCCGAAGCCCCTTTCGGCGTCCCTTGGTGACTTCGATCGCCCGAAGCTCGCCGCGCTGGACCTTCTGCAACACGGTCTGGCGAGCGCAGCCGATTAGGCTGGCGGCCTCGGCGAGCGCGACGAAGCCCTCAGGCACGTCGGGAACGAAGCGGCGCCTGACCTCGTCGGTGAGCCGGATCCGCCATGGGGCGCCGGGGGTGGTCTGCTCGCCGGCAAGCAGGCCGTCGCGCAGCCAGCGGCGCACGGTGGCGGTTGAGGCCTCGAGCTCGGCCGCGGCCTGGGCGATCGTCACGAGCTCCGAGTCGGGATCGGGCGGCGGCGCGGCGGGGATGCCGGCGCGCTGGCGGGCCGCCCGCACCCGCGTTTCGGTGAACGCCAGCCCGGTCCCGGTCGGCCGTCCCTGGCGGGAGAGGATCTGAGCGATCTGGCGATCGGGGTGGTGTTGGGCGAGTCGGCGGATCAGCTCGAGCGTGTCGTCGGCCAGCCGCCGGCGCTCGGGCCCGCGTCGGTTGAGCCGCACGCTCAGCTCGCTGCGCGCCCCGCCCTCCCACGAGACCTCGACGGCGGCGCGGCGCTCGGGTGTGTTGACGGTGACGACGACCTCGCGGACGAGGGTGCGCAGGAGCTGCTTGCGGTCGCGGTCGGTGGTCGTCTCGGCGCCCCAGAGGCGCGGCAGGTCGCGCGCCAAGCGGGCCAGCGCCTGGCGCTCTGCGGCGGCGAGCGCCTCCTCCAACGCCCGCTCGAGGGTGCGCGCGACGAGGCGGTGCTCGGGCTCGCAGGCGTCGAACTGACGGCGGGCCCGCTCGGCCTCAAAGTCAGCCCGCTCGACGGCGAGCCGCTGGCCGGCCAGGCGCTCGGCGTGCTGGTCCTCAAGTTCGCGGATCGCCCCCGCGGTCGCTGCGATCCCCGCCGGCGTCACCGCCTCCAGGAAGGCGTCGGCGACCGCCCGGTCGAGCCGCCCGCCGCCGAGCGACTGACAGGCCTGCCCGGTGGCGTGCAGGTCGCGGCCGCGCACGCAGGCATAGCGCGGCACCCGCCCGCCGTTGCCCGAATAGGCGACCTGCATCCGTCGCCCGCAGTGCCCGCAGCGAATCAGGCCCTGCAGCAGCGCGGCTCCCTCGCGGGCGGCGCCGCCGCCCTCGCCGCGCGGCCTCACGTTGGCCCGCAGGCGCTCGCGGGTTGCGAGGTAGTCGGGCCAGGAGACATAGCCGGGATGGTGCTCGCGCAGGCAGACGGACCACTGCTCGGGCGGCAGCTCGACCACCTTCGCCCGCACCCGCCCGCCTTGGTCGAGGCGCTTCTCAGTGCGGGTGCGCCCGAACACGAACGCGCCGGCATAGGCGGGGTTGGTGAGCAAGTCATGCACGGCGCCATAACTCGCCCGCGCCCAGCGGATGCGCCGCTCTCCGACCGTTCGCCGCGGCAGCTTCTGGCCCTCGGCGACCAGCTCCATGACCACCTGGCGCGCCGAGCCCAGCCGCCGCCAAAGGCAGAACACGCGCTCGATCGCGTGGCGCACCTGCTCGTCGGGCGAGAGCACGATCCGATCGTCGTCGGCGCGGTCGAGGCCGACCGGCAGCGCGAGGCGAAGCTCGCCGCGCTCCGCCTTGTTTGCAGACCGCCGTCCAACCGCGCGCGGATCAGATGCAGCTCGGCCTCCGACATCGTTCCCTTCAGGCCGAGCAGTAACCGGTCATTGAAGTCTGTGGGATCATAGATGCCATCTTCATCCAGAATGAGAGTGTCGGTGAGCGCGCAGATCTCCAGCAGGCGATGCCAGTCGGCCGAGTTGCGTGCCAACCGGGATACCT
>WHSW01000153.1 GCA_009379895.1 Solirubrobacterales bacterium
GAGCACTCCGGCCACTACTACTTCCGCGACAACTACCGTGCCGACTCCGGGCTGATCGCGGCCCTCGTCGTGCTCGAGCAGCTGACACCCGAGCAGCGGGCGGTCTTCCTCCTCCACGACGTCTTCGACTACCGCTTCGGCGAGGTGGCCGAGATCGTCGGGCGCAGCGAGGCGGCCACGCGCCAACTCGCGGTCCGCGCGCGGGCCAGGGTGGAGGAGGATCGGCCGCGCTACGACGTCTCGCGCGAGCAGGAGGAGGAGCTCGCGAGCCGGTTCTTCGGCGCCGTGCAGGAGGGTGATCTGGCGGCGCTCGAACAACTCCTCGCGGCCGACGTCGAGCTGCACGGCGATGGCGGCGGCAAGGCCCCTGCGCTCGCACGGCCGATCGTCGGGCGCGACCGGGCGGTGCGAACCCTCTCCGCGTGGCCGCGGGGGGCCGAGCGGATCGGCGGCCTGGTCATCCGTCCGGCCTGGGTCAACGGCACGCCGGGCGCGGTCAACACGACCCCGGACGGCCGCGTCATCAACGTCATCGCGCTCGACATCGCGGAGGGCCAGATCCAGGGCGTGAGCTCGATCTCCAACCCGGACAAGCTGCGGCACCTGGGGCCGGTGGCCGACCTGGGCGCGCTGCTGCGCGAGCGGAGCTAACTCCCTGCTGCGCGACCCGAAGGTATATCAAACTAGTTTGATATATTCTCCGGCAAGTGATCGCAACGGCGGGACAGGTCGAGAGCTCACCGCCGCGGTTTCTGCGGCTGGCTGGCCACCCGTTGCGGTGGCGACTGTTGAGCGAGCTGGCGCGTAGCGACCGGCGCGTCGGCGAGCTGTGCGCGCTGGGGGGCCGGCGCCAGAGCCTGGTCTCCTACCACCTGCGCCAGCTGCGCGACGGTGGTCTCGTCTCGATGCGCCGCAGCGCCGCCGACGGCCGCGACAACTACTACGTCCTCGACCTGGCGCGCTGCGGTGAGCTGCTGTCGAGCACCGGTGCGTCGCTGCATCCCGCCCTGGCGCCGACCCGGCGCCCGCGCGCCCGGCGCGAGCCTGGTTGGAGACCGGCGCGGGTGCTGTTCTTGTGCACCGGCAACAGCGCGCGCTCGCAGATCGCCGAGGCGCTCGCCGAGCAGCTGTCTGGCGGCGCCGTGAGCGCGGCCAGCGCGGGCAGCCATCCCAAGCCGCTGCATCCCAACGCCGTGCGAGTGATGCGCGCGCGTGGCGTCGATCTCGCCGGGCGTCGACCCAAGCACCTCAGCGAGTTCGCCGCCCAGCGCTTCGACTACGTGATCAGCCTCTGCGATCGCGTGCGCGAGGTCTGCCCCGAGCTCCCGGACTGGCCCGAGCTCATCCATTGGAGCATCCCCGACCCCGCGCCCGCGCGCGAGCCCGGAAACGACGAGGAGACCCTGCCCGCGTTCGAGCGCACCGCCACCGAGCTTTGCACCCGCATCGGCTTCCTCATCGAGGCGATCGAACAGACCACCACCAATCAGGAGGTGACCGAACGTGCCTGACGAGCTCGTGAACGTCCGCTACATGGTCGACGACGTCGGGGACGCCGTCGCCTTCTACACCAACCACTTCGGCTTCGAGCTGCGCTCCAGCGCCGCGCCGGCGTTCGCCGACGTCGTGCGCGGCAACCTGCGGCTGCTGCTCAGCGGCCCGGCGAGCTCGGCCGGGCGGCCGATGCCCGACGGTCGGTCACCGGCGCCGGGAGGCTGGAACCGCATCCACTTCATCGTCGAGGACATCGCGGCCGACGTCGAGCGGCTGCGGGCCGCGGGCATGACGTTCCGCAACGAGATCGTCAGCGGACCGGGCGGTCAGCAGATCCTGCTCGAGGACCCCTCCGGCAACCCGATCGAGCTCTTCCAGCCGGCGGGCGCCTAGTGCCATAGCTGCCGGTGTGCGGGTCGGCCGATGCTCGGTCGCCGCCGCACCGACGAGCGCCTGCGGCCGCGCGGCAGGGACCGAAGGTGCAAGCAGGCTTGGGCGTCCGTCCGGCGAATCGTCAGCCATGACCCACGGAGGGCAGCCACCCCGCCACCCACCTCGGAGCTCGAGGTGAGTCCGGGCTGGGAGGCGGCGCTCGCAGCCTACGAGCGCGAGCTGGTCACCGCGGGCGCCGCCGCGGCAACGCTGCGCGCCTACCGGCGCGACCTGCGCGAGCTCGCCGCCTGGGCGACGGCGCGGGGCCGCGAGCCCGCGCGCCTCGCCTACCGCGACCTTCGCGGCTACGCGGCGTCCCTGTCCGAGCGCCGTCTGGCGCGCGCCAGCGTGGCGCGCAAGCTCGCCGCCGCGCGCGGGCTCGGCGCCCACCTGGTGGCGAGCGGGGCGGCGGCCAGCAATCCGGCCGATCTGCTGCCGACCCCGAAGCGCGAGTCACGGCTGCCGCGGGTGCTGGGCCGCGACGAGGTCGCCGCCCTGCTCGATCGGATCCCGGCCCGCGGTCCGCTCGAGGTCCGCGACCGGGCCCTCTTCGAGCTCGCCTACTCCTGCGGGCTGCGCGCCGACGAGATCGTCTCGCTCGATCTCGGCGACCCGGACTTCGATGCCGAGACGCTGCGGGTCACGGGCAAGGGCGACAAGACGCGCGTGGTGCCGATCGGCGAGCCGGCCCAGCGGGCGCTGAGCCGCTACGTGGAGGTGGCGCGCCACGCGCTCGGGCCCGCCCGCTCGGAGCCCGCGCTGTTCGTCTCGCGCCGTGGCCGGCGCCTGTCGGGCTCCGACGTCCGACGGCGGCTCGACAAATGGGTTCGCGAGGCGGCCGTGGCCGGTCGGGTCTCGCCGCACACCCTGCGCCACTCGTTCGCCACCCATCTGCTCGAGGGCGGCGCGGACCTGCGATCGATCCAGGAGCTCCTCGGCCATTCGAGCGTCTCGACCACGCAGGTCTACACCCGCGTCGAGCCCAGCCGGCTGCGGGCGGAGTACGCGAAGTCCCATCCGCGAGCCTAGGTGAGTGATGGGGAGCGTCTCGACCCGACGAGGGATCATGGGGCCCGACCTGGAGGCAGCCGAGCGGCGGGAGCTCTGGCACCGGTACAAGGTCGACGGCGACGAGCGGGCCCGCGAGCGACTGGTGGTCGACTACTCACCGCTGGTCGAGCTGATCGCCCGTCGAATGGCCGCCGGCCTGCCGGCGCACGTCGAGCGGTCCGACCTGATCTCCTACGGGCTGCTCGGCCTGATCGGCGCGATCGAGCGCTTCGACCCCGACCGCGAGGTCAGGTTCGAGACCTTCGCCCTCGCCCGCGTCAGGGGCGCGATCATCGACGAGCTGCGCTCGCTCGATTGGGTCCCCCGGTCGGTGCGCTCCCGCGCCCGAGAGGTCGAGCGGGAGCACGCCACGCTGGTCGCCCGGCTCGGCCGGGCGCCGAGCGACGAGGAGCTGGCCGCGAGGCTCGAGCTCTCGGTCGACGAGCTCCGCGAGGCGCTGGTCGAGGTCGACGACTCCTCGGTACTGGCGCTCGACGAGCCGTGGGCCTTCGGCGACCCCCGAGGGGACGGCCGGGTCTCGATCCTCGACACGATTCGGGACCCCGGCGCGGCGGACCCGGACGGTGAGGCGCAGGCGTCCGAGCTCACCGACCGCCTCGCCGCCGCGATCGAGTCACTGCCCGAGCGCGAGCGGCTGGTGATCGCCCTCTACTACTACGAGAACCTCACCCTGCGCGAGATCGGCGAGCTGCTCGGGGTGAGCGAGTCGCGCGTCTCCCAGCTCCATAGCAAGGCCGTGCTCGGGCTGCGCTCGACGTTCCGGCCGTAGGGGCAGAGCGGGGGAGGCGGCGGAGGTCCTTCCGATAGGCTGAAATCGTGCCTCACAAGGCGCCCGACCGGATTCGCAACGTCGCCCTCGTGGGTCATCGCGGGAGCGGCAAGACCAGCCTCGCCGAGGCGATCCTGTTCGAGTCCGGGGTCGTCAACCGCCTCGGGCGGGTCGACGACGGCTCGACCGTCTGCGACTTCGAGGACGACGAGCACGAGCGCGGGATGTCGATCGGGGCGGCGGTGACCTCGTTCGAGCACGATGGGCGCAAGGTCAACATGATCGACACGCCGGGCGAGCCGAGCTTCGTCGCCGAGGCGCTCGCCGCGCTGCGCGTGGTCGACGCCGCCGTCTTCGTCGTCAACGGCGTGATGGGGGTCGAGGTGCACACCGATCGGCTCTGGCGGCGCGCCGACGAGGAGGGCCTGCCGCGGCTCGTGTTCGTCAACATGCTCGATCGCGAGCGCGCCGACTTCTTTCGCGCGCTCGAGTCGCTCAAGTCCGCGTTTGGCCAGCACGTCGTGGCGACGGAGATTCCGATCGGCTCCGAGCACCAGGTGCGGGGCGTGATCGACCTGATCGACATGACCGCGTTCGAGTACGAGGGCGAGGGGCGCGACGGCTCAAGGCAGGTCGAGATCCCCGAGGAGCTTCGCGAGCGGGCCACCGAGTACCGCGAGAAGCTCATGGACGAGGTCGCCGAGAACTCCGACGAGCTCATGGAGCGATATCTCGAGGGCGAGGAGATCTCCCACGAGGAGACCGTCGCGGCGCTCAAGAAGGGGGTCACCGAGGGCCACCTGTTCCCGGTCACGTGTGGCGTCGCGACCCGCAACCTGGGTACCAACCGGCTGCTCGAGGCGCTGGTCGAGGATCTGCCCTCGCCGGCGATGCGCGGCGCCGTCGCCGCCACCGGCGCAGACGGCGAGGTGGTCGAGATCGCGCCCGAGGAGGCGGCCGACCTGCTCGCCTACGTGTTCAAGACCACCGCCGATCCGTACACCGGTCGGATCAACATGCTGCGCGTCTACTCGGGCGTGCTCGGCTCGGACTCTCACGTCTACAACGCCACCCGGCGCCAGAAGGAGCGCGTCGGGCAGCTCTCCACCCCCGAGGGCAAGGAGACGACCTCGATCGACGAGCTCGGTCCCGGGGACATCGGGGCGGTCGCGAAGCTGCGCGAGACGCGCGCCGGAGACGTGGTCGCGGCCGGTGAGACCGACGTCGCGTTCGCGCCCCTGGACCTGCCGGCCCCGGTGATGGCGTTCGCGTACGAGCCGAAGTCCAAGGACAACGAGGAGAAGGCCGCGGCGGCGATCCGCCGCCTCTCCGAGGAGGACCCGACGCTCGACGTGCACCGCGACGCGCAGACCGGCGAGCAGATCATCGCCGGGTTGAGCCAGATCCACGTCGAGGTGATCGTCGATCGGATGAAGCGCCGCTTCGGCGCCGAGATCGAGCTGCACCCCCCGCGGGTGCCGTACCTGGAGACGATTCGCCGCCCGGCCAAGGCGCGCGGGAGATACAAGAAGCAGACGGGCGGCCGCGGCCAGTTCGGCGACTGCCAGATCGAGATCGAGCCCAACGAGTCGGGGGCCGGGTTCGAGTTCGTCAACGCGATCAAGGGCGGCGTGATCCCCGGCGGCTTCATTCCCGCGGTCGAGAAGGGCGTGATCGAGGCGATGGCCGGCGGCGTGCTCGCCGGCTATCCGATGAAGGACGTCAAGGTGCGCCTCTTCGACGGCCAGCACCATTCGGTCGACTCCTCGGAGATGGCGTTCAAGATCGCGGGCTCGATGGCGTTCAAGCAGGCGGTCGCCGAGGCCGACGCATACCTGCTCGAGCCGATCGTCGAGATGACGATCGCGGTGCCCGAGGACGCGGTCGGCGACGTGATCGGCGACCTGAACTCGCGCCGCGGGCGCCCGCTGGGCATGGAGCCGAAGGGCGCGGCCACGGAGATCAAGGCCGAGGTGCCGATGGCGGAGGTGCTCGACTACGCCCCCGACCTGCGGGCGATCACCGGCGGCCGGGGGGACTACACGATCGAGTTCCTGCGCTACGAGGAGATCCCCGGCCACATCGCGCAGAAGGTCGTCGCCGAGGCGCAGGCGGGCGACGAGCAGGGCGTTCGCGCCTGATGCGCGCGGCCGATACCTGCGGCCGCGCGCACTAACCGCGACGGTGGCGCCCGCTGAGCCCCGGCCTCGGGGGGCGGACGGGGGGCGCCCACGCAGCCGTTCGTTCGCGAATTGCCGCTCGGCGCTGGTACTTTGGCGCCGTGGGGTTGAGCGACGATTACCGGGCGTGCGCGATCTGCGCGCGGACGATGCTGCGCGGCGAGAGCGTCTACGACTACGTCAACGCGGAGGGCGAGACCCTGCCGGTGTGCGCGCTTTGCAAGCCCCGTGCCGAGGCGCTCGGATGGCTGCCCGCGGCGCTGGCGAGCTCGATGGCCGACGGCGGCGCGCGCAGGCGCCCGCGGATCGACCTGCTGCGCGAGCGGCTCGCCGAGATCAACCTGCGCGAGCGCTTCGCGCGCCCGCCGCGGCCCGAGCTCGAGCCCCAGGCACAGCACGGTCCGGCGCGCGAGCCCGAGACCCGCGAGCCGCGGCCGGTGGAGCCGCTCGACGCGTTCAACGCGAGCCCCGAGGCGCGCAAGGTCGCGGGCCTGGCGCGCTCGCTCGGCGACCCCCTGGTCTCCGTGCGGGCGGGCGCGGGGGGCGAGCTGATCACGGTCGCCTGGGAGCTCACCTGGTATCAGTGGGAGGTCGGCGGCGGGGAGGTGCGCGAGGTCGCCCGCGGCGAGGAGATCGGCGAGCTCGCCGAGGGCGACCGGGAGTGGAACGCCAGCCTCGCCGACGGCGGCCGCCTGCGGCTCGGTGAGTGATCGTTGGCCACCGATCGGCTGATCGTCAACGTCGACGGCGGCGCCCGCGGCAACCCCGGGCCGGCCGCGATCGCCGCCGTCGTGACCACGCCGGAGGGCGAGGTCGTCGAGGCCACCGGCGAGGCGATCGGCGCGGCGACCAACAACGTTGCGGAGTATCGGGCGCTGCTGCTGGGGATCGAGCGTGCCCGCGAGCTCGGGGCGCGCGAGCTGGAGCTGATCGGCGACTCCGAGCTCGTCGTCCGCCAGGTCAAGGGCGAGTACCGGGTCAAGGACGCGAACCTGCGCAAGCTCCACGCCCGGGTTCGCGCCGCGCTCGCCGAGTTCGATCGCTGGTCGATTCGCCACGTGCGCCGCGAGCACAACGTCGCCGCCGACGAGCTCGTCAACGAGGCGCTCGACGCGGCCCGCTGAACGACCGCCTGCTTGACTACCCGCGGAATGTCCGATCCGAGACCAAGCGATCCGATCGAGCCCGAGGTCCGCATCGGCCACGTGCATCTCAAGGTGGCCGACCTCGACCGCGCGCTCGACTTCTACGTCGGGGTGCTCGGCTTCGAGCTGCAGGCTCGGATGGGCCCCGACGCGGCCTTCGTCTCGGCTGGCGGCTATCACCACCACATCGGCCTCAACACCTGGCAATCGCGCGGCGGCACGCCGCCGGCGCCGGGCACGACCGGCCTCTTTCACCTGGCGATCCTCTACCCGAGCCGGCGAGCGCTCGCCGACGCCGTCCGCCGGCTCGAGGAGGCACGGATCCCGCTCGACGGCGCCTCCGATCACGGCGTCAGCGAGGCGATCTACGTGCGCGACCCCGACCAGAACGGGGTCGAGCTCTACCGCGACCGCCCGCGCGAGGAGTGGCCGCGCCCCGCCGACGGCTCGGACGGGGTCGAGATGTATACCCGCCCACTCGACCTGCGCGACCTGCTGGCCGAGCGTTCGGAGCCGGTCGGTTAGACCGTTCGCGGGCCCAGGCGCCGGGTTATACTCGGCGCCGCGCGGCTGTAGCTCAGTTGGCTAGAGCGTCTGCTTGCCATGCAGAAGGTCGTGGGTTCGAATCCCATCAGCCGCTCTCCGCATCGCGATGCGCTTTGCGGGCGTTCGAGGTACAGCGGTGCAGGCGGTCAGATA
Source organism: Solirubrobacterales bacterium (assembly GCA_009379895.1). GTDB lineage: Bacteria > Actinomycetota > Thermoleophilia > Solirubrobacterales > 70-9 > WHSW01. Next base: position 7,791 of record WHSW01000153.1, read on the forward strand.
GCCCTAAGAGGTACATACGGGGTACATCCCCTTCAACCTCGGGCCGCCTCGCCGCTCGCCTCGCCGCCGAAAACCTCTGCCCGAGCACGACGGATCAGGGCCTCGCGGTCGGCACGATCGGACGGGTCGAAGTCGCGAAAGACGTGGGCGTAGGTGCGCAGGCACTCCTCGGCGGAATGGCCCATCTGATCGGCGACCTCGGTCACGCTGCGGCCCTCGCGGACGAGCAGGCTCGCGCAGGTATGGCGCAGGAGGTAGGGCTTGCCGAGGGTTCGGCCCGGGCCGGGGGCGCCCTCGGTCCCGTACCACACTCGCCGGCGCCAGTTCGACCAGCCGGACTCTGAGATCGGCTCGCCCCGGGTGTTCGGGAAGATCAGCCCGGTCCCGCCCGTGGCGAGTCGCCAGGTGGCGAGGTCGCGCGCCAGCGGGGCGCAGACGTCGACGGCCCGCGACCTCCCCGTCTTCGGTGCGTCGATCAGCAGCGTGCGTTGGCGCCAGTCGGCCCATCGCAGCGCCCGGGCCTCCTCGGGGCGCAGGCCGGCGATATAGAGCGCCGAGAGCAGGTGGGCATCGCCGGGCCGATCGGCGTCTAGGAAGGTCTTACGTGCCCGCTCGACGTCAACCGGGGTCGGCGGGCGAACCGCCCTGCGCGGTGGCGCCTTCGGGCGCTTTGCCAGCTCGACCGGGTTCTCGCGGACGTAGCCCCAGCGGCGGGCCGCGTTGAAGACCTGGGAGAGCAGGGCCGCCGCCTTGCGCTTGGCGACGGGTCCCGTGTCGAGGCTGGCGAGCCAGCGCTCGACGTCGAGCGTCGTTATCTCCCCGATCGCCAAGTCGCCGAGCATGGGCAGGATCAGGGAGTTGGAGAGCCAGCGATAGAGGGTCTGCGTCTTGGGTTCGAGGGTTGGCCCGTGGGTCTCCCACCATTCGACGTAGACGGCGCCCAGCGGCTTCTGGCCACCCTCCAGCTCGGCCTGCAGCTTGTGCAGGTGGCCGAGCCGTTTCGCGCGCCGGACCTCGTCGTGGAAGGCTTCGGCGAGCTTCTTCTCGCCCTTG
>WHSW01000154.1 GCA_009379895.1 Solirubrobacterales bacterium
GCGCGCCGTCGCGCTCGGTCTTGCGCCGCAGGTAGCCGACGTAGACGCCGAGCGCGTTGGAGGTCGCGCCGAAGTCATAGCCCCACACGCGCTCGAAGATCGTCGACCGCGTGAGCACCTGGCGCGGGTGCTCCAGGAATAGCTCCAGCAGCGAGAACTCCGTCCGCGAGAGCTCGATCGGGCGCCCGCCGCGAAACACCTCGCGCGTCACCTGGTCGAGGGTGAGGCCGGCGAACTCGAGCCTTGGGTTGGCGAGCGGTTCGGCGCGGCGCAGCAACGCGCGCAGGCGGGCGATCAGCTCGCGCAGGGCGAACGGCTTGACCAGGTAGTCGTCGGCGCCGGCGTCGAGGCCGGCGACGCGGTCGTCGATCGCGTCGCGAGCCGTCAGCATCAGGATCGGAGACCAGACGCCGTCGGCGCGCAGGCGCCGGCAGACCTCGAGCCCGTCGATCCCGGGCAGCATGAGGTCGAGGACGATCGCGTCATATGGGGTCGAGCCCGCCATCCAGAGCGCGTCCTCGCCGTTCGAGGCGACATCGACGGCGACCCCGCGCTCGCGCAGGCCGCGGCGGATCAGCCCGGCCAGCTTCTCCTCGTCCTCGACGATCAGAACTCGCATCGCAGCGCCGACGCAGCGGCCCGGTCGAGGTTAGTCGTCGTAGCGCAGATTCGCGACTCGGCGCAGGTCATGATCGAGGGCCACGTCGACCTCTCGGCCCGCGGTCACCACCTCGACCTCGTAGGCTTCGCCGAGATCGTCGGAGCGATCGACATCGGTGACCGTGCCGCCGCCGATGATGGCGAGCGCGGCGCCGGCGACGCGCTCGCGCTCGCGCTCGCCGAGCGGCAGGTCGTCGGGGTCGGTGATCCCCGCGTCGCGGGCGTCGATGACATCCGCGCCGGAAGGCGCGCCAGCGGGAGGCGCGTCGGGGGCGCCGTGCGCGGGGTCGGTCGCGGGGGCGGCGGACTCGTCTGCGAGCTCGAACGTCGCGACGGCGTCACCGTCCCCGTCGAGGGCGCCGTGGATGGCCACGCCGGCGAACCCGATCGCCACGATCACGGCGACGCCGCCGATCAGCGCCAGCGCGGTGACGAGGTGAGAGCTGCCGATCCGGTCCACGGTGACCTCCTTGGTCGACTGGGCGGGCCATGGTTGCGCGCTCCCGTTAGAGAGCGATTAGGAGAGCGGGTGCGGATCGAGTTCCCGCGCGTGCGCGTGCTCCAGGCCGGGATCGGCGGACCGCGGCCATTCAACGAAGCCCGGTTCGGCGCCCAACAGACGCTTCGCCTCCAGCGTCAGCCCGAGATACGTGATCGCGCACACACCCCGTGGGTTCGGGGCTGCCGCGCGACGCGCGACGCCCGGTGCGCCGCGCGCGTCGGGCCGAAGGAGGATTCCATCCGACGCGGGTGCGAACATGTGTTCGTGTCCCATCACAACCCGAATCGGACGGGCAATGTCGCCGAGTTGAAGATCGCCGCGGAGGCGGCGCACCTAGGGATCCCGGTCCTCCGGCCGATGACCGAGCACGAGCGCTACGACCTCGTGTTTGAACTCGGCGGCGAGCTCAGGCGCGTCCAGTGCAAGTCGGCGCGGCGGCATGGTGACGTCGTGATCGTCAAGTTGGTCACTAGCCGATGCGGACCGAACGGCTACATCCGGACTAAGTACACGAGCGAGGAGATCGACGCGATCGCGGCATATTGCCCCGAAGTCGACGAGTGCTACTACCTGCCAGTCGCGATGATCGACGGCACGACGGGTATTCACCTTCGGCTCGCACCGACCCGGAACGGCCAGGTTGCGGCGGTACACTTCGCGGCCGAATATCGCCTCGGGGCTGTAGCTCAGCTGGAAAGAGCGTGCGGCTGGCAGCCGCAAGGTCGTGGGTTCGAGTCCCACCAGCTCCACTCTCGTGACAAACGCACGTCGTGCGTGACCATTGGCGCTCACGAGTACCGCAACCGCCTCGGCCGGTACATGGAACGTGCCGCAGCGGGGGAGAGCTTCTTGATCACTCGTCGCGGGAAGCCCTATGCGCGCCTGTCGCCGCCGCAGGAGCAGCTCGAGGTTTCGAACGGATCCGCGCCTCCCTCGCCGCCGCAGAACGCCGAGGTCGTGCCGATCGCGACCGCGAAGGAGCGCACGGCTTGATTTGGACGCAACGCTCAACCGGTTGCCTTGCTGTGACCTGATCCCCAGCGCTCGACCGCCCGCGGCACGCCGGGCGCGGATAGTCTCCGCGACTATGAAGCAGCTCGCCGACGGCGTCTGGCAGCTGAGCGGCTTTCCGCCGAACGCGATCAACGTCTACGTGCTCGAGGACGTGCTGATCGACGCGTCGACGCGCCATGCGACGCGGCGCATCATGCGCCAGATCGCCGGCCACCGGATCTCCGCCCACGCGCTCACCCACGCGCACCCCGATCATCAGGGCGCCAGCCACGCCGTCTGCGAGCGCCTCGGGATCCCCTTCTGGGTCGGCGAGCGCGACGCCGACGCGGCCGAGAACCCAGAGCTGATCGGCGAGCGCCAGCCCGACAGCAGGGTCGGCCGGCTGATCATCAAGACGTTCACCGGCCCCGGCCATGCCGTGGACCGTCGCCTCACCGAGGGCGATCAGGTCGCCGGCTTCGAGGTGCTCGACGTCCCCGGTCACTCCGCCGGGCACGTCGCCTACTGGCGCGCCGGCGACGGCGTCCTCGTGCTCGGTGACGTGCTCAACAGCCAGGACGTGTTCACCGGGATCCCCGGCCTGCGCGAGCCCAAGCCCTACCTGACGCCCGACCCCGATCGCAATCGCCAATCGGCCAAGCGCCTCGGCGCCCTGGAGCCCAAGCTCGCGCTCTTCGGCCACGGGCCGCCGGTCCGCGACACCCGCAAGCTCGTCGACTTCGTCGACTCGCTGCGCGAGTAGCGGAGCTCGCGCCTCGGATCGCCCGGGCCGCCCGCGGCGTCGCGCCCCGCCCCGCTCAGCGCGTCGCTGCGGCGCGCTGAGCGGCGGCCAGCGCCGGGCGCGCCCGCGGCTCGAGCCGGCGGCGCAGTCGCCACGGCGCCCCGGAGAAGCCCAGATTCGCCACCTTGACGAAGCCGAGCTCGTCCTCGCGCAGCGCGAGCAGCAGGTGCGCCACCCGGTCGCCCGCCGGCAGCTCCGCCACCTCGGCGACCCGCACGCAGAAGCAGTCGACCCGCCGGCCGCCGCGCCGGATGAGGATCGCGCCCCGCTCGCCGATCAGCCAGACCCCGAGCGCCCCCCGCTGCAGTGCCAGCCCGGCCTCGCGCAGCAGGTCGCGCTCGGCGTGGCCGACGAGATCGCCGAGCAGCCCCAGCGCCACCCGCTCCGCCCCCGGTTCCGCCGCGCCGGACCGGGCCGCGCTGCGCTCGCCGCCGATCGGCACCACGTGGCGCGCTCCGCGACGGACCTGGATCCAGGGGATCGCCCAGGCGTGGGCGAAGCAGATCACGGCCGCCGGCGCGGTGAGCGGCTCGATCGCCACCAGGACCGCCCCCGGCACGCAGAAGGCGACCGCGATCGACGCCGTCCAGGCCGTCCACAGGCGCCCGTCGCGGCGCAGGGTCCGCTCGCTGGCGTCCTCGCGCCAGTCCATCCGGGCCGCCTCGACCAGCCCGGCGCCGATCGCCTCCGTGGCCATCCTCGCGATCGGGTCGCTCGCCAGCGGCTAGCCCCCGGCGATCGGGCGCCGCAGCACCACCAGCTCGGCCTCGCGCGGCAGGTCGCGCACCACCTCGGCCGTCCCGTCGGGGTGCTGGACCGAGGCGATCATCCCGCGCTCGAGCTCGCCCCGGAACGCGTCGACCGCTCCGCCCTCGGACGTCGCGTCGCCCCCGGTCCACTCGGCGAGCGTCGTGTGCCCGGCGCCGTCGAGCCTGATCAAGCGCGCCATCTCAACCTCCTGGGTTCGCTTGCGGCGACTATACGCCGCCCCGTTCGCGGCTCGTACACTCGGCCCGTGGACCGCTACGAGCCGCACGAGATCGAACGTCGCTGGCAGGCGGTCTGGGCCGAGGAGCGCACCTGGGAGACGCCGAACCCCGGCGAGCCCGGCTTCGACGATTCGAAGCCCAAGTTCTACGTGACCGAGATGCTGCCGTACCCGTCGGGCGAACCGCACGTCGGCCACCTGAAGAACTACTCGCTCGGCGACGCGATCGCGCACTTGCGGCGCCGCAAGGGCTATCAGGTGATCCATCCGATCGGCTACGACGCCTTCGGCCTGCCCGCGGAGAACAACGCGATCAAGACGGGTCAGCCCCCGCGCGAGGCGGTCGAGGCCTCGATCGCGGCCTACCAGGAGCAGTTTCGCGCCTGGGGCCTCTCGTTCGACTGGTCGCGCGAGGTATCCAGCCACACGCCCGAGTACTACCGCTGGACCCAGTGGATCTTCCTGCGCCTGTTCGAGCGCGGGCTCGCCTACCGCGCGGAGGCACCGGTCCAGTGGTGTCCCGTCGACCAGACCGTGCTCGCCAACGAGCAGGTGATCGACGGGCGCTGCGAGCGCTGCGGCTCGCCGGTCGAGGCGCGCGACCTCGAGCAGTGGTTCTTTCGGATCACCGAATACGCCGATCGCCTGCTCGCCGACTTCGACCTGCTCGAGTCGTGGCCCGAGCACGTAGTCACCATGCAGCGCAACTGGATCGGGCGCTCGGAGGGCGCCGAGGTGACCTTCCGCTGCGAGGGGCTCGGGATCGACTTCCCCGTTTTCACCACCCGCCCCGACACGCTCTTCGGCGCGACCTTCTTCGTGCTCGCCCCCGAGCACCCCGAGCTCGGGCGCCTGGTCGCTGGAACCGGCCGCGAGGACGAGGTCAGCGCCTACGTCGACGAGTCGATCCGCGAGACGCCCGAGGAGCGAGCCTCCGAGGAGCGCGCGAAGACCGGCGCGCCGCTCGGCCGCACGGTGACCAACCCCGTGAACGGGGAGCGGATCCCGATCTTCGTCGCCGACTACGTGCTGATGGAGTACGGCACCGGCGCGCTGATGGCCGTTCCCGCGCACGACCAGCGCGACTTCGACTTCGCCCGCGCCTTCGACCTGCCGATCAGGCGCGTCGTCGTCCCGCGCGCCGAGGCCGAGGCGGCGGAGGGAGCCGGGGAGGGAGCCGACGAGCCCTTCGTCGGCCACACCGACGACGAGGTCCTCGTCGAGAGCGGCGAGTTCACCGGCATGGGCTCGGTCGAGGCCAAGAGCGCGATCATCGCGTCGCTGCGCGAGCGCGGGCTGGGCGAGCCGGCGGTCAACTACCGCCTGCGCGACTGGCTGCTCTCGCGCCAGCGCTACTGGGGCTGTCCGATCCCGATCGTCTACTGCGAGCGCTGCGGGATCGTGCCGGTCCCCGACGAGCAGCTGCCCGTCGAGCTGCCGGAGGTGGAGGACTACGCGCCGAAGGGCAAGAGCCCGCTGGCCGCGGCCGAGCAATGGGTCGAGGTCGCCTGTCCGTCCTGCGGCGGCGCGGCGCGGCGCGAGACCGACACCATGGACACCTTCGTCGACTCCTCCTGGTACTTCCTGCGCTACCTCGACCCACACAACGTCGAGCGGCCGTTCGATCGCTCGGTGGCCGACCACTGGATGCCCATCGACCAGTACATCGGCGGGGTCGAGCACGCGATCCTGCACCTGATGTACGCGCGCTTCTTCATCAAGGCGTTCGCCGACATGGGGATGCTCGAGGCGCAGGAACCGTTCGCGAGCCTGTTCACCCAGGGGATGATCACCATGGGCGGGGCGAAGATGTCCTCCTCGAGGGGCAACACGGTGAGCGCGGTGCGGACGGTCGAGCGTTACGGGGCGGACACGTCACGGACCTACGTCTGCTTCCTCGGCCCGCCCGAGCGCGGGGGCGACTGGCACCCCGACGGGGTCGAGGGCGTGCACCGCTTCCTGACCCGCCTCTGGAGGCTCGGCCAGGAGGTCGTCGAGCGCACCGGCGACAGCGCCGTCGGGGCCTCCGCCACCCCCGGGCGCGAAGCGGAGCCGTGGGCCGCCGACCCCGACACCCCCGGACGCGAAGCCGAGGAGGTGTCGGGCCGTAACCTCCTCGCGAAGGCCAACTGGGCGATCGACAAGGTCACCCGCGACATCGAGCACGGCTTTCAGTTCCACACCGCGATCGCCGCCGTGATGGAGCTCGTCAACGACTCCTATCGGCTCAAGGATGCCCTCTACGGCGACCCCGACGGCGACGCGGCGCTGCGCTTCGCGACCGCGACGGCGGCCTCCCTGATCTTCCCCTTCGCCCCGCACCTCGGCTCCGAGGTCTACGCGGCGCTGACCGGCGAACGGGTCTGGGAGCGGCCCTGGCCGGAGGCGGATCGCTCGCTGCTCGAGCGCGACACCTTCACCCTCGTGGTCCAGGTCAATGGCCGCCGGCGCGACCAGATCGAGGTCGCGACCGGGCTCTCGGAAGCCGAGCTTCTCGAGCTCGCCAGGGCGAGCGACAACGTCCGTCGCCACCTGGACGGCAAGCAGGTCGTCAAGGAGGTCGTCGTGCCGGGCAAGCTCGTCAATCTGGTGGTCCGCGGGTGAGGATCACGGCCCGTGCCCTGGCCCTCGCGCTCGCCCTGGCGCTGGTTGGCGCCTCGGTGGCGAGCGCGACCGTCTACCGCGGCGCCGGGGCCGACGACGCCCGGATGCCGGTCAAGCTGAAGGTGCTCGACGGCGTCGTCACCTTCAGCTACTCGGAGGTGCTCACCCGGTGCAGCAACGGCGACCGGGTTCGCTACCCGGGGGCGAACCACTCTGCCGCGCTGAGGCGAAACGACCGGTTCAGGGACACGATCACCGACGACGGTCAGAGCTCGGTGGTCCGCGGGAGCGTCGGTCCGCGCCACGCCACGGGCACGATCCGCTACCAGCTCGCCTATCCGGGCGGCGAGTGCCACAGCGGTGAGGTCGAGTGGACGGCGAAGGTCAGATGACGCTCGCGCCCGACGCCTGAAACGGAGCCGGGGCTGGACTCAGCCCACTCGGGTCTGGTAGAAAGCTCGCGTGCTGGTCAGGCGTTTGTCGGACGTGGCCGCGATTGAGGTGCATGGGCTTCGCCCGCACGTCCTGATGGATGCGGGTGAGCTCGGTTCGCGAAACCTCTCCGTCAACTGGCTCGAGGTGCCCGCCGGCGTCTCCGAGGAGCTGCGCTCCCACGAGGAGGCCGAGCAGGTCTACGTGGTGGTCAGCGGGTCTGGGACGATGTCGGCGACCGGCGACACCCAGCGCCTCGCGGTCGGCGATCTGGTCCTGATCCCGCCCGCGACCGACCACGCGGTCGAGAACGACGGCGCTCAGCCGCTCGCCCTCGTCTCGGTCCAGTCCCCGGCCGTGTCCGCCGACGAGCTCTTCAGTCGCCGCCTGGCCGCGCAGGCCAGCGGCTACGACGAGTACGAGGACGACGAGTAGCGACGCGCGTCCGGCGAAGGGTCGTGGTCGGTGGGCGGGTCCAGGGCGTGTTCTTCCGCGACAGCCTGCGGCGGTTGGCGCAGTCGCGCGGGGTGGCGGGCTGGGCGACGAACCGCGCCGACGGGACGGTGGAGACGGTGCTCGAGGGTGAGCCGCGGGCCGTCGCGGAGCTGGTCGACTTCTGCCGTCGAGGGCCGGCCCGAGCCGCGGTCGAGCGGGTCGAGGTCACCGACGAAGATCCGGAGGGGATCGAGGGCTTTCGGGTCGCGTAGGGCACCCGGCACTAAGCGCGCGCCACCCGTGCGCTCGTGCCGCTCAGCATCGGCCTCGTGCCGGAGCTCAGCCGCTCGCAACTGCTCGTCTATGGGGCGATCGCGATCGCGCTGCTGCTCGTCGGCGCGCGCTGGCTGCGCTCCGACGGCGAGAGCGCCGGCGCCGCGGGCGGCGTCGCGCCGGCCGAGGACTCGGCGTCGGGCTCGCTCGAGGTCGAGCGCGGCGGGGGAGAGCTCGTCGTCCACGTCGCCGGTGCGGTGCGCGAGGCGGGCGTCTACCGGCTGCCCGACGGCGCCCGGGTCACCGATGCGATCGAGCGCGCCGGCGGGACGACCGGCGCGGCGGTCCCCGACGCGATCAACCTCGCGGCGACGCTCGCCGACGGCCAGCAGGTAGTTGTACCCGGCAGGGCCGGTGGCCCCGCCGGGGCGGTCGGCGCGACGGCGTCGGCCCTCGCGCCAGGCGAGGCGAGCGGGCCGATCAGCCTGGGCACGGCCACCGTCGAGCAGCTCGACACGATCGAGGGGATCGGGCCGGTGACCGCGCAGGACATCCTCGAGTTTCGCGACGAGCACGGCGGCGTCGGCTCGATCGACGAGCTCGACCAGATCAGCGGCATCGGACCGGCGACGATGGAGGCCCTGCGCGACGGCCTGCAGCCATAGCGACGGGCGAGCGGCCCGATCCCGGCCGGCGCCGGCGGTCGGCCACGCGTGTCGCTTCGCCGTGCTCGGCGGCCTCGCGGCCGGCCTCGCGCTCTCGCCGCTGGGCCCGGAGGGCGAGCCGAGGGCCCTCGCGCTGTTCGCGCTCGTGGCCGCGGTCGCCGCCGTCGCGACCGCGAGGAGCTGCAGCCGCAGTTCACCAACTACACGCGTAGCGACGCTCCGGTTCCCGAAGGCATCATCGTCATCGAACGTGGCGTCTCGGCGCAGGAGTTCGGCCCCAAACTGAACCGAACGGCGGCCGACGTCGTGCGGTTCCTGCTCAACAACGGGGAGATGATCACGGCCACGATGACGCTCTCGGACGACCAGATGGAGCTGTTCGCCCTCGAGATCG
>WHSW01000155.1 GCA_009379895.1 Solirubrobacterales bacterium
CTGGCGGGCCGGCCCACCGGGTAGCGAAGCCGGTAGGCGAGGCTGGCCGCCTCCTCGGCGGCCTGGCCGGCGGCCTCCGCCCGGCCCCAGAGGGCGAGGTTGACGGCCCGCGCGCTGGTCGCCTCGACCGACTGGGCGACCAGGCCGGCGCGCTCGCAGATGTCGAGCGCGCGGGCCAGCGCCTGGTCGGCGTCGGCGTGGTCGCGGCGGTCGCGCAGGGTCGTGGCGAGCCAGTGCAGCGACTCGAACGCCACCTCGGAGCGACCGACCTGCTCCGCCAGCTCGACGGCCCGTTCGAGCAGCTCGACCGAGCCGTCGAGGTCGCCCTGATGCCAGCGCAGCACGCCGCGCACCGAGTAGGGGAAGCAGAGCTTGCCGGCGAGCCCCTCGCGCTCGGCCAGCGTCCCGGAGGCCTCCGTCGCGCGCTCCGCGGTCTCCCACTCTCCCCCGTAGACGGCGATCTGGGCCAGCGCCGCGTGGACCTCGACCTGCGACGGGAGGTCGCCCGTCTCCAGCGCCAGGGCGAGCGCCTTCTGGTAGGCGAGGCGAGCCCGCGCGTAGTCGGCCTCGGTGATCTCGAAGTGGTAGCCGAGCGCGAACAGCGCCCGCACCGCTTCGGCGGGATCGCTCTCGCGGGCCAGCTCGACCGATCGCTCCAGGTTCTCGCGGGCGCGGTCCGAGTCGCCGATGCGCCCGAAGACGCGACCGAAGATCCCGTGGGCGCGGCTCGCGGCCGCCGCCTCGCCGAGGCGCTCGGCCAGGCGCAGGGCCTTCTCGGACGCGTAGATGGCGAGCATGTTGTCGCCGGTGTGCATGTACACCGAGGCGGCCTCCTCGTAGAGGCGCACGAGCTCGAGGCAAGCCTGGCCGTCCTTGAGCAGGTCGATGCCGCGCTGGTAGTGGCTGATCGAGCCCTCGCGATCCCCCTCGTGCCAGAGCGCGGCGCCGATCTTGCGGTGCAGGTCTCCGACCCGGGCGAGGTCCTCCTCGCCGCGGTGGTGCTCCAGGCACTCCTCCCAGACGCGCACCGCGCGCGCCGTGCGGCCGAGCCGCAGGGCGACGTCGCCGAGCTTCTCGGCGACCCGCGCGCGCGCCGCGGGGTCGAGGTCGGAGGCGAGCTCGAGCGCGGCCTCGTAGTGGCGCTGCGCCTCGGGGTTCGAGTACAGGGCACCCGCGGCGTCGCCGGCCGCCTCGAGGGCCGCTCGCGCCCGCGAGGTGATCCGCTCGAGCTCGGCCGGGTCGAGATCGGCGGTCGCGCCGAGGCTCGCGGCGCGCCCGTAGTGCTCGGCGACCATCGCGACGACGCCCTCGCCGCGATCGGCGGCCCGGTTCGAGATGAACTCGCCGACCGCCGCGTGACGGCGCGCCCGCACGGCCCTGGGCAGGGTCGAGTAGGCGACGTCGCGGATCAGCACGTGCTTGAACGCGTACTCGCGCTCGCCGGCGAGCCGGCTGCCGGCGGTCGCCACCAGCAGGTCCTTCTCCTCGAGCTCCTCGAGCGCCGTGGGCACGTCGATCGCCTCGTCGTCGGGATCGATCGAGCCGGGCCAGAAGGTCTGGCCGACCACCGCCGCCGCCTGCAGCACGCGCCGCTCGTCGCGCGGCAGCGAATCGAGGCGGGCGGCGAGCACCGAGTGCACCGTCTCGGGCAGCGCCTCGGCGTCGGTCGAGCCCTTCTCGACGATCCGGTTGATCATCTCCTCGGCGAACAGCGGGTTGCCCCCGGAGCGCGCCGCGACCTGCTCGGCGGTCGCCTCGCCGACCCCGGCCGGCATCAGCGCTCCGACCAGCTCGCGCGTCTGCTCGTTGGCCAGCGGCTCGAGGTTGACGGTGGTCGCGTTCAGGCGCCCGCCGCCCCAGCCGGGTCGGCGGTCGAGCAGCTCGTCGCGCGCCAGGCTGAGCAGCAGCACGGGTCCGCGGGTCCAGCGCGCCAGATACTCGATCAGGTCGAGCATGCCCTCGTCGGCCCAGTGGATGTCCTCGACCGCGAAGACCAGCGGCTCGACCCGCGCCGCGGACTCGATCAGCAGGCGGGTCGCCGAGAAGAGGCGGTCGCGCATCTGCTGCGGGTCCTGCGGCTCGGCGGAGGCGAGCTCCGGCGGCGGCTCGATCCCGAGCGGGCGGCCGAGGGCGGCGGCGATGCGCTCGGTCGGCTCCTCGGTGTCGGAGCCGGCGACCAGGCGGGCGACGCCGCGCTCGAGCTTGCCCCAGGCGCTCTCGCCGTCGTCGCTGTCGGCGATCTCGAAGGTCCCGCGCACGACCTCGCCGAGCGCCCAGTAGGCGAGTCCCGCACCGTATGCCGGGCAGCTTCCGAGCCGCACCGCCGGCGGGTTCTCGAGTCCGCCGAGCCGCCGGTTGAGCTCGGACAGCAACCGCGACTTGCCCATCCCGGCCTGGCCGATCACGGTCACGAGGTGGGGCCGGCTCTCGCGCACGACCCGCTCGAAGAGCCCGAACAGCAGCGCCGACTCGTCGTCGCGGCCGACCAGCGGCGTCGAGGTGCGCGCCGCGCGCGGAGCCCGACCGCGGACGACGGCCCGGACGGCCTCCCAGGCCGCGACCGGCTCGGACTTTCCCTTCAGCTCGAGGGGCCCGAGCTCGACGTACTCGATCGCCGAGCGGGTCAGACGGTGGGTGAGCTCGCCGACGATCACCGTCCCCGGCCGCGCGGCGCCCTGCAGCCGGGCCGCGACGTTGACCGGGTCGCCGATCACCGTGTAGCCGTCGCCCACCCGGCCCGCCAGCACCTCGCCGGAGTTGATCCCGACGCGCAGCTCGAAGCTCGAGCCGCCGCCCGCCGCGACCCGCTCGTTGATCTCGTCCATCGCCCCCTGCATCGCCAGCCCGGCGCGGACGGCCCGCTCGGGGTCGTCCTCGTGGGTGACCGGGGCGCCGAAGAGGCCCATCACGTTGTCGCCGATGAACTTGTCGATCGTCCCGCCGTGGCGCTCGACCTCCTCGCCGAGCCGCCGCAGCGCGCGCTCGGTGAGCGACTTGATCAGCTCCGGGTCGAGGCGCTCGGAGGCGGCCGTGTAGCCCGAGAGGTCGGCGAACAGGACGGTGGCCGTGCGCCGCTCCTCCGGCGGCGGCTCGTCGCCGGCGCCACCGCGCGTCGCCGGCGCGCGGCCAAGCGAGGCGCCGCACTCGATGCAGAACCTCGCCCCGGGTGGGTTCTCGGCCCCGCACTCCGCGCAGGTGGCCGCCAGCGGCGCGCCGCAGGCCATGCAGAACCTCGCCCCCGGTGGGTTCTCGGCGCCGCACTCGGGGCAGGTGAGCTCGGTCATGAGATCGCGATCTCGCGGATGCGAGGACCGCCGTCCGGCGCCTCGAGCCGATTCAGGTAGCGGTCGATCATCGTCCCCATTTCTCCAGCGCCTCGCGCTGCAAAATGATAGAGCGCTCACGCGCGCCCACTGCTGCGCATCGACGACCGTCCGCGGCGCTTCCGCACCCGGTCTTACGGCCATCTTCGGAGCCGGTCTGCGGACATCTTCGGAGCCGGACAGCGGATCGCCGCACGATCGTGGCGACGGCTGGGAAGCCCGGGTCGTGTCCGCTACGCTGGCGCGGCTTGCAAAGGGGCGTTCTCAACCAAACAGGAGATAACCGACCGTGAACCGAATCCGCAGTCTCTTCGTCATCGGCGCGCTCGCGCTGCTCGTACCCGCGCTGGTCGCGGGCTGCGGCGGTGATGACGGCGACGACGTCGACCCGCAGACGGTCCTCGACGAGACCTTCAACAACGACACCACGATCTCCAGCGGCGACCTCTCGTTCACCCTCGGCGGCTCCGTCGAGGGCTCGCAGAGCGGCAGCTTCGAGGCCAAGCTCGAGGGACCGTTTCAGACCGATCCCGACAACCCGGCTTCGATTCCCCAGCTCGATCTGACGGGCTCGCTGAGCGGTGAGGCCGCCGGCCAGAGCCTCAGCTTCGACGGCGGGCTGGTGATCACTGAGGACAACGCCTACGTCGAGTACGGGGGCAGCGCCTACGAGGTCGGCACCGAGCTGTTCGGCCAGTTCAAGGCGCTCGCCGAGCAGGCGGCAAAGCAGCAGTCGGACAGTGCCCAGGGACTGAGCTTCACCGAGGCGTTTCAGAAGGGTTGCGAGTCGAGCCTCAAGCAGCAGGGCGGAGACCCCGCCGCCTGCGACATCGACTTCACGAGCTGGCTCGGTGACCTGAGCAGCGAGGGCACCGAGGAGATCGAGGGCACCGATACCGACCACCTCTCGGGCACGGTCAACGTCGACGCGATGCTCCAGGACCTGGTCGCGCTGGGCAGCGCGGTGCCGCAGGCGTCGGGATCGACCCCGAGCGGCGAGGAGGTCCAGCAGGTCTCCGACGCGATCACCGACGCGAGCTTCGACCTCTACTCGGCGACCGACGATCACACGCTGCGCGGTCTCGACTTCGGCCTCGGGCTCGACCCGAGCCAGATCCCCGAGGCCGACGCCGCGGGGGTCGAGAGCGTCGATCTGAACCTCTCGATGCGCCTCGGCGCCGTCAACGAGGAGCAGACGATCTCGGCCCCGAGCGGCGCCAAGCCGATCGACGACCTGCTGCGCCAGTTCGGCGTCGACCCGAGCTCGCTCGGCGGGCTGGGCGGCCTCGAGGGTCTCGGCGGCGCCGGGCTGGGTGGAAGCGCCGGCGGCGGCGGGAGCGCGGGCGGCGATGACGCGGCCGACGCCTACCTCGAGTGCGTCGGCAAGGCCCAGACGCCCGCCGAGATCAACAAGTGCGCGAGCTCGCTCTAGCGAGCGACCTCAACACAGCGAAGCGTCCCAAGAGGGCCCCGGCGAGAGAGCTGGGGCCCCCCTTCGACTTGCGGGCCCGGGCTCTCGTCTGCCCCGGTGGCTCAATAGGCTGCCCGGCCCATGCGCTTCCTGCTCACGGCCCAGGGTTGGCCCTACCTGCTGACCCCCTTCATCCCGCTCGCCGTCGTGCTCGAGATCGTCGGGACGCCGGCCGGCGCGATCTTCGTCATCGCGGCGCTCGGGATCATCCCGACCGCGGCGCTGATGGGGCTCGCCACCGAGGAGCTCGCGGCGCGGTCGGGACCCGGGATCGGCGGTCTGCTGAACGTCACCTTCGGCAACGCCCCGGAGCTGATCATCGCACTGTTCGCGCTCGGCGCCGGGTTGCACGAGGTGGTCAAGGCCTCGATCGTCGGCTCGATCATCGGCAACGTGCTGCTCGTCCTCGGCGCCTCGATGCTGGTCGGCGGGCTCGGCCGCAAGCGCCAGACGTTCAGCGTGACCGCGGCGAGCGCGCAGGCGACGATGCTGTTCCTCGCCGCGGGCGCGCTGCTGATGCCGGCGATCTTCGAGCTCGTCGAGGGCCAGGGGCTGCCCGCGCCGGGGTCGGAGCTGATCGAGTACGACTCGACGGTCGAGCATCTGTCGCTGGCGGTCGCGATCGTGCTCGCTGGCACCTACGTCGCCGGCCTGTTCTTCTCGCTGCGGACCCATCGCGACCTGTTCAACCCGCCCTACGCCCAGGAGGAGGAGGAGGGCTACGGCTGGAGCGTGAGGCGCTCGGTGCTGATGCTGTTCATCGCCGGGCTCGCGGTCGGGGGGATGTCGGAGATCCTGGTCGGCTCGATTTCCGAGGCCTCCGAGTCGATCGGGCTGAGCGAGTTCTTCATCGGGGTGATCGTGGTCGCGATCGTCGGCAACGCGGCCGAGCACTGGGTCGCGATCCTGGTCGCCTACAAGGACAAGATGGACCTCGCGGTCAACATCGCGATCGGCTCCAGCGCCCAGATCGCCCTCTTCGTCGCCCCCGTGCTGGTCGTCGCCTCGTACTTCATCGGCCCGGAGCCGCTGGCGCTCGTCTTCAACGGCTTCGAGCTCGGCGGAATCCTGATCGCGATCCTGATCGCCAACACCGTCACCCGCGACGGCGAGTCGAACTGGTTCGAGGGCGTCCAGCTCATGGCCCTCTACGCGATCCTCGGGATCGCCTTCTTCTACGCCTGAGCCGGCGACCCGCGGGTAGCAGCTGACGATGGACGCCGTATTCCTGCTCTTCAGCTTCGCCGTCATCCTGGCCGGGGCGCTGATCTTCACCAACGCCGTCGAGTGGGCGGGCCACCGCCTCGGCCTCGGCGAGGGGGCGACGGGCAGCGTGCTGGCGGCGGTCGGCACCGCGATGCCCGAGACGCTGATCCCGATCGTCGCGATCATCGGCGGCGCGGAGGGCTCGGAGGACGTCGCGATCGGGGCGATCATCGGCGCCCCCTTCCTGCTCGCGACGATCGCGATGGCCCTGGTCGGGGTCTCCGCGCACCTGTTCAAGCACCGCCGCGAGCAGGGCATGAGGCTGACGGCCGACGTCGAGACGCTCGACCGCGACCTGCTCTTCTTCCTGGTCTTTTTCTCCGCCGGGCTGCTGATCGGCGTGGTCGTGCCCGAGGGGCTGCACGTCCCGCTCGCCCTCGTCTTCGTCGGCGCCTACCTCGTCTACGTGCGCGCCACCTTGCGCGGCGGGGGCGCGGTGCAGGGCGTCGAGTCGATCGGCCCCCTCTACATGGACCGCAGCGGGGCGGCCGAGCCGGCCAACGCGACGATCGTGCTCCAGTTCCTGGTCGGGCTCGGCGCGATCGTCGGCGGCGCGCACCTGTTCGTCGAGGAGCTGATCAGCGTCGCAGGGTCGCTCGGGGTCGAGCCGCTGGTGCTCTCGCTCGTGCTCGCGCCGCTGGCCACCGAGCTGCCCGAGAAGGCCAACAGCTTCTTTTGGGTCCGCGACGGCAAGGACAGCCTCGCGCTCGGCAACATCACCGGCGCGATGGTCTTTCAGTCGACGATCCCGATCGCCTTCGGCCTCGCGCTCACCGACTGGGACCTTGACCACTTCGCCGTGGTCTCGGGCATCCTCGGCGTCGCCGGCGGCGTGCTCGCCTACTGGGCGCTGCGCCTGCGCGGCCGCTTCGAGTGGCCACCGGTGATCGCCTGGTCGGCGCTCTTCGGCGCCTTCCTGGCCTACGTTCTCGCGTCCTGAGCCAACGAACCGCCGAGCCGAAGGAGTCTCGATGATCGATCCGATGAAGCGTTGGGCGGCCCACGACGGGCGGCCCGACTATGCCGGGCTGGTCACCTACGCGGGGCTGCCCTACACCGAGGAGCCCGAGGAGCTGGCGGGCGCGGACGCGGTGATCGTCGGGGCGCCGCTCGACGAGCTCACCTCCGACGCGCCCGGGACGCGCTACGGGCCGCGCGCGATCCGCAGCGCCAGCTGCGCGCCGGGCCCGCACCTCGAGGCCGGGCTCGACCCGCTCGCCGAGCTGCGGGTGATCGACTACGGCGACGCGGCGGTCCTGCCGGCCGACCCGCGCGGCTCGCACCGGGCGATCGAGCGGGCGGTGGGCGAGGTGCTCGCCGCCGGGGCGGTTCCGATCGTGCTCGGCGGCGACCACTCGATCGCCGAGCCCGACGTCGGCGCCTGCGCGAGCGTTCACGGCCCGGTGGGCCTGGTTCACTTCGACGCCCACACCGACACCGCCGCCGAGCTGTTCGGCGCCGAGCTCTCGCACGGGACCCCGATGTACCGCCTCGTGGAGAGCGGGAGCGTCGACCCGGCGCGGTACGTGCAGATCGGGCTGCGCGGCTACTGGCCGGGAGAGGAGGAGTTCGACTGGCAGCGACGGCGCGGCGTCGTCTCGCACCCGATGCATGAGGTGCGCGACCGGGGCATCCGCGCGGTGGTCGCCGACGCGCTCGGGGCGCTCGGCCCCGGGCCGGTGTTCATGTCGGTCGACGTCGACGTGCTCGATCCGGCCTTCGCGCCGGGCACCGGGACCCCGGAGCCCGGCGGGATGGCCTCGGCGGACCTGCTCTGGGCCTGCCGCGAGATCGCCGGCTCGGTCGAGCTCGTCGGCGCCGATGTCGTCGAGGTCCTCCCCGACCGCGTCGGCGCGCGGGACATCACCGCACTGGTCGCCGACCGGATCGTCCGCGAGATCCTGACCGGCGTCGCCCTGCGGCGCGGGCCCGCGCGCGGGTCAGACGAGTAGCGGGCCCGGCGAGCGAGCACCGGCGATCGGGGCCGCCGGCCGCGAGCGCCACCCCGTCGTGCGTCCTCGGGCGAGACCCGGCACGAGGATCTATCCACGATCCGATAAAGGATGTGGGGGAGCCCCAGCCGCTCGAACTCGCGCACGGGCTCCATGCCCACCTTCTGCATCACGGCGCGGGAACGGACGTTGTCGATCAGGGCGAAGGAGACGATCTCGTCGAGCCCGAGGCGCCGAAAACCCCATTCGAGCGATACCGCGGCCGCCTCGGGGGCCAGGCCCTCGCCCCACCGATCCGGCCTGATCGACCAACCGACCTCGAGCGGACTAGTCTTGGGTGCGCCCGCCGCCGTGCCAGGGAGCGACCTTCGGGTGATTGAGCTGGCGGTCGGCGAAATCTAGATGCCGATCGGGGTCGGGGAGCTCGGCGTCGAGTCGCTCGCTGCGGGGCGCCCCGCTCGGCATCAGCGCCCGCGGCGGCGGGAGCGGGTCTCGGGCGGCAGCGAGCTGGCGCCGACGTTGCGGTCGAGCCAGCGGTCCAGCGGGGTGAGCGCCCGCCAGGTGTCGCGCAGGTGCGCCAGCGCCCGCTCGCGGCCGATCCCGCCGCCCCCCGCCGGGG
>WHSW01000156.1 GCA_009379895.1 Solirubrobacterales bacterium
AGCGTGCCGGCCGCCCCGCCGAGCTGAACCGCGAGCCCGACGCCGCCAAGCCGCCGGCGCGCGTCGACGACGGCCGCGAGCCAGCCCGCCGCCTTGAGGCCGAAGGTCGTCGGCGACGCCTGCTGAAGGAGCGTGCGAGCGGGCATGATCGTGGCCCGATGCTCGGCGGCCAGTCGCGCGCACGCGGCGGCGACCCCGGCGAGGTCCGCCTCGATCAGGGCGCGGGCCCGGCGCGCGACGAGCATCGAGGCGGTGTCGATCGCGTCCTGGCTCGTCGCCCCCCAGTGCACGAAGCCGCCCGCTTCGCCCCCGACGGACTCCGCCAGGGAGCGAACCAGGGGGACGGCCGGATTGCCCGCGGCCCGCGCGCGCGTGCCGATCGCCCCCGGATCGAAGCGCTCGGGGTCGCAGCCCGCGGCGATCGCCTCCGCCGCCTCGGTGGGGATCACGCCGGCGCGCGCCTCCGCCGCCGCGAGCGCCACCTCGAAGTCGAGCATCGCCTGCAGCCAGGCGCCGCCGGAGACGCACTCGCGCATCGCCTCGGGCACGAACAGCTCCGCAAGGACATCACCGGACACCTCAGACCCGACCGTAGTCGAAGCGGCCCGCTGCCGCCAGGCGCGGCCAGACGCCGTCAGGGCGGAGCGCATTTGGGTCAGTCGACACTGCTAGACGTCGAAGAAGACCGTCTCGCCGTCGCCCTGGAGGCGGATGTCGAAGCGCAGCGCGCCGCCGTCCTCGCGCGCGAGGAGGGTCCCGCGAAGCTCGGGGTCGAGCGCCGAGAGCACCGGGTCGGCGGCGTTCGCCTCGCCCTCGTCCGGGAAGTAGATCCGCGTCGCGAGCCGCTTGAGCAGCCCGCGCGCGAGCACCGAGACCTCGATGTGGGGGGCCTGCATCCGCCCGCCGGGCGCCGGCACGGGGCCCGGCTTGACGGTCACGAACCGGTAGCTGCCCTCGGCGTCGGTCTCGCAGCGGCCGAAGCCGCTGAAGCCGTCCTCGAACGCGACCTCCTCGCGAGCGTCCTCGGGGTGGGCGTAGCGCCCGGCTCGGTTGGCCTGCCAGATCTCGATCAGGGCGTCGTCGACGATCTCGCCCTCGCCGTCGACCACGACCCCCTCGAGCCGGATCGCGTCGGGCGAGTCGAGCGCGACGAGCTCGCGCCAGCCGTCGCTGCGCAGGCCGATGTGAAAGAACGGCCCGACGGTCTGCGACGGCGTGGGGAGCGCCACCTCAGTCCTCGAACGGGGTCCCGTCGCGGCCGCGCAGGATGACGTCGAACTCGTAGGCGAGCGCCCACTCCGGGACCGTGTGCTCGAGGTCGAAGCGGCAGATCAACAGCTCGCGGTGCCGGGGGTCGGGGACGGAGTTGAAGATCGGATCCTGGAAGAAGAGCGGGTCGCCGGGAAAGAAGACCTGGGTCACCAGCCGGGTCGCGAAAGCAGGGCCGTAGAGCGAGAGGTGGATGTGGTTCGCGCGCCAGGCGTTGGCGCTGTTGCGCCACGGATAGGCCCCCGGCTTGACCGTCACGAACCGGTACCGGCCCTCGTCGTCGGTCAGGCAGCGGCCCGCGCCGCTGAAATTCGGGTCCAATGGCGCGGGGTGGCGATCGACGTGGTGGCGGTAGCGGCCCGCGGCGTTGGCCTGCCAGAGCTCGACCAGGGTGCGGCGCACGGGCCGCCGGTCACCGTCGAGCACGCGGCCGTGCAGGATCATCCGCTCCCCGAGCGGCTCGCCCTCGTGCTGGCGCGTCAGGTCATGGTCGAGCTCGCCGACCGGCTGGTCGCCGAAGGCCGGTCCGGTGACCTCGGAGAGCGTGTGCGCGAGCGGGACCAGCGGCCGCTTCGGCGCCCGCGTGCGCGTCGAGACGTAGTCGGGGTGGAGATAGGGCGGGTCGGTGCTCTCGCGCCGGTAGCCCAGCACTCCGCCGCTCGTCAACTGGTCGGTCAATCCTGATCCCCTCTCGCCGTGATCATGGGGGGCGCCCCGGGCTTCGCCGATGATTTCGCGCCCAGTCTATAGAACAGATCAAACAATTTGATCTGGAGGCTCCGAGCGAGCGAGGTGCTCTGATCTGGAAGCTTCACGCCGGCGTGCCCTGATCTGGACGCTCGAGGCCGACGTAGTTCTCGGCCAGCATGGTCGCGGCGGCCCGCGAGGAGCAGACGTTCTCGAGCTGGGCCCGCTGCACCCTCGCCTGGAAGCCGTCGCGATCGTCGGGCTGGCGATGGAGCATCGACGTCATCCACGACGAGAAGTACTGCTTGCGCCACACGCGGCGCAGGCAGGTGTCCGAGTAGGCGGCGAGCGGCGCCCCGTCACCGGTGGCGAACCACCGCGCGAGAGCATCCGCGAGCACACGCACATCGGCGACGGCGAGGTTCAGGCCCTTGGCTCCCGTGGGGGGCACGATGTGAACGGCGTCGCCGGCAAGGAACATGCGGCCGTGCTGCATCGGCTCGGCGACGAAGCTGCGCACGGGCGCGATCAGCTTCTCGATGATCGGCCCGCGGCCGAGCTCCCAACCCTCGCGGGCGAACCTGAGCTCGAGCTCGTCCCAGATCCGCTCGTCGGGCCAGGCTTCGAGGTCCTCGCCGGCATCGCACTGCAGGTAGAGGCGGGTCAGCTCGGGCGAGCGCATGCTGTGCAGCGCGAAGCCCCGGTCGTGGTGGCAGTAGATCAGCTCGTCGCTCGAGGGTGCGACGCGGGCCAGGATGCCGAGCCAGCCGAACGCGTAGTCGCGCTCGTAGAGCCTGAGCGCGCCGGGCGGCAGGGCGTCGCGGCAGACGCCGTGGAAGCCGTCGCAGGCGGCGATCACGTCGCAGCGCAGTTCGCGCTCGCGGCCGCCATGCCGGAAGCGAAGCGAGGGGCGCTCGGAGTCGATGCCGTGAGCGCTCACCGCCTCGGCCTCGAAGAGCAGCTCCCCACCCGCCTCGCGACGGGCCGCGATCAGGTCCTTGACCACCTCCTGCTGGCCGTAGACCGTGATCCCGCGCCCGCCGGTGAGCTCGTCGAACGCGATTCGGTGCCCCCGCCCCCCGAACCGCAGCTCGACGCCGTGGTGCACGAGGCCCTCGCGCCGCATCCGCTCGCCGACCCCGATCTCGCCGAGCAGATCCGCGGTTCCCTGCTCGAGCACCCCGGCCCGGACGCGCTGCTCGACGTAGGCGTGGTCCCGGGCCTCGAGGATGACCGACTCGATGCCGTGCAGGTCCAGGAGCCGGCCGAGCACGAGGCCGGCCGGACCCGCCCCGACGATCCCGACCTGGGTGCGGGTGGTGAGTGTCAGACCGGCCTCCTGGACCGCCGCATCAGTCGGAGAAGACTACGGTCCGGTTCTCGTGCACGAGCACCCGGTCCTCGACGTGCCAGCCGACCGCGCGCGCGAGCACCGCACGCTCGATGTCGCGGCCGAGCCGCTCCAGGTCGCGACCGTCGTGAGCGTGCGAGACGCGGACCACGTCCTGCTCGATGATCGGCCCGGCGTCGACCTCCTCGGTCACGTAGTGCGCCGTCGCCCCGATGATCTTCACCCCCCGCTCCCGCGCTCGCCGGTGGGGGTCGGCGCCCGCGAAGGCCGGCAGGAACGAGTGATGGATGTTGATCAGCGGCGCCCCTACCGCGTCGAGGAACCTGCCCGAGAGGATCTGCATGTAGCGGGCGAGGACGATCAGGTCGAAGCCGCCGGCGAGGCGCTCGAGCAGCTTCGCCTCGGCCCCCGCGCGCGTCTCGGCGGTCATCGGCACGTGAGCGAAGGGCAGGCCGAACGACCTCACGTCCCGCTCGAGGTCGGGATGGTTGGAGCAGACGAGCCCCAGATCCATGTCGAGCTCGCCGCTCCGCCAGCGCCAGAGCAGGTCCAGCAGGCAGTGGTCGTGGCGCGAGACGAGGATCGCCACCCGCTTGCGCTCGCCCGCCCGGTGCACGCGCCAGCGCATCTCGAAGCGCGACGCGACCTGGTCCTGGAACGCCCGGGCGAGCCCGCGCTCCTCGAAGCCCGGCGCCACCGTGAACTCCATGCGCATGAAGAAGTGGCCCCCGGCCGGATCGGTGGAGTGCTGATCCGATCTGACGATGTTCGCGCCGGACTCATGGAGGAAGCTCGAGACGGCGGCGACGATGCCCGGGCGATCGCGACAGGAGATCAGCAGCCGCCCGCCGGGGACCGCCTCGCCCGGCTCGGCCCGGCCGGGGGCGGATGGCGCCGTGTCCCGCTCCCCGCCCATGTCAGTGGCTGACCGCGGCCGCGGCCAGCTCGGAGACGAGCCGGTCCTCGTAGAAGCGCTCGAGCCTGAACGGACGGATCAGCTCGGGCTGCTCACCGGTGTCGACGAGCTCGGCGAGCGTCTTGCCGACGATCGGCGCGGCCTTGAAGCCGTAGGTCCCCCACCCCGCGCTGAGCAGGAACCCGCCGACCTCGGTCTCGCCGAGAATCGGGCTGTAGTCGGGGCTGATGTCGCACAGCCCCGCCCAGCTGCGCAGGATGCGCGCGAGCTCCAGCTGTGGGAAGAGCTCGAGCGTGTGGCGGGAGGCCTCCTGGAGGAAGTTGAGCGTCCCCTGCATCCGGTAGCTCGTCCACGGCTCGATCTCGGCGCCGATCAGGAACTCGCCGCGGTCGGTCTGCGAGATGTAGACGTGCATTCCGGACGAGACTACGACCACGTCGAGCAGCGGCTTGAGCGGCTCCGTGACGAAGGCCTGGAGGACGTGGGTGGTGATCGGCAGCGCGACCCCGGCCATCTCGGCGATCAGGGTGCTCCAGCCCGCGGTGCAGTTGATCACCGTCCCGGTGCTCACCGAGCCGCGGCTCGTGCGCACTCCCGTGACCCGACCGTTCGCGCGTTCGATCCCGGTGACCTCCGTGTGCGGATGGATCTCCGCCCCGCCGGCGTCCGCGCCGCGAGCGAGGCCCCAGACGACCGCGTCGTGGCGGATCACGCCGCCGGGCGGGTGGTAGAGGGCGGCCTCGATCGGAAACAGCGCGTCAGGGCGCACCCGCATCGCCGGGGCGAGCCGCTGAACCTCCTGCGGGTCGACCACGCGGCTGTCGATCCCGAGCGCCCGGTTGACCTCGGCGCGCTCGCGCATCACGTAGACCGCCCGGTCCGTGTGCGCCAGGGTCAGGTGGCCGTGCTGGGAGAAGAGCAGGTTGAAGCCGAGCTCGCCGGAGAGCCGCTCGTAGAGGCGCACGCTCGCGTCGTAGAAGCGAGCGCCCTCGGGCGTGCGGTAGTTGGAGCGCAGGATCGTGGTGTTGCGCCCGGCCGCGCCCGAGCCGATGTAGCTGCGCTCGAGCACGGCGACGTCGCGGATCCCGCGCTCGGCGAGGTAGTAGGCGGTCGCCAGCCCGTGCGAGCCCCCGCCGACGATCACCACGTCGTAGGACGGCCGCAGCTCCGCGCGCGGGGCCCACATCCGCCGCCTGCGAAACAGGTCAAGCACCCGCGGGCACCCTGCCGATCACCGTGGCCGCACCGCCTCGAGTCGGTCGAGCGCGTCGACGCCGAGGTGGATCGCCCCGAGCGGGCGGCCGGCGTCGCTGAGCGCGAGCCACAGATACTCCGCGTGGGCCGACCCGCACAGGACCAGGAAGCGGTCGCCGTGCTCGCGCAGGAGCATCGCCGGCACCCGAGCCACCGACCCGGGCCGAAAGCCACCCTCGGGCAGGGCCCGCGGACCGACCTCGATCGCCGTCACGCGGGCGAGGACCTCGCGCGCCCGCGGCCCGACGAGCGCGATCGCCGCGTGGCCCGAGGTGACATCGACGACCGTGCCGCCCCGGCGGACGAGCTCGCGCTCGAGGGCCTCGCGCAGCGCGCCGGCGCGACCGTGCGCGACCAGCACGAGCGCCCGCTCGTCGGTGAGCGGGCACCACCACGTCGCGCCGTCGGGGCGGGCGGTCCCGGGTTCCAGGGCGGCGCCCGCGCGCCCCGCCACGCAGCCGGCGAGGACCCCCGCCCGAGCCCGGAGCTCGAGCTTGCCGATCTGGGAGTGGTCGGCGATCCCGGCGCTGGCGCGGCAGGCGGCTATCTCCGCCGCCACCGACCCGTAGCTCGACGCCACCTCCCAGCCGTCGCGGATCACGAACCGTGCCCCGGCCTGCCGGGCGCGCTCGTGCAGCGGCGAGCGGGCCGGCGGCACGGCGCCCCGGTGCTCGATCGTGCGGTCGGGCGAGAGGAAGTCGGCCGCCATGGTCAGGCTCGCTGCCGCTCCCCGTCGGGGTCATAGAACGGGCGGGTCGTGACCTCGACCTCGGTCTCGGCGCCGTCCTCGGCGATCGTCACCACGCTGCCCTCGCGGGCGAGCGCGACCGGTACGTGGGCGATCCCGATCACCGCTCCGAGCCTCGGGCTGAAGCGCGAGCTGGTCACGCGGCCCGCCGGCCTGCCCTCGACAACGACCGCCGCGCCCTCGGCCGGCACCCGCCCGTTGGCGGTCCGAAAGCCGACCAGGGCCGTCTCGGGCGGGCGCTCGGCACGCCGTTCGAGCGCCCACCGGCCGACGAAGTCACCCTCCTTGTCGAGCTTGACGATCCACGGCATGGCGGCCTCGTAGGGGCTCGACTCCGAGTCGGTGTCCTGGCCGACGATCACGTGCAGCTTCTGCAGGCGCAGCAGCCGCTGGGGCTCGAGCCCGAACGGTCGGATCCCGTGCGCGCGACCGCCCTCCAGCAACGCGTCCCAGACGTGGGTCCCGAACGCCGCCGGGAAGTGGAGCTCGTAGCCGAGCTCGCCGACGAAGCCGATCCGCGCGATCAGGCACGGCACCCCGGCCACGTGCCCCCGCCGGGCGTCCAGGTAGCCGAGCTCGTCGGGCGCACAGTCCACGTCCGCCGCCAGCGGCGCGAGGACCTCGCGCGAGCGCGGCCCGGCCAGGTTGATCGCGGACAGGGCCTGGGTCACGTCGGTGAGCCAGACGCTCATCCGCCACTCGGCCAGCCACCACGAGAACCGCTCCTCGACCGCCCCCGCGCCGCTCGATGTCGTGGTCACATAGAAGCTCGTCTCGTCGAGCCGACTGACCGTGCCGTCGTCGAGGATCCGTCCCGCGTCGGAGCTCAGCACCCCGTAGCGAACCCGGCCCACCCTCAGGTTCGAGAGCCGGTTCGGGTAGAGCCGGTCGAGGAACGCCCCCGCGTCGGGCCCCTGGACGAGCAGCTTGCCGAGCGGGGAGAGGTCGATCAGCCCGGCCGCCTCGTGGACCGCCATCGCCTCCCCCTCGGGGTCCCCGTAGTCGTACGGGCGGCGCCAGTCGCCGGCCCAGAGCACGTTCGCGCCGAGCTCGCGATGGCGCGTGTGGATCGCCGAGCGCTTCGCCGGCTCGAACGGCCGGCCCGCGAGCACGCCCATCGGCACGCTCGACCACGGTGGGCGGGCGACCGTGACGCCGATCTCGGACGGGCGGGCGCCGGTGGCCCGGCCCAGCGCTCTGACCGCCGCGAGCGAGCACATCCGGCCCTGGCACGGCCCCATGGTGGCCGTCGTGTAGCGCTTGCAGAGCTCGATTGAGTCATAGCCCTCGGCGGCGGCGTGGTCGATGTCCTTGGCGGTCACGTCCTCGCACAGGCAGACGAACGAGCGCTCCGCGCCCGCGCCCGCCCGCGCGGGCGCAACCGCGAAGCCGGGCCGCCCGTCGCCGGCGGCGAGCATCGACGCCTCGTCCGCGCAGCGCCGCCGGGAGCGCTCGTCGCCCAGCCCGAGCTCGTGCGCCGCCCGGGCGCCGACGACGTGGCCGGACAACTCGGCGAGCGCGGGCTCGCCGACGCCGGCGACCGAACCGGCCGCGAGCATCCCGTCCGGCAGCCCGTCGCCCGCGAGGAAGCGTCCGCTGTGCCGCTCGTAGGCGGCCCCCGCGCCGGCCTGGTGGAGCAGCGAGGTGGCGGGTGCATCGGCCCCCGAGACGAGCAACAGGTCGCAATCGACCGACTCGCCCGGCTCGAGCGGTCCCCCGTCGGCGTCCACGCGCGCGATCAGCGCCCGGCGCACCCGCTTGCGGCCGGTGGCCCGGACGACCGTCGCGCCGTTGCGGATCGGCACGCCCGCGCTTCGCAGCCGGTCGGCGGCCGGGCCGCCCGGCAGCGACCGCAGGTCGGCGACGAGCGCGATCTCGACGCCCCCATCGCGCAGCGCGACCGCCGCCTCGAGCCCACGCTCAGAGACCGTGGCGACGGCGGCGCGACGACCCGGGAGCACGCCGTAGAGCCGCAGGAGCCGCAGCGCGCCCCCGGAGAGCATCACGCCGGGAAGGTCGTTGCCGCCAAAGACGAGCGGCTGCTCGATCGTGCCGGTGGCGACGATCGTGCGCCGCGCCCGCACCTGATGCAGGGTCGCGCCCGCCCAGATCGGCACCAGGCCGTCGAAGTAGCCCAGGGTCGCCGCCGGCGCCAGGATCTCGACCCCGGCCTTCCGCGCCCGCCCCGCGAGCTCGCCGGCACGCTCGTGACCGCCCTCGGCGAGCAGCCGCCCGCCGAGCGCGTGGCCCTCGTCGGCGAGCACGGTGTCGGCCCCGAGCTCGGCGGCCCGCGCGGCCGCCGCCAGCCCCGCCGCGCCGCCGCCGACGACCAGCAGGTCGGCGTGGCGACG
>WHSW01000157.1 GCA_009379895.1 Solirubrobacterales bacterium
CTCGGCCAAGCAGCTGCAGCGACAGCTCGGGCTCTCACGCTATGAGACGGCGTGGCTGATCCTGCAGAAGCTGCGCCGAGCGATGGTGGCCCCCGAGCGCGAGCCCCTGAAGGGCGAGCTAGAGATCGACGACTTCTGGCTCGGCGGGTACGAGGAGGGCCTCAAAGGCAGCCGTCAGCGCGGCAAGAAGGCGCTCGTCGGTGCCGCGATCGAGGTCCGCGGGCATGGATCGGGGCGATTGCGCCTGCAGGTGCTCGCGAACTCGCGGGCGAAGACGCTGGAGGCGTTCACGAAGGCGACAACGGCCCCGGGGGCGATCGTTCACACCGACGGGCTCAACTCCTACGCGGGCCTGGCCAAGCTCGGCTACGAGCACCGCCCGCGCAAACAGACGGGTGCGGCCCCCGAGGAGCAACTGCTACCTCGGGTGCATCGAGCGATCTCCAACCTGAAGGCCTGGATGCACGGCACCCATCGCGGCGTCTCGAATGAGCACCTGCCCGTCTACCTCGACGAGTTCGTCTTTCGTCACAACCGGCGAGGCACGCCGATGGCGGCCTTTCAAACCCTCCTCGGGCTCGGCGCGATCCACGACCCGACGACCTACGACGAGATCACGGCGCTCAGGCATGCAGCCTGAGTCAACCGGATACGCATCAGTCCACTAGCGCGAGCGCTCCTCGCCGGCACGCGCCCTTCCTACCCGTCCAACAGCCCGAGCTGAAGTGCCTGGCCGAGATCGTCACGAACCGACCAGTGCTCGATCACCTTGCCGTCCTCGAGCCGCCAGATGTGGATCTGCTCGGCGGCGTACTCCTTGCCGGTCGGGGGCTTGCCGAGGAACGCGCCGACGTGGTGCCCGTGCACGGTCACCCGGGCCGCCACCTTGTCGCCCTCGCAGATCTCGTCCTCGATCTCCGCGCGCATCGGGCCCCAGAGGCCCCGCAGCCAGCTCACCGTCTCCTTCAGGCCCTCGGGCCCCCGTGGGTTGTCCGGGGGCGCCTCGTGGTTGACGAAGTCCCGATGGATCAGCTCATCGGCCGCATCGAGGTTGCCCTGCTCGAACAGCTCATCGAGCACCCGCCGGGTGATCCGCGTGTTCTCCTCAGTCATCGCACCTCCCCTTACCCAGGATCCGTGATTCGGCACCTCCGGCAACCCGCCGGGCACGCGCCCGGTCGATCGAGCGGCCATCGAGCGGGGCCCCGCCGGGCCGCGTCCGGGCCGGGCGTCGTCGCTCTACGATCCGCGCGGTGATCCCCGAGGAGCTCATCGCGGCGCTGGTCTCGATCGATTCCGTGAACCCGGAGCTGGTGCCCGGCGGGGCCGGGGAGGCGGAGCTCGCCGCGTTCGTCGCCGGCTGGCTGCGCGAGGCGGGCCTGGAGGTGACCGTGGACGAGGCGGCACCGGAGCGCCCGAGCGTCGTCGCGGTCGCGCGCGGGCGGGGCGGCGGCGCCTCGCTGATGCTCAACGCGCATCTGGACACGGTGGGCGTCGAGGGCATGGCCGCTCCCTTCGATCCCGAGATCCGCGACGGTCGCCTGTACGGGCGTGGCGCCTACGACATGAAGGCGAGCCTCGCGGCGTGCATGCTGGCCGCCGCGAGGCTGTCGGCGGACGCGCTCGCCGGGGACGTCGTGCTGACCGCGGTCGCCGACGAGGAGCATGCGAGCGTCGGCACGCGGTCGGTGCTGCGCCGCTGGGGCGCCGACGCCGCGATCGTCACCGAGCCCACCGGCCTGCGGGTTTGCGTGGCCCACAAGGGCTTCGTCTGGGCCGAGATCGAGGCGGCGGGAAGGGCCGCGCACGGGTCGAGGCCGAGCGAGGGAATCGACGCGATCACCCGGATGGCGCCCGTGCTCGCGCGGCTCGCCGAGCTACAGGCGTCGCTGGACGCGCGCCCACCGCACCCGCTGGTGGGCGCGCCCTCCGTGCACGCGTCGCAAATCGAGGGTGGGCAGGAGCTGTCGAGCTATCCCGCCCGCTGCCGGCTGGCGCTCGAGCGGCGCACGGTTCCGGGCGAGACGGTCGATGACGTGCGGCGCGAGGCCGAGGCGCTGATCGACGGGATCGAGGGGGTCGAGCTGAGCGTGGGTCTGGCGCGCGAGCCGTTCGCGGCCGACCGCGAGGCGGCGGTCGTGGATGCGATCGCCCGCGGGGTCGAGGCCGTGACCGGGCTGCCGGCCGAGGTCTACGGCGACACGCCGTGGATGGACGCGGCCCTGACCCAGGCGGCGGGAATCCCGACGGTCGTCTTCGGACCGGCGGGGGCCGGGGCTCACGCGGCGGAGGAGTGGGTCGACCTGGCCAGCGTCGAGGCGTGCACCGAGGCGCTGGTCGCGTGCGCGCGCGAGCTGTGCGCGTGATCGACTGGTCGGCCAACCCGCTCCGCGACCCCGGCGCCCGGCCCTCGGACGACGATCGGCCGCTGCATTTTCACCGCGGGCTGCCCGGCTACGCGCCGACGCCGCTGATCGAGGCGCCGGCGCTCGCCTCCGAGTGGGGCGTCGGCCGGGCGTGGCTGAAGTTCGAGCGCGAGCGCTTCGGCCTGCCGGCGTTCAAGCTCCTCGGCGTCTCGTGGGCGGCGCGGCGACTGCTGGGCGAGCCTCCGTACGACCCGGAGCTGGAGCTGGTCGCCGCCACCGATGGAAACCACGGCCGGGCCGTCGCCCGGGTGGCACGAGAGGCCGGCATCGGCGCGACGATCCTCGTGCCGGCCGAGGCTGCCCCGGCGCGGATCGACGCGATCGCCGGCGAGGGCGCGCGGGTCGAGGTCGTCGACGGGTCCTACGACGACGCGGTCAGGCGCAGCGCGGCGCTCGCCGGGCCGCGCCGGCTCGTCCTCTCCGATACCTCGTGGCCCGGCTACGAGGAGGTGCCGCGCCGGGTGATCGAGGGCTACGCGACGATCTTCTGCGAGGTCGACGAGCAAGCCGGCGGGGCGCCGATCGACGTCGCGGTGATCCCGATTGGCGTGGGAGCGCTGGCGGCCGCCGCCGCGCGCCATCTAGCGGGCCGGGCCCGGCTCGCGGGCGTCGAGCCGACGACCGCCGCGTGCATGCTGGAGTCGGTTCGAGCCGGCGAGATCACGGAGGTCCCGGGGCCGCATCCCTCAATCATGGCCGGCCTGAACGCCGGATTGCCGTCGCTGGTGGCCTGGCCGCTGGTCAGCGGCGGGTTCGACATCCTCTGCGGGGTCGAGGACGAGGTCGCCGTCGAGGGCACCCGCCGCCTCGCCTCGCTCGGCCTGGCGGTCGGCGAATGCTCGGGCGGCGCCGCCGGCGCGGCGGGGCGCCTGCTCGCCGATCCCGGCGCGCGCGCGGCGCTCGGCGCCGGCCCGGGCTCGTCGGTGCTCGTGCTGCTCACCGAGGGCGTCACCGACCCGGACGCCTACGCACGCCTGGTCGCCTGATCAGAGCCCGTAGGCCTCGAGCAGGTTGAGCCAGATCTCGTTGCGGGTCGGGAAGGCCGGCACCGCGTGCGCCAGGCGCTCCATCGGCACCTCGCCGACGACCGCGATCGTTGCCGCCTGCAGCGACTCGGCGATCTCCGGGCCGACGAAGGTCGCGCCGACGATCACCCCGCGGTCCTCGTCGACGACGATCCGCGAGGTGCCCGGCGCGTTGCGCCCGACGAAGCTGGCGCCCGCGTTGGCCGAGGTCTGCACGTCGACGGCCCGGGCGCGGATCCCCGCCTCCTCGGCGCCCGCCAGCGTGCGGCCGACCGCCGCGACCTGGGGCTCGGTGAACACGACGCGTGGCGATCCGATCTTGTCCGCGAAAGCGGCGGCGTCCTTGCCGAGGATGTCGTCGGCGGCGATCCGCGCCTGGTACTTGCCCATGTGGGTGAGCAGTGAGCGGCCGTTGACGTCGCCGATCGCATAGAGCCGGCCCTCCGAGCCCGCGACCCGGAGGCGGTCGTCGACCTCGAGGTAGCCGCCGCCCTTCGCCCCGGCGACCTCGAGCGCGAGGTCGTCGCTGCGCGGGCGCCGGCCGACCGCGACCAGCAGCTCGTCGACGCGCAGCTCGTCGCCGCCCTCGAGCGTGAGCGAGACCTGGCCGCCCTCGCCGCGGCTGGCGCCCACCGCCCTGGCGCCGGTGCGCACGTCGACGCCGCCTTCGCGCAGCCCCGCGCCGACCTCCTCGCTCGCGAACGGCTCCTCGGTGACCAGGATCCGGGGCTCGGCCTCGACCACCGTCACGCTCGAGCCGAGGCTGGACCAGGCCTGGGCCAGCTCGACCCCGACCACGCCCCCGCCCAGGATCAGCAGTCGCCCCGGGACCCGTTCGGCGGTGGTCGCCTCGCGGTTGGTCCACGGGCGCGCCTCGGCGAGGCCCTCGATCGGTGGCACCGCCGCGGCGGTCCCGGTGGCGATGATCACCGCCCGGCGCGCGCGCAGGTCGTCCGGCCCGACGGTGACCGAGCGCTCACCGGTGAACTCGGCGCGGCCGCGTACCAGCTCGATCCCGCGCGATTCGAGCCACGGAAGCTGGCTCGAATCGTCGCGATCGTGGATCACCTCGTCGCGGCGTCGCAGAACCGCCTCCGCGTCGGGGCCGTCGTCGAGCCGCTCGCGGACGCCGGGGACCCGATCGACCTCGGCCACCAGCTCGCCCGGTCGCAGCAGCGCCTTGGACGGCATGCACGCGTAGTAGGAGCACTCCCCGCCGACCAGATGCTGCTCGACCAGCGCGACCGCGAGGTCGCCCCCCGCCAGCCGGCCCGCGGCGACCTCGCCGGCCGGCCCGCCGCCGATCACGATCACGTCGAATTCCCGCTCCGCCATCAGTCCTCCATATCTCGCTGACCCCGCAACAATTACTCACCGGTGGCCAAGAGGGCGAAGACGAAGACCCCCGAGCAGCTCGCGGAGTATCGCGCGAAGCGCGATCCTTCCAAGACTCCGGAGCCGTCCGGCGACGCGGCCGCCACCGCCGGCGACGGACACAGCTTCGTCGTCCACGAGCACCATGCCCGCCGCCTGCACTGGGATCTGCGTCTCGAGCACAACGGCGTCCTGCTCTCGTTCGCCCTCCCGCGCGGCGTTCCACAGGATCCGAGCGAGAACCGGCTCGCCGTCCATACCGAGGATCACCCGATCGAGTACCTCGACTTCCACGGCACGATCCCGAAGGGGGAGTACGGAGCCGGAGAGATGACGATCTGGGACAGCGGGACCTACGAGCCAGAGAAGATCGAGGAGAAGAAGATCGTCGCTCGCTTCAAGGGGGAGCGGGTGCGCGGCCGCTACGCGCTCTTTCAGACCCGCGGCGACGACTGGATGATCCACCGCATGGATCCCCCCGAGCCCGGACGCGAGCCGATGCCCGACCGGATCGAGCCGATGAAGGCGACCCTGGCCGAGCTGCCCGGCGACGGGGGGGAGTGGGGGTACGAGGTCAAGTGGGACGGGGTCCGCGCGATCGCCTACTGCGAGCCTGGGCAGGTGCGGCTGCAGAGCCGCACGCTGCGCGACCTCACCCCCCAGTACCCGGAGATCGGCGCGCTGGCGGGGGCGCTCGGCGGCACCCCCGCCGTGCTCGACGGCGAGCTGGTCGCCTACGACGACGAGGGCCGGCCGAGCTTCCAGCGGCTACAGCGGCGCATGCACGTCGGCTCGCGGGCCGAGGTCCGCCGGCGGATGGCCGACGTGCCGGTCACCTACGTGCTCTTCGACCTGCTCCACGTCGACGGCCGGACCCTGTTCGAGAGCCCGTACGAGGAGCGGCGCGCCGAGCTCGAGGCGCTCGCGCTCGACGGCGAGAGCTGGCAGACGCCGACCTACCACCGCGGCGAGGGTGAGGCGATGCTCAGCGCGAGCCGGGAGCGCGGGCTGGAGGGGATCGTCGCCAAGCGGCTCGCCAGTCCCTACCGGCCGGGCAAGCGCGGCCGCGACTGGCTCAAGGTCAAGAACCTGCGCGGCCAGGAGGTCGTGATCGGCGGCTGGCTGCCGGGCAAGGGCAGGCGCTCGGGCGAGCTCGGCGCGCTGCTGGTCGGCTATCACGAGGGCGGCGAGCTGCGCTACGCGGGCAAGGTCGGGACCGGCTTCGACGCGCGGGATCTGAAGCTGCTGCGCGAGCGGCTCGAGCCGCTGGCGACCAACAGCAGCCCGTTCACCGGCCGCCAGCCGCAGCGCGACTCCAACTTCGTCGAGCCCGAGCTGGTCGCCGAGGTCGAGTTCGCGGAATGGACCAACGCCGGCACCCTGCGCCACCCCTCCTACAAGGGGCTGCGCGAGGACAAGCCTGCGGCCGACGTGGTCCGCGAGGAGCCGGTCGACCCGACTGCCTGAGCGCGCGTCGCCCCGGGCGGTCGCGCGCGGCCGCGCGATGGTGACGTTGGGCGACTTGCACCACCCCAGCGGGCGCAACTCGCCCAACGCGGGCGATCAGCCGGGGCGGGGGCCCTGGTGGCGCGGCAGCCCGTCGTCGGGGATCGCCTCCCACGGCGCCGCGGACTCGACGAACTGACGAAAGCCGGGCCGGACGCCGGGGTCGCCGTCGATCGAGCCGAGCCTGACGCTGAGGTCCTCGGGGTCGTCGCGCCCGCGGGAGAAGAGCGCCGAGCCGCAGTCGGCGCAGAAGAGCTTCTCGTAACCGTCGGGAGGGCGGTAGGCGCGGAGCAGGTCGGCGCCCTCGAGCATGGTGAGCGCGCCGCGCTCGACGCTCGCGTTCGCCGAGGCCGCGGTCCCGGTGCGCCGCTGGCAGCGCGCGCAGTGGCAGTAGCGGGCGTCGTGGAGCGGTCCTTCGATCTCGAACCGAACCGCCCCGCACAAGCACCCGCCGGTCAGCGGCGTCGCCCGACCGGCGGGCTCAGACATCGCTCAGGCTCTTCTCGAGGAAGGTCTCGGCGACGCCGACCGCGAGCAGCGCCGCGAGGCCGAGGTAGACCGTGGCGACCAGCGCCCGGGTGCGGCCGGGGATCGCGTGGTAGGCCCGGCTCTCGGGCGTGTTGCGGGCCTTCCAGCGCCGCCAGCTCTCCAGCCCGCCGAAGATCAGGACCAGGATCAGGATCGGGTTCGGGAAGATCACCGTGAGCGCGATCAGGCCGGCATAGCCGGCGAACCAGACCCAGGGCGAGAGCGCCGCCATTGCCCGGCCGCCGTCGAGCGGCAGCACGGGCAGCAGGTTGAGCAGGTTGAGGAAGAAGCCGACGTAGGCGAGCGCCTGCCAGAACTCGTTCCCGGTCGCCAGCCAGACGGCGAGCGGGACGAGCGTCCCGATCGTGCCCAGGATCGGGCCCGCGAGCCCCACGCGCGCCTCGGCGGCGGCGTCGCCACCGAGCGACTTGGCCGAGATCACGGCGCCGAGGAAGGGGATGAACATCGGCGCCGACGCCTCGACGCCCTCGCGACGCAGCTGGAAGACGTGGCCCATCTCGTGGACGAGCAGCAGGAGCACGAAGCCGACCCCGAACTGCCAGCCCCAGATCAGCGCGTAGGCGGCGATCGAGACCAGCATCGATGCCGACGTGGTCAGGAGCTTGAGCTTCGGCAGCAGCAGCAGGACCGCCTTCAGCTTCGTCGCCAGCAGGATCAGCGCGGCGAGGATCGGGCCGCCGAAGCGCTTCAGGCGCTGGCGCCAGTCGCCGCGCCCGGAACCGGGCTGGATCGGCTCGTAGTCGGGCTCGGGAGGCGCGGGGGCCGGCGGCGCCGGTGCGGGCTCGGGGTTCCAGTTGCGTGGTTCGCTCATCGACCCCTCAATGATGGCGGGTCGGCGACGTGGCCATCACGGGACGGGCGACACGGACCGCGCGTGATCGGGAATCCGGGCTATCCTTGGGGAGGTACATAGCACGGGGGCGACAGGCTTCGACGTGGTCGACTCGTGCGAACGGTTGCAGGTCGAGGTTGCCGGAGGCCTCGTAAAACACCGGCAAAAACCATAATTGCGGACCACGAGTTCGCCCTCGCCGCTTAGTTAGTAGCTAAGCGATGAGCGTCGGTCCACCCTCGGCCCGTGGGGTGGGGTGCCGGCGTCAACAACGGGCTCGCCCGGAAGGTTCGCCTCCGCCGACCGGGGACTCTTTCGGAGGTTGTGCTCCACGGTCAGTGCCCGCCGGCGCGGACCCCGCGGAGCGAGATTCAAGCGCCGGCTATACCTGTAGACGCTGTTCGTTCGTCACCGCGGATAGGGGTTCAACTCCCCTCGCCTCCATCAAAGCTCACAGCCGCTTGGATCTGTTTGGCCCTGCGCGTGCCCATCCACGGCTGGAGCGCTCTCATTAAGCTGACGGCGGCGCGGCCCCCTTTGACGACGCCCCAAGAGGGAGACCATCCCCTGATCAGATTGCGCCGCCCGGAGGTCGAGCAGGGGCGGACGCAGAGGGTTGCCGCGACGCGCTCGATCACGTCGCGGTCGCAGCACTTCGCGGAGATGCGCGGCCGGCGTGGGTCGGAGGGTGGCGGAGCAAGAAAGCTGCCCTCCCCCTCGAGCCACCCGGCGAGCCAGCAGAACTCCAGGGGATCGATGTTGACATCGGGGTTGACTCATTCGGCGGCCAATTTGCCTCGTCGCGCCAGGGACAGCTCACC
>WHSW01000158.1 GCA_009379895.1 Solirubrobacterales bacterium
CGGGGTGGGCCGCCGCGGCGGAGGTGAACCGTGCCGCCCGCTCCCGGATAGCGTCGAAGCGACCGGAGGCGATGTCGGATCGCGGGCACAGCGAACCGCCGGCTGCGACCGCGATCGCGCCGGCGGCGAACCACTCGCCAAGGTTGCCGGTGGTGACGCCGCCGGTTGGAACAAACCCCACCTCCGGAAAGGGCTCACGCAGCGCGCGCAGCAGGCTCGGCCCGCCGAACAAGGCCGGAAAGAGCTTGACCGCGTCCGCGCCGAGCGCAACCGCGCGCATGATCTCGGTCGGGGTGAGGGCCCCCGGGATCACCGCGACCGCCCGGCCCCTCGCCTCCTCGATCACCTGGTCGTCCACGCCGGGGGAGACGATGAACTGCGCCCCCGAGTCGACCGCCGGCCCCACCTCCGCGGCTCGGCGCACGGTGCCGGCCCCGATCAGGACCCCGTCGGCGTGGCGCCCCCGCAGCTCGGCGATCACGCGCGGGGTCTCGGGGGTCGAATAGGTGATCTCGACGGCCCGGATCCCGCCCTCGATTATGGCGTCGGCAGTCGAGATGGCGCCCTGCATGGTCCGGGACCGGATTACCGCGATCACCCTGGCCGCCGTGAGTTGCTCGACTCCCGTCGGTCCGGTCATCGGTCGCATTCGAATCTCCCTCGGCTCCGCCGCCAGTACCGAGCTCGCAGCGAGCCGGATCGGTAGCCCGATTCACTCATCGCTCGTCACCACCGCCGATCGCCGCAGGTCCGCCTCAATCGCCGGTGCGGATTCCCGCGCTCGTCGCACCACTTCCTCCGCGGAGGGATAGCTGCGAGCACAGCCCGAGCGCCCGCACGAGAGCGAGCCCGCCACCACCGCGCGAACCAGGGCCTCCGCGGGCGCCACGCCTTGCAGCCGGCTTGCCAAGTATGTGCCTGCGACCGCGTCCCCCGCGCCTGCCGCGTTCCTCAGCTCGACCGCCGGAGGCTTCACGCTGAAGGCGGCCTCGCGCGTGACGAGAAGCGCGGGGCTCGCCCCGCGGGTGACCACGACCTCGCCCGGCGTCGGGCCCAGCGCCGCGAGCACCTTCTCCGGCTCGCTGGTCCCGATCACGGCCTCGGCGTCGGCCTGGGCGAGCAGCACGACATCGGCGAGCCGCGCGATCGCCAGGATCTCCTCGGGGTCGGCGCCCAGCGGCGGCCGGAAGTTGACGTCGAAGGCGACTGTGACCCCCGCGGCGCGAGCGCTGTCGATCGCGCTTCGTGCGGCCGCTGCGGCCGAGTCGGAGATCGAGAGCGTGATGCCGGTGACGTGCAGCAGATCCAGTCCTCGGATGAAGTCGTGGTCGACGTCATCGGGGTCAAGCCGGCTGGCGGCCGAGCCGGAGCGGTAGTACTCGAAGTTGTGCGCGCCGAAGCCCAGGCCCTCGTTGATGTAGAGCCCGGTCGGAGCCTGCTCACGAACGGCGACGCGTGAGACGTCCACCCCACGCTCGGTCCAGAACTCGACCAGGAGCCGGCCGACCGCGTCGTCCCCGATCTGGGTGAGCAGGTAGCTGCGGACGCCGCTCAGCGCGGCCATCACGGCGACGTTGGCAGCATCACCACCGAAACCGCGCCCGAGGACCTCGCTTCCCAGCTCGGGTTCGATCCCGACCTCGAGCAGGCCCTCGCCGAAGGCCGCCATCGCGGGACGCCGGCCATCCCCCCGGGCGCGCGTAGGCAGGAGCGAGCCTGACCCGACTCGCTCCTGCCCCTGATCGCGCTCACTCATCGATCTCGCCTCTCCCAGTCAGTCACTAGAAGATCGAGTTCGGGTCGTAGTGCTCCTTGGCGTTCTCGGTGGTGATTCGCGGCGACGGCAGGACGGTGTCCTGCTCGACGTCCTCGCCATCCAGGATCGCCATCATGCGCTCGAACCCCTGCGTCCCGATCTGCTCGGAATCGTTGAGGCCGGTGACGACGTAGTTCGTGCCGTCGAGGATCGCCTTCAGGGCCTCCTTCTGCCCATCGACGCCGGCCAGGATGATCTGGTCCTGGCGGCCGGCGTCGCGGATCGCCTTCTG
This sequence comes from Solirubrobacterales bacterium, assembly GCA_009379895.1. GTDB lineage: Bacteria > Actinomycetota > Thermoleophilia > Solirubrobacterales > 70-9 > WHSW01. The sequence continues at coordinate 2,049 of WHSW01000158.1, forward strand.
GGCGCCCAGGCACATCGAGTCGTTCTCGCAGAACACGGCGTCGATGTCCTGATTGCTCGCGAGGACGTCCTCCATCACCTGCTGGCCGCCGTCGGTGCTCCACTCGCCGAACTCGGGCGCCTTGATCGTCTCGATGTCGGTGCCCTCGATGCCGGCCAGCATGCCGCTCGTGCGCGCCGAGCCGATCGTGTTGTCGGCCGGGCCGCCGCTGATGATCGCGATCGTGCCCTGACCGCCCAGCTCCTCGGCCAGGAACTCGCCATCCTGCAGGCCGATCGCCTCGTTGTCGGGACCGATCCAGCTCGTGTAGTTGCCGTCCGCGAGCTTGCGGTCCACGAGCACGACCGGGATCTCGGCCTCCTCGGCGGAGTTGAGCGCGGTGGGTGCCGACTCCAGCGGGCCGGCGCTGATGATCAGCCCGTCCACGCCCTGGGCGACGAGATCCTCGACATCGGACGTGAGCTTGGCGGCGTCGCCGTTGGCGTCGGTGCTGATCACCTCGACGTTGCCCTGCTCGTTGGCCGCCTTCTTGACGGCCTCGTCCATGCCGATGAAGTAAGGCGCCGCCAACGTGAAGTTGGCCATCCCGAGCGTCACCTCGTCATCGGAGGCGGAATCTCCGCTCCCATTGTCATCGCCGCCACAGGCGGCGATACCCAGCACCAGTACGGATGCCGCAATCGCTGCGGCAAGTCTCTTCATGACATCGAACCTCCTCCTAGGTGGATCGTCTGTACGCGGGCAGGAAAGCGACCGCGCATACGAGCGACCGCGTCTCGCCTCCCTCTTCTCTGGCGCGAGACGGCTCACTGCTCCCGCCTTCGCACCAGCACTACACCGACGATGATCAGGCCCTTCAGGACCTGTTGCCAGAAGCTCTGTACCCCGTAGAAGTTGAGGAGGTTGTCGATCAGCGCCAGGACGACCACCCCGAATAAGGTCCCCACCACGCTGCCCCGCCCGCCCGCCAGGCTGGCGCCGCCGATCACGCAGGCGGCGATCGCGTCCAGCTCGAAGGCGACTCCGACGCTCGGCTGGGCGATGCCCACCCGCGAGGCGAGGATGACCCCGGCCAGGGCGGCGAAGAAGCCGCTGATCACGTAGGCGAGCAGGATGTGGCGGGAGACGCTGATTCCCGCCAGGCGCACCGCCTCTGCATTTGCCGCCGATCGCCACGATCGCCCGTCCCGCCGCGCTGCGGTTGATGAAGACCCAGACGACGACGAAGGCGGCAAGCATGATCAGGGTCGAGATCGGAACGGGGCCGAGCTCGTCGGTGCCGAGCGCGAAGAAGCCGGGATCGCTCGCCTGGATCGGCGTCTCCGAGTAGACGAAGGCGAGCCCGCGGATCGTGGTCAGGGTCGCGAGGGTGACCACGAACGGCGCGAGCAGGAAGCGCCCTACGAGGACGCCGTTGACGCCGCCGCACGCCACCCCCGCGGCGACGGCGATCGCCATCGCCAAGGGGATCGGCATGCTCTCCGACAGCCCCGCGGCGAGGACCCCCGCCAGGGCGAGGATCGAGCCGACCGAGAGGTCGATCCCGGCGGTGTAGATCACGACGAGCATCCCGAGGCTGAGCAGCCCGGTGGTCACCATCTGGCGCGAGAGGTTCACCAGGTTGTTATCGGTGAAGAACCCTTCGGTGGTGAGGGCCGCGACCACGACCAGGACGACCAGCAGGAAGGCGAAGCCGATGCTGACCAGGTTCTGGCGGTTCAGCGTCAGGCCGAAGGCGGTGCGGCCCAGGTGCGGCTCCGCCGCCGCTGCTGCTGCCGCGGGATCCCCGGCCGTCACGCGGCCACCCCCACCGCGCAGGCCAGGATCTCCTCCTCGTGCGTGGCGGCGCTTTCGAACTCGCCCTCGAGCCGCCCATCGCGCATCACCAGGATGCGGTCGGTCGCCCCCAGCACCTCGGTCAGATCCGAGGAGATCAGCAGCAGGCCGAGGTCATCGGCGGTGAGCTCGACGAACATCCGGTAGAGCTCGACCCGCGTCGCCATGTCAACGCCCCGGGTGGGCTCGTCGAGGATAAGCAGGCGCGGTTCGGTCAACAGCCACTTCGCCAGCACGACCTTTTGCTGGTTGCCCCCGCTCAGCTGGCGCGCGAGGAGCTCCGGCTTCGGCGGGCGGATGTCAAGCTGCTTGACCTTGGCGTCGACGATGTCCCGCCGGCGGGCCGGGTTCAGCAGGCCGAAGCGACGGGCCGTGCGCATCGACGCCAGCAAGGCGTTGTCGGCGACCGACAGCTCCATCACCAGCCCGTCGCGCGCCCGGTCCTCGGTGACGAAGCCGATCCCGGCCTCGATCGCGTCCTGGGGGGTCCGCAGCCGGAGCTCGCGGCCCTCGACCCGAAGCTCGCCCTCGTCGGCCTTCTCGGCGCCGAACAGGCAGCGCGCGAGCTCGGTGCGACCGCTTCCGACCAGGCCGAACATGCCGACGATCTCGCCGTGGCCGATAGAGAAGGAGATGTCCTCGAACTCCCTCTCGCGCGAGAGACCGTGCACCTCGAGCAGCTCCCTCCCGGGGGTGGGACCCCGATCCGGGTAGATCCGCTCCAGTCGTGTGCCGGCCATCAGCCGAACCAGCTCGTTCGGGTCGGTCTGCGCGGGAGTGACGGTCTCGACGACGAGCCCGTCACGGATCACCGTGATGCGGTCGGCGATCTCCATCACCTCCTCGAGGCGATGTGAGATGTAGATCACCAGCGTCCCGCCCTCGCGAAGCGACCGAATCCAGGAGAACACCTGCTCCAGGTCGTCGCCGGCGAGGACTGCGGAGGGCTCGTCGAGGATCAGGATGCGCGGCTCGCTGGAGAGCGCCTTGGCGATCTCGACCATCTGCTGGCGCGCGACCGAGAGCCCGGCGACCGGCTGGCGGATCTCGATGCCGCCGAACCCGGTGCGCTCGAGCAGCGCTCGGGCACGCTCATTGACGTCGCTCCAGTCGATCAGCCCGCGCGAGCGCAGCAGCTCGCCCAACAGCAGGTTCTCGGCGACGCTCAGGTGCGGGACGAGGCTGAGCTCCTGGTAGACGGTGTGGATGCCGAGTTCATGCGCCTCGCGTGGGCTCTTCAGGCCGACGTGCCGTCCGTCGAGCAGGATCTCGCCGGCCTCGAAGTCGATCGCTCCCGAGAGCGCCTTGATCAGGGTGGTCTTGCCCGCCCCGTTGGCGCCCGCGATCGCCCGCACCTCGCCGCGGTCGGCCTCGAAGTCGATGCCGTGCAGGACCTCGACACCGGCGTAGGACTTACGCACGCCCTCGAGCTCGAGCAGGGCCATCAGCGCCTTGCGTTCATGACGATGATCGACTTCTCCGAGGTCATCGCCAGCAGCGTGTCGTGCAGCCCCTCGCGCCCGCCGCCGGTCTCCTTCACACCGCCGAAGGGCATGTTCTCCGCGCGCAGGGCGCTGGAGCCGTTGATGACGACGCCGCCGACCTCGAGCCGGTTGGCGAGGGCGAAGGCGCGCTCGATATCGCGCGTGAAGACCGCGGCCTGGAGCCCCTGGCGCGAGCGGTTGGCGATCTCGGTTGCCTCCTCGGGGGCGCCGATCCGCATCAGCGGCGCGACCGGCCCGAACACCTCGCGCTCGAGCGCCTCGGCATCCGCCGGGACCTCGGTGAGAACCGTGGGATCGATGAAGGCTCCGCTGCGTCCGCCGCCGACCCCGACCGAGCGCCCGCACTGGCCGCCGCCCTGATCGCCGCCTCGACGGCCTCGGCCGCCGCCTCGTTGATCAGCGGGCCGACGTCGGTCTCCTCGCTCAGCTGGTCTCCCACCACGAGCTCGCCCGCCTGGCGCTCGAGGCTATGCGCGAACTCGTCGTAGAGCCGATCGGCGACGAAGACGCGCTTGACCGCGCAGCAGATCTGCCCGTTCCCGCGCGCCAACCGGCCCAGGACCACCGCCTCGGTCGCGCGCTCGAGATCGGCGTCCTCGCAGACGATCATCACGTCATTGGCGCCGAGCTCGAGGAGTACGTGCTTGAGCGTCTTCGCCGCGAGCTGCGCGAGCTGGCGTCCTGCCTCGGTGCCGCCGGTGAGGCTGATCAGGTCAACGCCCTCGGAGCGCGCCAGCTGCTGCGCGGTCTCGGCCCCACCGGTGATCATCTGGTGGCCTGCGGCGGGGACGCCCGCCTCCTCGGTCAGCCGCGCCACCTCGAGCAGCGTGAGCGGGCACTTCTCCGGCGGCTTGACGATCACGGCGTTGCCCGCGGCGAGGGCGGCGGCGGCCTTGTGCGCGTAGAGCTCGACCGGGTAGTTGAAGGGGACGATTGCGGCCACGACGCCGACCGGCTCGCGCACGGTGACCGCGAAGTGGGCCTCGAGCCCGGGCACCGCATCGAGCGGGATCTGGCGCCCGAAGATCCGCTTCGCCTCCTCGCCGAAGCCGCGGAAGATCCGCACCGCCGCGCCGACCTCCTCGCGCGTCTGGCGGATCGGCTTGCCGTTCTCGGCGGCGAGGAGGCCGCTTAGCTCCCCGGTTCGAGCGGCGAGGCGATCGGCGATCCCGAACAGCAGCTCCGCTCGCTGATGGGCGGGCATCGCGGCGATCTCGCGACGCCCGCGCTGCGCCGCCTGTACCGACTGCTCCACCTGCTCGGCCGATGCGACCGGCATTCGACCGAGGACCTCCCGGTTGGCCGGATTGCGGATCTCCACCGACTCCGCACTGTCAGCCCAGCCGCCGTCGATCAGCATCTTCATCTCAGCCACCTCTCCTCCCGGGGTTCGTGGTCGCAACCCCCTCGGCGAGATCGCCGTCGGTCGCCGGCGAGTGCCCGAGTCGGCGAGCGATCTCCCTCGTGGCCTCGATCAGTTCGGGCGCGAGGTCACGACAGCGCCGGAGCCCCAATCTGCCCGCCGGTCCCGAGACGCTGACAGCACCGAGTGGCTCACCCCCCGTCGCAAGCACCACCGCGCCCACGCAGCGCACCCCGGTCTCGTTCTCCTCGTCATCGATCGAGAACCCACGCTTGCGGGTCTCCTCGAGCTCGGCCGCCAGCGCCCGTGCGTCGACGATCGTCTTCGGGGTCCGCGGCTCGAGCCTCCCGAGGAGCTCGGATCGACGCTCGGGTGCGAGCCGGGCAAGGAGCGCCTTACCCATCGCACTTGAGTACATCGGCACCCGCGACCCGATCCGGGAGACGAGGCGAATTGCCTGCGGGCTCTCGACCTTGGCGATGTAGACCATGTGCGCGCCCGACGGCACGCCGAGGTGAACTGTTTCGCCGCTCAGGATCACCAGCTGTCGCAGAAGCGGCTCGGCGACGCTGGCCAGATCGTCATTGCCAAGGCGCCCACCGGCGAGCTCGACCAGCTTCAGGCCGAGGCGAAATCGTCCCCGCTCGTCGCGCTCGAGGACGCGGAGCTGGACCAGCGTCGCCAGATAACGGAGCGTCGTGCTCTTTGCCATCGGCACGGCGCCCGCCAGCTCGGCAAGCGTCGCCCCATCCCGACCCGATCGCTGGACGCGCTCGATCAAGTCGAACGCTCGCTGCACGCTTGCCGACGTCGCCTGCTCCGCCACTCGCCCCCATCCTGTTCGGATATTCCGAATCGATATCTACTGACTAGAACGTAGCCGACCGATCGCCATCCGTCAACTCGGCTGGGGCGGCGGCGGCTGATCGCCCGGTTCCGCCCGGGGCGCCGCACATACTTCGCCGCGCATGCCCGAGGGCGAAACCACACCCGAAGGCGCCGGCGCGGAGGCGAAGGCGCCCGAGCCCGGCAGCGTCTTCGACTACGACCGCACGGTCGCACTCAGCGACGGCGTGTTCGCGATCGCGATCACCCTGCTGGTGCTCGACATCCCGACCCCCACCGCCCCGGGTGACCTCTGGTCGCAGCTCGACGACCTGCTGCCCAACCTCGGCGCCTACGCGCTCAGCTTCGTCGTCATCGCGGGCATGTGGCGCGAGCACCACGTCTTCTTTCGCGAGCTCTCGCGGATCGACCGCCGGCTCACCACACTCAACCTGCTCTACCTCGGCCTGATCGCGCTGATCCCGTTCCCGACCGGGCTGCTCGCCGAGCGCGGCGGCGAGTCGCCGGCGGTGATCGTCTACGCGCTCACGCTCGCCGCCGTGACCGGCGTCTCGGCGGCGATGCGCGTCTACGTCGAGCGCCGGGGACTGGGCACCCCGAGCCACCGGACGCTGTTCCAACACGCGAGCGTGCCGGCGGTCTTCCTGCTCTCGATCCCGATCGCCCTCCTCAACCCCAGCCTGGGCATCTGGTCGTGGGTGCTGCTGCCGATCCTCGGGTGGGTCGGCGACCGCATGGAGGCCGCGCGGGCCTGAGGCCGGTCCCCGGCGCCGCTCAGCAGACGTGCGCGTCGGCCCGCGAGCGGACGACCTCGAACGCGGAGCCCGGGATCGACTTGAGCTGGTCGAGGCTGCGGTCGTCCCAGCGCCGGTCGGTGGCGCCCGAGATGAACCAGTTCGAGCCGTTGTCGGCGACGATCGCG
>WHSW01000159.1 GCA_009379895.1 Solirubrobacterales bacterium
CGGCGGGCCGCCGCGGCTCCTCGCCTCCGCCGCGTCGCCGGAGCAGGACGTCGAGGTGCTCAACTTCGCGCTCGATCTCGAAAGGCTCCAGGAAGCGTTCTACGCCGAGGCCCGCAGCTCCCTGAGCCTCGGTGGGCAGTGGGGTGAGTTCGCTCGTGTCGTGGGCGGACACGAGCGAGCTCACCGCGAGTTCATCGAGGCCGCGCTCGGGGACGCCGCCCGGCCGCCACCGAGCTTGGACTTCGGCGAGGTCCTGAGCGATGAGGAGAGCTTTCGGGCCGCGGCGGTCGCCCTCGAGGAGTCCGCCACCGCCGCATACAACGGACAGGCGACGAACCTGACCGCGAAGGGCCTTGCCACGGCCGCCCGGATTGCCTCGGTGGAGGCTCGCCACGCATCCTGGGCGAGGGATCTTGCCGGCAAGAGCCCGGCGCCTCGCGCCTCGGACCGGGCGATCGGTGTTCAACCCGCGACCGTCGAGCTCTCGCGCGTAGGACTGGCGTCATGAAGCGGGTCGGTCGCCTTGCTGCCACGTCGAGCCCGATTTCGGTCGAGGCCGTCGACCGCGACGACGCCCTCGCCGAAGCGGCAGATCGACTGGACCGCACCGACCGCACGGACCCCGACCGCACCGACCGCGGTCACTTCCTGCGCCGGGTTGGAGGCGCTTCGGTGCTCCTCGGCGGGCTGGCGTTGCCCGGGGCGGCGCGCGCCGCTTCGCGAAGCCAGGACAGCGAGATCCTCAACTACGCGCTCTCGCTCGAGTACCTGCAGGCCGCCTTCTACACCGAGGCCGAGCGCCTGAACTCGCTGCAGGGAAGGTTCAAGGACCAGGCGCGGGTGGTCGGCTCGCACGAGCGGGCCCACGTCGAGGCGCTGCGGGCGCTGCTCGGCGGCGCGGCGATGAAGAGGCCGCGGTTCGACTTCCACGGCGTGACCGAGGACCAGGCTCAATTCCGCCGGACGGCCGTCGCGTTCGAGGACCTGGCCGTGGCGGCCTACAAGGAGGAGGCGCCGAGGATTCAGAATCCCGAGAACCTGGCCGCCGCGATCCGGGTTCATTCGGTCGAGGCCCGGCACGCCGCCTGGATCCGGCACCTCGCCGGCGCCCTTCCCGCCCCGGATGCGTTCGACGAGCCGAAGCCGAGAGACCAGGTCGAGCGCCTCGTCGCCTCGACGGGCTTCGTCGTTGGGCGGCCGAAAACGCAGTCGAGCGACAAGCCCCGATACACGGGCTGAGGCACCGTGCGACCAAGACGCCGACAACTCCTGCGGGGGCTCGGCGCGGGCGCGGTCGTGGTCGGCGCCGCGATCGCGACTGCGCTCGCCCTTCCCGTTGGGAGCCCGCCCTCGCGCGAGCCCAGGTCCTTGCCCGATCCGGCCGATCCGGCCTTCCTGGTCCGCCACCCGCCGAAGCTCCAGGCGGAGCCCAACGTCTCGCGTTGGGCGCCCGTTCGCCGCGAGGCGGTGGCGCGCCAGGCACCGGCCCCGCGAGCCGAGCCCGTGGCCAGGGTCCGGACGCGCACGCCGGAGGAGACGCGGAACGTGGTCCAGGTGCTCGGCCGCACGCAACGGAGCGGGGGGCGGCTCTGGGTCCGGATCCGGCTGCCGTCCGGGATGCGGGAGCGTCTGGGTTGGCTCGATCGCCGCGCCCTGGGCGGCTACGGGTTCGTGCGGACCCGGCTGATCGTCGAGCTGCCTCGCCTGCGCGCCACCCTGCTGCGCGGTGGCGATCCCGTGTTCAGCACGGCGATCGGCGTCGGCGGCCCCGGCTCGCCGACGCCGACCGGGGAGTTCTACGTCCGCAACATGCTGACCCGCTACCGGAGCCCGGAGTACGGGCCGATCGCCTTCGGCACCAGCGCGCGATCGGATCTGCTCACCGACTGGCCCGCCGGAGGCTTCGTCGGGATCCACGGCACCGACCGCCCCGACCTGCTTCCCGGCCGCGTCTCGCACGGTTGTATCCGGATGCCGAACCGGGCGATCCGTCGGCTGGTCGGGCTGATGCCCGTCGGCACGCCACTGACGATCCGATGATGCGCCGACGGAGCTCGATTGCGATCGCCGTTGCGGTGAGCTGGTTCGCCGGCCTGGCGACCGGGGCTCCAACGCTCGCCGACCCCGCGAGCGACGACGGCCCAGCCAGCGCCTCCTCGGAGCTGCAGGCCCAGTATCCGCTTCACCAGCCGAGCCGCTGCTGCTCGAACCTGGCCCAGCAGGGCGTCGCGGCCGTCAAACCCGGCCGTCCGCGTCCTGAAGCCGGCGGGGGCGGCTGGTCTCCTGCGCTGCTGGCGGCGATCGCGGTCATCGTGGGACTGGCGCTGGCTCTGGCGGTTCATGGGATGCGATCGGCGGCTCGATCCGGGGCGATGCCGGTCGCGACCGAACACCGACGCGCCCACCCGTGGCTCGGCGCGAGGTTCTGGCGCGATCCGTGGGAGCCGCGCCCGCGCCACGTCGTCTCGCCCGCCGTGATCCGGCTCACCCGGCCCCTGTTTCGCTACTCCTATGGGCGCGACGCCTACGTCCTGCGCATGATCGGCAATCACTTCGGCCCGGTTCTCAGGCGGCGAGAGCCGGATCCTCGCGATTACTGGCCATTGTGATCGCCATCGCCCCGCAGCCAGGACGACTCGCCTTGCGATCGGGCGGCGTGGCGTAGCCCGCGGCGCGTCGGGTCACGCGTCGGCCGCGGCGCGCTTGGTCAGGGCGGATCGTCGAGATGCGGCCCCGCTCCCCGGCGCCGATCCGGCCACGGCGCCTTCTCGAACCACACGTGGGTGCTGCCCTCGTAGACGCCCCATCGGGTGGTCAGGTAGTCGACGAGCGTCAGGCCGAGTCCGCGCTCGCCCGGCTTGGCGATCTCCCTGGTCGCCACCGTGCCCCGCCCGTGATCGGAGACCTCGCCCCGGACCACGCCGTCGGGGCGCACGGACAGGCGCAGCCGGATCGGTTTGCCCGGGCCGTGCTCGACGCTGTTTCCGATCAGCTCGGTGATCACGACATTGAGCTCGCCGAGCAGCCAATCCGCGAGCACGCCGTCGAACTGGGCGCTGACGCGCCGGCGCGCCTCGGCGGCCGCGTCCGGCCCGGGATCGAGTGTGATGTCCAGCCCATCCATGGTGCTGACCAAGCGCGTCGATGCGGCCCCCTGGTGACCTGCACCCCCTTCGTGCAAAACGCTCCGCTAAGCGATCCGTCGCGACGAGGGCGGCATTCCGATCCGCTGCGGGTCCACGCACACCGGACCATACTCCTTCGCCGTCAGGCCTCGGCGAGCCTCTCGATCAGGTCCGCCGCCCGTTCGGTGCCCGGCGCCGAGCGGAGCCGGGCCGAGACCGCCCCGAGGTGCGTGCGCAGCGCCCCGTCCGCGAGCAGCCGCTCGATCGCCCCGGTCAGCTCGGCCGGAGCGTGGGAGTAGGTGTCGAGGCGGGCCCCGAAGCCGGTCTCGTCGATGCGCTGCGCGTTGTCGTACTGATCCCAGAACAGCGGCAGGACGACCATCGGCTTGCCGAAGTACAGGGACTCGGTGACGGTGTTGTTGCCGCCGTGGGTGATCACGATGTCGACCTCGGGCAGGATCGAGGCCTGCGGAAGGAACTCCGCGCCGACCATGTTCGGGGCGAGCTCGAGCTGTGAGTGCTGGGGGCCCATCGAGACGATCACCCGGTAGCGCGAGTCGGCGAGCGTGCCGATCAGCGCGCGCATCAGCTCGACGTCGGCCGAGCCGAGCGAGCCGAGGCTGAGGTAGACGAGCGGGCCGTCGGTCGAGGCCAGCGGCTCGGCCGGCTCCCAGCCGGCGTCGGTCGTGCGCACGCTCGCCTCGAGGTTGCGCCAGGAGCCGTCGAGCGGGACCGCCCGCTGGTAGTCGACCTCGGCCGGGTAGAGCCACATGTTCAGCCACGGGGAGGCGTGGATGAACTCGAGCTCGGGGAGCGCGGGGGCTCCGCGCTCGCGGCAGAAGGCGTCGAAGTCGCGCTGCAGCGGCCCGAGCGCCCGCGCGAACTCGGCGCGGTAGGCGTCCCAGCCCGAGCGCTCGGCGGTCGGATAGCCCGAGAACGGCGGGGGGACCTGGCGGTCCTTGATCTCGGTCGGGTTGCAGGAGACGATCCGCGCCCAGGGCACGCCCGATGCCGGGAGGGCGGGGAAGGAGACGACGTTGTCCTCGACGATCGCATCGGGGCGGACCTCGTCGATGATCTCGACCAAGCGCTCGTCGACGTAGCGGGCGCCGTCGCAGAGCGCCTCGAAGGTGGGGGCGATGAAGCCCTCGAGCTGCTCGATCGTCGGCCGGCGAAAGACGGGCGCGGTGTCGCGGATGAAGTCCTTCCAGAACTGACCCGGGTCCTCGGCCTCGTCGGAGGGCGGCGTCAGCCGCATCAGCCGCTCCTCGAACCCGCGCTCGGCGAGCGTCCCCGCGAACGACTCCTCGGCGATGAACACGACCCGGTGCCCGCGGCGGCGCAGCACGTCGCCGATCCCGACGCAGTTGTTGGTCGGCCCGTAGGCGCTCTCGGGAAAGAAGGCGAACGTGCTCGCGCTCACGGGGCCGATTATCGCGTGGCCCGGCGTCGGGCGGCGTCCGCCGGCCCGGCCCGGAGACGTTCGCTACCGTCGAGTCATGGCCAGCTCGAACATCGCCGGCTTTCCGCGCATCGGTCGCCACCGCGAGCTCAAGTTCGCGATCGAGGGCTTCTGGCGCGGAGAGGTCTCGGAGGCCGATCTGCTCGCGACGGCGAGGCGGATCAGGGTCGACAACTGGCGCCTCATGCGCGACGCGGGGATCGACCTCGTCCCCTCGAACGACTTCTCGCTCTACGACCACGTGCTCGACACGATCGCCCTCGTCGGCGCCGTCCCGCAGCGCTACGGCCACGAGGGCGAAACGGTCGGACTCGACACGCACTTCGCGATGGCGCGAGGGCGCGAGGGCGCCGACCGCGAGGTCACCGCGATGGAGATGACGAAGTGGTTCGACACCAACTACCACTACATCGTCCCCGAGCTCGGCCCCGAGACCCGCTTCGCGCTCTCGACCTCCAAGCCCTTCGACGAGCACGCGGAGGCGACCGCCGAGCTCGGGCTCGACACCGTGCCGGTCCTCCTCGGGCCGGTCTCGCTGCTGCTGCTCGGCAAGCCCGCCGACGGGGCAGATGACTTCGACCGCCTGCGCCTGCTCGAGCCCCTGCTCGTGGTCTACGGCGAGGTGATCGAGCGCCTCGCGCGCCAGGGCGCCACCTGGGTGCAGCTGGATGAGCCGTGCTTCGTTGAGGATCGCTCCGAGCGCGCGCTCGACGCGCTGCGGCTCGCCTACGAGGAGCTCGCCGGCGTCCGCGGGCGGACGCGGATCCTGGTCAAGACCTACTTCGACCACGTCGGCGACGCCTACGGGGTGCTGCGCGACCTCCCGGTCGAGGGGATCGGGCTCGACCTCGATCGCGGCCGGGCCAACGTCGAGCTGATCGCCAACCGGGGCGGGCTCGCCGACCAGTGGCTGTTCGCCGGGATCGTCGACGGGCGCAACGTCTGGATCAACGAGCTCGAGCACTCGCTCGACCTGCTCGAGGGCCTGCGCGGCCGCTGCGCCGAGCTCGTCGTCTCGACCTCGTGCTCGCTGCTGCACACGCCGGTCGACCTCGCCCAGGAGCCGCCCTCGCAGGCGCTCGACGACGAGTTGCGCGGCGCGATGGCGTTCGCGACCCAGAAGCTCGGCGAGGTCGCGACGCTGGCGCGTGGCCTGAGTGGGGGACGGGAGGCGATCGCCGCCGAGCTCGACGCCAACGATCGCGCGCTCGAACGCCGCCGCGTCTCGCACCGCGCCCACGACCCGGCGATCCGCGCGCGGGTGGCGGCGCTGGGCCCCGACGACGGGCGGCGCCCGAGCGCGTTCGAGGCCCGTCGCGCGGCTCAGGACGCGCGCCTCGGGCTGCCGGCCTTCCCGACGACGACCTTGGGCTCCTACCCGCAGACGGCGGACATCCGCCGGGCCCGGATCGAGCTGCGCGACGGCGAGATCGACGAGCCGGAGTACGAGCGGCGGATGAAGGCCGAGATCGAGAGGGTGATCCGCTTCCAGGACGAGATTGGCCTCGACGTGCTCGTCCACGGCGAGCCCGAGCGCAACGACATGGTCCAGTACTTCGCCGAGCAGCTCGACGGCTACGCGTCGACGCAGAACGGCTGGGTCCAGTCCTACGGCTCGCGCTACGTGCGCCCGCCGATCCTCTACGGCGATGCGAGCCGGCCGCGGCCGATGACGACGCAGTGGATCGCCTACGCGCAGTCGCTCACCCGGCGGCCCGTGAAGGGCATGCTGACCGGGCCGCAGACGATGCTCCAGTGGTCGTTCGTTCGCGACGACCAGCCGCGCGCCGAGACGCGCAAGCAGCTGGCGCTCGCGATCCGCGACGAGGTCGCCGACCTCGAGGCCGAGGGGGTCGCGGTGATCCAGGTCGACGAGCCGGCGATTCGCGAGGGGCTGCCGCTGCGCCGCGAGCGCTGGGACGAGTACCTCGACGCGGCGGTCTACTGCTTCCGCGTCGCGACCGCAGCGGTAGGCGACGAGACCCAGATCCAGACCCACATGTGCTACTCGGAGTTCCGCGACATCATGGACCACGTGAGCGCGATGGACGCCGACGTGTTGCTGATCTGGCACGCGCGCTCGCACATGGAGCTGCTCGAGTACTGGCGCGGCAGGGGGTACGACAAGCAGATCGCCCCGGGCGTCTACGACATCCACTCGCCGCGGGTGCCGCCGGCCGCCGAGATGGCGGAGATCCTGCGCGCCACCGAGGTGGCGCTGGGGCGCGAGCGGCTCTGGGTCGCCCCCGACTGCGGCCTGAAGACCCGCGCCTGGCCGGAGGTCGAGGGCGCCCTGCGAAACATGGTCGACGCGGCGCGTGAGCTCCGCGGGGAGCTGTCGCCGGTCTCATAGTGCCGTAGCGCCGGGACTCGTAAGCGGCGCGATCGGGTGGAGCACCCTGGACGCGGATGGCGGCCGGGCCGCCGCCGCAGGCCGCTACAGTGGACGCTGGATGGGCCGGCCGACGCGAGCGAGGGGGTGCTCGGCGGGACGACTTGCGTTCGCGCTGACGCCCGCTGCGCTGATCGCCATCGCGCTGCCCGCCGCTCCGGCCGCCGCGCAGGAGGCGCCGGTCTGCCTCAAGGTCAAGGAGAAGCTCGACGACGGGGTGAACCACTGGCGGGGCACGAACCATCGCGACCGCGTCACTGGCCTGCGCGGCAGGGACAAGATGAAGGGGCGCAAGGGCAACGACCGGATCAACGGCGGTCGCGACAACGACGTCGTCAAGGGCGGCCCGGGCAACGACACCGTCTGCGGCGGTCGTGGGGGCGACAGGCTCTTCGGCGGCCCGGGCGACGACATCATCTACGGCGAGGAGGAGAACGACAAGATCTACCCCGGCCCCGGCGACGACAAGGTGCTGGGCTCGGCGGGCAACGATCGGATCTTCGGCTGGGCCGAGCACGACGGCGAGATCGTCGACGACGGGATCGACATCCTCGACGGCGGCTTCAACGACGACGTGATCGAGGCCGGCGGCGCCGACGCGCTGTTCGGCTACACGCACAACGACGTCCTGCTGACCAAGACGCCGCTGATCGCGCCGCAGATCATGGACGGCGGCGGCAACGACGACGAGCTCCTCGGCTCGGAGGCCGACGACAACATGCACGGCGGCGAGAACGGTCAGGACACGCTGCGGGGCGCGGGCGGCAACGACCAGCTCTTCGGCGAGGGCAACGATGACGAGCTCTACGGGGAGGTCGGCGACGACACGCTCTCGGGCGGCGACGGCTTCGACCTCCTCAACGGCGGCCCCGGCTCCGACGTCTGCGACGGCGGCGAGCTTCGCGACCAGGCGCAGGAGTGCGAGCGCGAGCTGCAGATCCCGCGCCCGTTCGCAACCGAGTCGTTCGCGCCCTGGCGCTGAGCCCAACGCCGCGCCCGCCGACCAACGAGCTGCTCGGCGACCGCCGGCGGGGCGGTTGACCGCCGTGCGTCAGCCGACCTCGCGCAGCCGCCCGGTCTCGACCTCATAGACGAAGCCGCGGACCGAGTCCTTGTGCGGGATGAACGGGTCGGCCTCGATGCGCGCTACCGAGAGGCGTACGTGCTCGTGCAGGTCGCTGAAGGTCTCCGCGGACCAGTCCGGCACCAGCCCGGTCTCCTCGCCGATCGTCGACTCGAGCTCGTCGTCGGTGAACGTCACCCTCGGCCAGCCCGAGCAGCCCGTACGGGTTCAGCCGGGCGTCCATGCAGGCGACGACCGCGACGCCGGTGGCCGGAGTGCGCGGCAGCTCGGCCTTGTCGAACCACGCCCGGTATCGCCTGGCGTTGGCGACCAGGTCGTCGATGGCGGTCACGAGACGATTCTTCCCTGCGGCCAGTGGGTACCCTCACCGCCGGCGGGCGGCGAGATCCGCCCGCACGGCGTCGAGCAGGCCCGGCATGGCGGCCTCGACCTGCGCATAGACCTCCTCGAACTCGGC
>WHSW01000015.1:0-7500 GCA_009379895.1 Solirubrobacterales bacterium
CTGATGGGGACGCCGGTCGAGCGGGCGGCGAGCCGCGACTCGCTGGCCAACCCGGCGGCGCTCGATCCGTTCGTGGCCATGGCGCGCAGCGGCGACTTCGGCGGTGAGGGCGGCTCGTGAGCGGGGGGCGGGGCCCGATCCGTTGGCGACCGATCGCTCGGCACGGACGGCACCGCGAGCCGGGTCCGAACGGCGCGGGGCTCCACTGCGGCTCGAACTGCGGAGGCGGCTACGGTCCGTCCGCCTGACGGCGACGTCTTGACCGCTCGCGAGCGCGTCGAGCGTGCTCTGGCCAGCGCCGAGGAACGCTCCGAGCTCGGCGCCTTCTGGGCCCTGGATCGTGAACGCGCCCTCAATCGGGCGCGGCGGCTGGATGCGGACGACAGCCACGCTTACGGCCTTCGCCCGATGGCGGGGGTGCCGGTCGCGATCAAGGACATCCTCGACATGCGCGAGCTGCCGACGACCGTGGGCGTGGCCGGCCGCCATCCGTCGGCGCGGTCGGACTGCGCGGCGGTGCGCCGGCTGAAGGCCGCCGGAGCGATCCCGATCGGCAAGACGGCGATGGACCCGCTCGGGGCGACGACTAGCGGTCAGGCGCCGGGCTTCGCACCGTGCCGCAATCCGGTCGACGCCAGGCTGAGCCCCGGGGGCTCGTCATCCGGCTCGGCGGTCGCGGTCGCGGCCGGGATCGTGCCGCTCGCGCTCGGCACCGACACCGCCGGATCGATCCGGATTCCGGCCGCCTACTGCGGGATCGTCGGCTTCAAGCCGGCGCTCAGCGACGTTCCCAGGCGTGGCTGCGTGCCCGTGATGCCGGGGTTCGACACGGTCGGTGTGCTCGCGGCGTCGGTGGGTGACTGCGTGCTCGCCTACAACGCGCTCACCGGCGGCGACGCGACCAGACCCCCGCCGCGTCGCGCCCTCCGGGTTGCCGTGCTCGACGACCTGATCGAGGAGTCCGAGGAACCGGTTGCGCGGGCGTGCGAGCTGGCGGGCGCCGAGCTCGAGCGCGCCGGCGTCCGGGTCGAGCGCGCTCGCCTCGACTGGCGCCCGCGCGGCTTCGGCCGGGTGCTCGGCTACGAGATGGCGCAGACGTGGGGCGAGGAGGTGAGTCGGACGCCCGCATGCTTCAGCGAGATCATCCGCGAGACCGTCGAGATGGGCCGCCGCACGGCCCAGGTCGATTACCGGGAGGCGAAGGGGGCGCTCGAGCGCGCGCGGGTTGACCTCGCGCGGGGCCTGCAGCGCTTCGATGCCGTCCTCTGTCCGACCGTGCCGGCCGCTGCGCCCGATCTCGAGGCCGAGTCGGTACGCGTGTCGACCCGCTTCACGCGGATCTTCAACGCGCTCGACTGGCCCGCGGTCTCGCTGCCGGCGAGCCGCGATCCCGACGGGAGGCCGATCGGGGTGCAGATCGGCGGCCCCGCCCCCAGACTCGGCGCGATCCTCGACATGTCCACCAAGCTCGATCGCGCGCTCCGGGGGGCGACTTGACGAGCGAGTCCCACCGGTCGGCTGCCGCCTCGGGGCCCCTGTTCGAGCCGGGCCGGATCGGCCCGATCGAGATCCGCAACCGGATCGTCCGTGCCGGGACCTCGGAGGCGATGGGTGACCCGGACGGGGCGGTCACCGACCGCCTGGTTGCCCTGTATGACGAGCTGGCGCGCAACGAGGTCGGCCTGCTGATCACCGGTCATCTGCATTGCGAGCGCCGCGGCATGTACGTCGGAGGCCAGACCGGGATCGATCGCGACGAGCTGATCGCCGGCCTCGCTCGGGTCGCGGGCGCCGCCCACCGACACGGCGCTGGAATCCTGGCCGAGATCGCGCATGCCGGCAGCCAGTCGCGGCTGCCGGACAACGCGCCGGTCGCACCGTCGCCGGTGCCCAACGAGCTCACCGGCCGCGACGTCGCCGCGGCCGGCGACGAGGAGATTGAAGCGGTGCTCGACGCGTTCGCCGAGGGAGCGCGGCGCGCGATCGAGGCCGGCTTCGACGGCGTCCACATCCACGGCGCCAACGGCTACCTGATCAAGCGAGTTCTCGTCGCCGCTGACCAACCGCCGAGAAGACGCTTGGGGTGGCTCGGCGGCGGCGCGTGACCGCTTCGCGCTCGAGGTCGTCCGTCGCGTTCGGGCTCAGGTCCCGGGAGACCGCGCGCTGACGATGAAGCTCGGCATGTTCGACGCCGTCCCCGACGCGGGGGGCCTCGCACTCGGCGAATCCGTTCGGCGCGCGGCGAGGCTGGTCGACGCCGGGCTCGACGCGATCGAGGTCTCGTGCAACGTGATGCGCCTGCCCTCCGACTCCGCCGCTACCTACGTCGCCGTCGATCGCGGGCGCGCGCTGGCAGACCTGCTCGTGCACCGGCTGCACAAGGATCCCGGGGCCGAGGCCTACTTCCTGCCACTCGCTCGGGCCCTGCGCCGCGCCGTCGAGACCAAGGTGATCCTCGTCGGTGGCCTTCGGCGGCGCGAGACGCTGGAGGCGGTGCTGGACGATCGGGCGGTCGACTTCGTCGCCATGGCGCGGCCCTTCATTCGCGAGCCGGACCTCGCGCGCCAGCTCGCGGACGGCCGTCAGGGGCTCGTTGACTGCGTCTCGTGCAACATCTGCCTGATGCACGAGGGCCATCACTCGCTGCGCTGCTGGCGAACGCCGCGCCGGCGCCTGGTCCAGCACGCCGCGTACCGGCTCTCGGGAGGCTTTCGGCGCGCGCCGACGATTGCCGTGAAGTCAGATTGACGCCCGACGGAGCGCTCATTGAGCGGCGCCCGAGCGCGCGGCGCGGGCCGCCTCCAGGTCATGCCCCCGACGGCCGACCTCAAGCCGTCTCCCAGAGAGCATGTATATCGTATGACTAACGTGGCACGGGAGGCAGGCGAGTGACCGAGAAGCGCAGAGTCGACGTCCACACCCATTACCTGGCCGACGCTCTCGCGAGCGCGCTGGAAGCGCGTGCCGAGCTGCCGCGCATCTCGCGCCAGGGTGGCAAGCGCGCGATCGAGTACGGGCACGGTAACGGCCATGACCTGCTGCCCTCGATGGTCGATCTCGACGTTCAGCTCGCCGATATGGAGGCGGAACAGATCGATTTCGCCGTGCTCACGGTCAACGTCCCCGGCGTCGACTGGTTCGACCAAGCCGACGGCATCGCCGTCGCGCGGGACGTCAACGATGAGCTGATCGACATCGTCAACCGCCATCCCGATCGGCTCGCCGCGATGGCGCTGCTGCCGATGCAGGCGCCCGAGCAGGCGGCCGCGGAGCTCGAGCGCGCGGTCTCGGGCGGGCTCAAGGGCGCCGTCGTCTACTCGAACGTCGCCGGCACGGACCTCGACGCCGCGGACTGCGAGGTCGTCTTCGACACGGCGGGGCGCCTCGACGTGCCGGTCATGATCCACCCGACCTATCCGCTCAGCGCCGCGGCGACGGATGCCTACGCGCTGATCCCCGCCGTCGGCTTCCTGGTCGACACCAGCATGGCGGCGCTGCGCCTGATCCTGGGCGGCATCTACGAGCGAAACCCGGAGTGCAAGCTCTACCTGTGTCACGCTGCCAGCCTGCTTCCCCAGCTCGCCGGCCGCATCGACCACGAGTGCACCAGGTTTCCGGGCGGCACCGGAAAGCTCGATGCCCTGCCGAGCGAGCGGATCGCAAGGCTCTACACAGACAGCGTCTGCGTCTGGCCCGCGGCGCTGCGCTCGACCATCGAGCTGGTCGGTTCGGAACGCGTGATGTTCGGCAGCGACTACCCGTTCTGGCGCGCCCGATCGACGGTCGAGATGCTCGACGCGTCGGGTCTGGGGGCCGAGCCGCGATCGGCGCTCGAGGCGCGAAACGCGATCCGCCTCTTCGAGCTCTAGCGGCGTCGGATGGCGGCCCGGCGGCGAAACGGCGTCATCGGGCGCTCCGTGCTGCGCAAGGAGGACCGACCGCTGCTCACCGGGTCGGGCTGCTTCGTCGACGATCTCGACCTGCCGGGCACGGCGCACGCGGCGATCCTTCGCAGCCCACATGCCCACGCATCGCTCGAATCGATCGACGCCTCGCAGGCGCTGGCGATGCCGGGGGTACTCGATGTCGTCACCGCGGACGACGTGCCGCCAGAGATTCGGATCCCGATGCGCATGTACCCGCTCGCTGGCATGGAGCCGTACCTGCAGCCCCCGCTCGCCCGAGGAGTCGCGCGCTACTCGGGCGAGCCGGTGGCGGTCGTGGTCGCCGAGTCACGCTACCTGGCTGAGGATGCCGCGGAGCGAGTCGCGGTCGCATACGAGCCCCTGCCCGCGATTCTCGACCCCGAGGGGGCGCTCGCCGAGGACGCAAATGCGCTGTTCGCCGAGCCCGGCACCAACCTCGCCGCGGGCTTCGAGGTCGCCTACGGCGAGGTCGACGAGGCGTTCGAGAGCGCGGCCCTGGTCGTCGAGGAGCGGATCGTCTGCCAGCGCCACGCGGCGGTGCCGTTGGAGCCCCGAGGGATCGCGGCCGAGCTCGATCGGCGCGCCGGGACGCTGCTGGTCTGGGGCGCGGCGAAGGTCGTCCAGGTCAATCGCCGCATTCTCGCCGGGTTGCTCGGCTGGCCGGAGGAGCGGGTGCGGCTGGTCGAGCTCGACGTCGGCGGTGGCTTCGGGAGCCGGGGCGAGTTCTACCCCGAGGACTACCTGATCCCGTTCTGCGCGCTGCGGTTGGGGCGACCGGTGAAGTGGACGGCCGACCGCGAGGAGGACCTCCGCAGCACCAACCACTCGCGCGAGCAGTTGCACGAGATCGCGCTCGCCCTCGGCGCCGACGGTGAGTTCCTCGCGATGCGCGATCGGGTGACCTTCAACACCGGCGCCTACGTACGCACCCACGGGACCGTCGTGCCTTCGATGACGGCGGGTTTGCTCCCGGGGCCATACGACTGGGGTGCGTACCGCTGCCAGGTGCGCCAAACCGTCACCAACAAGACGCCGGCGGGGACCTACCGCTCGCCGGGCCGCTACGAGGCGAACCTTGCGCGCGAGCGGATGATCGATCTCGCCGCAAGACGCCTCGAGCTCGATCCGGCCGAGTTGCGGCGGCGAAACCTGATCCCTAAGACCAGCATGCCCTACAGCACCGGCACCCACACGGGCGGACACCCAGTGGCCTACGACAGCGGTGACTACGAGCTGCTCTTCGGCAAGGCGCTCGGTCTATTCGGGTACGAGGAGATGCTGGCCTGGCGCGGCAAGGCCGCCGATGGAGGGCGCCGGCGCGGCCTCGGGCTCGCCTTCTTCGTCGAGAAGAGCGCGATCGCGCAGTGGGACTACGCGCGGGTCGGGCTCAACAGCGTGGGGAAGGCGGTGGTCCACGCCGGCAGTGCTTCGGTCGGCCAGGGCGTGGAGACGGTTCTCGCCCAGATCTGCGCCGACGGGCTCGGGCTGTCCTACGACGAGGTTGCGGAAGTCCGCCACGGAGACACCGACGAGGTCCCCGATGGGATGGGCGCGTTCGGAAGCCGCGCCACCGCGATGGCGGGCGCGGCGGTGCTGCAGGCGTCTGAGGCGCTGCGGGAACGGATACTCGCCATCGCCGCGGAGCTGCTCGAGGCGGACGCCGGCGATCTCGAAATCGCCGATGGGAGGATCGCGCCGCGCGGGTCGCCGGGGCGCGGGGTGTCGCTGGCAGAGGTCGCGGAGGCCGCGCGGCCGGTCAACGCGCTGCGCCGCAACGTCGACCCGGGCCTCAGTCAGGAGAGCTATTTCTTCAGCGAGGACATGAGCTTCCCCTACGGCGTCCACTGCGCCGCGGTGGAGATCGACGTCGAGACCGGCGGCCTGCGGATCGAGCGCTACGCGATCGCCTACGACGTCGGGCGCGCCGTCAACCCGATGCTGATCGAGGGCCAGATCGTCGGCGGCGCCGCCCAGGGGATCGGTGGCGCGCTGCTGGAGGAGCTCTCATACGGAGCCGACGGCCAGCTCGTCGCCGGCTCGTTCATGGACTACCTGCTGCCGACCGCGGGGGAGGTCCCGGCGCTCAGGGTGCTCGTCACCGAGGACGCTCCCTCGCCGCTGAGCCCGTTCGGCGCCAAGGGAGCCGGAGAGGGGGGGACTGCCGCGGCCGGCGCCGTGATCGCCAACGCCGTCTCGGACGCGGTCGGCGTCGAGGCGCTCGCCCTGCCGCTCACACCGGAGCGCGTCGTCGGGCTGGCGCGCGAGGGCGAGCTCGGGGGCGCCCGGCGCGGAGGGCCTCGCACCCGTGCCTAGGCCGTCGGGACCGCCGCACGGTCAGATCGGGCGGCGAGTCCGCAGGGTCGAGGACCGGCCGCTGCTTCGTGGCGAGGCGCGCTTCCTCGACGATCTCGAGCCGCCGGACACCCTGCACGTCGCGTTCGTGCGCAGCGTGCACCCCCACGCCGAGATCGGCGGGGTCGACCTAAGCGCTGCGGGCGCGCGGCCGGACGTCGCAGCGGTCTGCGGCCCGGATCGGCTTCACGGTTTCGAGCTGACCCCTCAGCTGGCCCGCCCTGGGGCCGCTCGGGTCGCCCGCCCCGTGCTGGCCGGCTCGCGCGCACGTTTCGTCGGCGAGGCGATCGCCGCCGTGTTGGCCACCAGCCGTTACGCGGCGGAGGACGCGGCGGAGGACGTCGAGGTCGCGTATCGACCAATGTCCGCGGTGCCCTCGATCGAGGTCGCGCTCGATCCGGCCTCCCCGCAGCTGCACCCGGAGCAGCCGAACGTGGTCTTTCACGAGGAGCGGGTCGTGGGCGATCCGGACGCCGGCTTTCGCGATGCCGCGGCGGTCGTCGAGCGCACCTTCGCCAGCCCGCGTTACAACGCGGCGCCGATGGAGGGCCGGGGCGCCCTGGCGGTGCCGAATGACGACGGCCTCGTGCTTTGGTCCTCGACCCAGATCCCGCACATCCTCGAGGAGTCGGTGAGCTCGCTGCTGGGCGGCGCCGGCCGGGTCACGGTTCGCTGCCCCGACATCGGCGGCGGGTTCGGCCAGAAGGCCCACGTCTTCCCCGAGGAGATCGTGGTCGCCGCGATGGCGCTCGAGCTCGGACGGCCGGTGAAATGGGTCGAGGATCGGGTCGAGAACATGCTCGCCTCCGCGCACGCGCGTGAGCAGCTGGTGCGGGCGCGGGCCGCGGCCGACGAGCGCGGCCGCCTGCTCGCGGTCGAGGCCGAGATCAGCTGCGACGTCGGTGCCTACGGGATCTTTCCCTGGGGCCAGCTGCTCGAGGCGCTCGGCACCCCGGCGATGCTCCCGGGACCTTACGACCTGCGCGATTATCGCTACTCGACGCAGGCGGTGGTCACCAACAAGGCCCCGCAGGGCGCCTACCGGGGCGTCGGGCTGCCCGTCGCGACCTTCGTCCACGAGCGCCTGCTCGAGCTGCTCGCCGTGCAGCTGGACATCGATCGTGCCCAGGTCAGGCGCGTCAACCTGATCCCGAGCGAGAGGCTGCCCTATGAGACCGTGACCGGGCTTCGCTACGACTCCGGCGACTACCGCGGCGCGCTC
>WHSW01000015.1:8715-21008 GCA_009379895.1 Solirubrobacterales bacterium
AGACGCCGGCGCCCGATCTGCGCGGCGGATTCAAGGGGTCGGCGCGCGACGTCACGTCGAGCGCGCCCGCTTTACCTCACGGGCGATCCAGTCGGGCGTCAGCGGCGTGTGATCGACCGCGATCCCGAGCCGGCGCAGGGCGTCGTTGACCGCTGAGACGACGGCCGCAGGGGCGTTGATCGAGCCACCCTCGCCCATGCCCTTCCAGCCGCCGATCGTGTTCGGCGACGGCGACTCCAGATGCAGGACCTCGATCGGCGGCGTCTCGGTCGCCCCCGGGAGCAGGTAGTCGATCAGGCTCGTGGTCAGCAGCTGACCCGAGTCGTCATAGGCGAGATGCTCGTAGACGGCCCCGCCGATTCCCTGGGCGACGCCCCCGTGCACCTGGCCCTCGACGATCATCGGGTTGACCACGGTGCCGCAGTCCTCGACGACCACGTAACGCAGGACCCGGACCTCGCCCGTCTCGCCGTCGATCTCGACCTCGGCGGCGTGCATGGCGCTCGAGAAGCTGCCGGGGTCCGGCGCCTGATATCGACGCGTGGACTCGAGCCCGGGCTCGACCCCGGCGGGCAGCAGGTGCGGCTCGTGGTTCGCGCGTCGGGCCACATCGGCGAGCGAGACGCGCCCGCGGCTGCTTCCGCGAACGAAGGCCACGCCATCGGCGAGGTCGAGGTCCCCCGGGCTCGCCTCGAGCATGTCCGCGGCCAGCAGCAGCGTCTTCTCGCGCACGTCGCGCGCGGCCAGCACGGTCGCCCCGCCGCAGTAGACGGTGCTGCGACTGGCCCACGTGCCGGCCCCGTAGGGGACGACGTCGGTGTCGCCGTAGACCACGTCGACGCGGTCGCAGTCGAGGCCGAGCTGGTCCGCGGCGATCTGGGCCATGGTCGTCTGGTGGCCCTGTCCCTGGTTGTGCAGGCCGACGGCGAGACGAACCTGGCCGTCGGGCTCGACGCGAAGCGAAGCGGTGTCGTAGCCGAGCGTCATCTCCATGTTGCGGCTGCCGAGCGACTGCGGCCCGTAGGCGGAATGCTCGACCGCGCAGGCGATCCCGATGCCGCGCAGGCGGCCGGCGGCGCGAGCGCGCTCGTTGGCGGCCGTCCGCCGCGCCCAGTCGGTTGCCTCCTCGAGCAGCTCGAGCGAGCGGACGTAGTCGCCGCTCTCGAGGACCAGGCCGGCCGCGTTTCGATGCGGGAACTCGCGGACGACGTTGCGGCGGCGGATCTCAATCCGGTCGAGGTCCAGTTGCACCGCGAGCTCGTCCATCACCCGCTCCATGGTCAGACACGCCATCACTCGCCCGACCCCTCGATAGGGGCCCATCGGCGCCTTGTTGGTGACCACGGCGTGGACGCTGCGACGATAGGCGGGCACGTTGTACGGGCCGCAGATGTTCTCGGCCGCCTGGCCGGAGTCGAGCCCGGCCGCGAATGGCCACGGAGCGTAG
This sequence comes from Solirubrobacterales bacterium, assembly GCA_009379895.1. Lineage (GTDB taxonomy): Bacteria > Actinomycetota > Thermoleophilia > Solirubrobacterales > 70-9 > WHSW01. Next base: position 10,163 of record WHSW01000015.1, read on the forward strand.
GCCCCGTTGGAGGCGAAGATGTCGACCGCGACGCCGAGCAGCCTGCCGCCGGCGGTGGCGGCGGCCCGCACGCGGTGGACCTGCTCGCGGCCGTGGACCGTGGTCAGCAGGTCCTCGGCCCGGTCGCTGGTCCACTTCAGCGGCGCCCGGACCAGCCGCGAGGCGGCCGCCAGGGCGACCTCCTCCGGATAGACGACGCATTTCGGACCGAAGCCACCCCCGACGTCCGGGGAGATCACCCGGATCGCGGTCTCAGGAAGGTCGAGACACGTGGCGAGGCCGGTGCGAACCAGGTGCGGGGTCTGACTCGAGATCCAGACGGTCAGCCGCCCGTCACGCCGCGCGTCGGCGATCACCGCGCGTCCCTCGAGCGCCGCCGCCCCGTAGCGCTGCTGGCGCAGCTCGAGCTCGACCACCGCGTCGGCCCGCCGGAAGCTCTCCTCGACGTCTCCCTCGGTGAGCTCGAAGCGGTTGAAGAGGTTGCCGGGGGCCTCGGCGTGAATCGCCGCAGCACCGTCGGCCAGCGCCTGATCGATGGTCACCAATGCGGGCAGTGACCGATAGCCGACGCGGACGGCCTCGGCGCCGTCCTCGGCGGAATAGCGGCTGCGCGCGACGACCAGGGCGATCGGCTCGCCGACCATGCGAACGGTCTCGCTGGCGAGGACCGGCATGTCGCATTCCCGGTAGCCGGGCGTCGCGTTGCGCGCTCGCAGCGGCCGGACCCGCGCGGCGAGATCCTGCGCCGTGATCACGGTGACCACGCCGGGGATGGCAAGCGCGGCGCTGGAATCGACACCGCTCAGCTTGGCGTGGGCCTCGGTGCTGCGAACGAAGGCGACGTGCAGCAACCCGGGCGGGTGAACGTCGTCGACGTAGGTCCCGGCGCCCGTCAGCAGCCGGGAGTCCTCACGGCGCAGGACACGCGCGCCGACCCAGCGTGGGCTCGGCGCGGTCGCGGCCGGATCGCCGGGCTCGAGCGCCTTGTGGGTCACGACGAGCCGAACCTAGCAGCGGTTGCGCGGGCCGGCCCGGCGCCGAGCCGGAAGCGGGGAAACCCGCCTGCGACAAGCTGGGTTTCCCGGATGGTGGCGCCGGCGGGGTTCGTAATACTCGGGCGGGGGGCCGCGACCGGCACTCGGCGCCGCCGACCAGTGGAGGATCAGATGGAGGTTGTGCACGATCACGTCCTGCCGCCCAAGTCGGGATATGCCTTGGAGCTCGGGCAGGGTCAGCACCTGCGGATCACCGACCTCGAGGGCAAGCAGGTCGTCGACGTCGCCGTGTTCAATGCCGACAACCACGGGGAGAAGCTGTCGACGTCCAACTCCCGCACCCGCTACGTCCCGGAGCCGGGCGCGGAATACGTGCCGCGCGACAGGCTCACCGAGGGCGACACGCTGATGTCGACGCTCTGCCGCCCGATGATGACGATCGTCCGGGATACGCCGGAGCCCAAGGGGGTCCACGACGTCCACAACCGGATGTGCAACCGGTTCCTCTTCGAGTCGCACGGCGTCGGCCCGCGCGACGGCTGCCACGAGATCATCAGCCGCGCCGTCGAGCCGTACGGGATCGGCCCGGAGGACATCCCGGACACGATGGACGTCTTCATGAACTACCACCACGACTGCGAGCGGGGGCGGTGGGTGATCGGGGAGCCGGTGAGCAAGCCGGGCGACTACATCGAGTTGCGCGCGGAGATCAACTGCCTGGTCGGCCTCTCGAACTGTCCCGAGGACGTGCTGACCGATTGCAACGCGAAGCACTGCACCCCGATGAAGGTCGAGGTGTTCGGGCCGTAGCGCGGCCAACGCGCGTGCGCGAACCCCGAGCCGGTGGCCTTCGTCAGCGGACGAAAGGTCGTTACGCCCGAGCACAGGCACCGTCGCGCCGAGGGGCGCCGGCGGCCGAGTGAAGGAGATGAGCATGGGGTTCGTTGACAGCAGGAAGCTCGCGCTGGCTCTCAGCGCGGTGGTCTTGGCGGGCGCGGTCGCGGCCGGCTGCGGGAGCGACGACGACGACGACGGTGGCGGGGAGGCCACGGACGTCAAGATGGGCTCGACGCTGATCGGCCCGAAGAACGACAAGTCGTTCAGCCAGGCGGCGTACGAGGGGATGGTCGCGGCGACGGAGAAGTTCCCGAACCTCGAGCTGACCTCGACCCTGGAGAACCGGGAGACCGATCAGGCGCGGGCGGATGCACTCGAGACGCTGGCGCCGATCAACCAACTCGTGGTCGCGGTGAGCTCGAGCTTCGGCCCGGTGCTCGACGTGCAGGCCCCGAACTTCCCGGACAGCTACTTCCTGAACATCGCCGGCGCGACCGAGGAGTTCCAGCCCAACGTGACCGGCCTGGCCAACGAGTGGGGCGCGCCGGCGTACGTGATCGGGGTCGTCGCGGCGCACCTGACGAAGACCGACGTCGTGGGCTACGTAGGGGGCGCCGAGATCCCGGCGACGGTGCACGCGCAGCACGGGTTCAGCGCCGGCGTGGAGAGCGTCGACCCGAACATCGAGGTGCTCGAGAACATCACCGGCGACTTCAACGACGTGGCCGAGGGCAAGGCCGCCACCGCGGCGATGATCTCCGACGATGCCGACGTCATCTTCCCGTTCCTCGACGCCGGCATCGAGGGCGCCTATGAGGCCGGCAGGGAGTCGGGGGAGGCGCCGCCGATGTTCAAGATCACCGTCCCCGACTGCGAGGCGTACGAGAACATGGTCGGGACCGAGATCGTCGACAACGAGGAGATGACCTCCGAGTTGATCGCCTCCTACATGGACGGGAAGCTGGAGCCGGGCAACATCTACCTGGACCTCCAGAGCCCCGAGCTGCAGACCTTCGAGCTCTGTCCGAAGTACGCGCAAGACGAGGAGCTCGCGCGCGTCAGCAAGGAGACGATCGCCGCCTTCAACGCGGGTGAGATCGAGCTCCCGGAGGACGCACGGTACCCGCGCCCGGACTTCCCCTACCGGGAGGGGCTCGACGGGGAGCTGCAGAGCACGGAGGGATTCGAGGACCAGATCGGCGACGGGAATCAGGAGTTCCTGGAGAAGTAGCCTGACCGCGCGCCGACCGACGTGACGAATCGAGGTGCGGCTCGCGAGGAGCTCGCGACGGGCACGCGGGCGGCGGGTTCGCGGGCGGCTGCCGACGGGCAGGCCGTTCCGGCCCTCGAGCTGGTCGGGATCAGCAAGGCCTTTCCCGGGGTGCTCGCCAACGACGGGGTCTCGCTGCGGGTCGCGAGGGGTGAGATTCTCGGGCTGCTCGGCGAGAACGGGGCCGGCAAGACGACCCTGATGAACATCGTCTACGGCCTCTACCAGCCGGACGGCGGTGAGATCCTCGTCGGCGGGGAGCGCGTCGCAATCCGCAGCCCCCAGCATGCCGTCGAGCTCGGGATCGGCATGGTGCACCAGCACTTCATGCTCGTGCCCGACATGACCGTGGCGGAGAACGTGGCCCTGTCGCCGTCGCGGAGCCCGGGGCTGAGCCGACTGGATGATGTCACACGCAGCCTCGAGGAGCTCTCCTCGCGCTTCGGCCTCGAGGTGGAGCCGACCGCCGTGGTCGAGGACCTGCCGGTCGGTGCGTGTCAGCGCGTCGAGATCATCAAGCTGCTCCATCGGGGCGCCGACCTGCTGATCCTCGACGAGCCGACGGCTGCCCTCACGCCGCCGGAATGGCGGGAGCTCTCGGCCTTCCTGCGCTCGCTCGCGGACCGCGGGAGCTCGGTCATCTTCATCACCCACAAGCTCGACGAGCTCTTCGGTGTGGCCGATCGCTGCACGGTGCTGCGCGACGGCCGCGTGGTCGGCTCCGTCCCGATCTCCGAGACCGACAAGCCGTCGCTCGCCCGGATGATGGTCGGGCGGGAGATCACGCTCAGGGTCGACCGACCGATGGTCGAGCCCGGCGAGCCGGTGCTGGAGGTGGATGGGCTCACCCTGGTCGAGGATGGACGGACGATCCTCGAGGATGTCGACTTCCGCGTTCGAGCGGGCGAGGTCTTCGGCGTCGCCGGCGTGGGCGGCAACGGACAGAACGAGCTGGTCGAGGTCCTGATCGGGTTGCGGTCGGCCACCGCGGGCGAGATCCGCCTCGGAGGGCGGCGGCTCGATCGCCTCGATCCGTCCGAGTTCGTCCGGCAGGGCGGGGCGGTCATCCCCGAGGACCGCCAGCACGAGGGGGTCGCCCTCGAGCTCAGCGTGCTCGACAACCTGCTGATGAGGGAGTTCGATCGCCCCAGCTTTTCGCGCTGGGGGGTGATCGACCCGGACAAGGCGCGCGGGCGCGCCGAGCGCCTCGTCGCCGAGTACGACGTGAGGACGCCGGGCGTCGGCGTGCCCATGCGACAGCTTTCGGGCGGCAACCAGCAGAAGGCGGTCCTGGCGCGCGAGCTCGGCCGCGATCCACGGCTGGTGATCGCCTTCCAGCCCACGCGCGGGCTCGACGTCGGCGCGATCGAGTTCGTCTACCGCAAGCTCAACGAGCAGAAGCGGGCGGGGGTGGCGATCCTGCTGATCTCCTTCGAGCTCGACGAGATCCTCTCGATGACAGACCGCTTCACGGTCATGGTCGGGGGGCGGTTCCCGCGCGTCCTGGAGGCGGACGAGGCCGATCCGGAGACGGTGGGACTGCTCATGGGTGGGGAGGCCGAGCGCGCATGATCGACGCGCTCCGTGGTCGCCTGCGCGAGGGGAGCATCGAGTTCGGGCTCTCGGTGCTCGTCGCGCTCGCCGCGCTCGCGGTGGCATCCCTCGTCGTGGTCGCGTCGGGCGTCTCCCCGACCGAGGGGATCGAGGCCCTGGTGGACGGCGCCTTCGGGAGCGACCTCAACCTCGCCGGGACGTTGAGCAAGATGGTGCCGCTGACGCTCGTCGCTCTCGCCTGGATCGTGGTCTTCAGGGCCGGCCGGTTCCACGTTGGCTTTCCCGGGCAGCTGCTGATCGGCAGCATGTTCGTGTCGATCGTGGCGCTGAAGATCTCGCTGCCCGGCATCGTGCACCTGCCGCTCACCCTCGCGGCGGGCGCGCTCGGGGGGGCGCTCTACGCGGGGATCGCGGCATGGCTCTGGGCGAAGCGAGGAGTCAACGAGATCCTCTCGACCCTGCTCCTGAACCTGGTTGCCGTGCAGATCCTCGCCTGGTGGGTACGGGGGCCGTTCCACGACGCGGGCAGTCCGCTGCCCCTCACCGAGCCGCTGCCCGAGTCGGCGCGCTGGGGGACCATCCTCGAGCGGACCCAGCTCCACTGGGACATCGTGTTGATCCCGCTGGCGGTGGCGGCGGTCGCCTTCCTGCTCGCCAGGACGGTGTTCGGCTTCAGGATCCGGCTCGTCGGCGCGGGCGAGCGTGTCGCGCGCTACGCCGGCGCCTCGCCGGAGCGGGTGGGCGCCTCGGCGATCGTGCTGTCGGGCGCGCTGGCCGGGCTCGCCGGCTCCTCGCTGGTGATCGCCGGCTCGACGCCTGCCATGGGTGAAGATCCCGGGTTCGCGATCGGCTTCACCGGGATCGCCGTCGCGCTGCTCGCCCGCAACTCGCCGGTGGGGGCGGTGCCGGCAGCGCTGCTGTTCGCGGCGCTCACCCAGGGCGGCGGGGTGATGGAGGGGACGGTGGGGATCTCCTCCTCGCTGGTGGACTTCATCCAGGGCTTGATGATCGTCCTCGTGCTGGCCGCGACGACGCTTCTCTTCCTCGCCCGCAGACGGCGGCGCGCCGGGCTCGGGCCGGACGCGACGCGGGGGGCCGGCGAGCCCGCTCCGAGGGCCGTCGCGTGACGGTCCTCGCCGACCTGGGGTTCGGGCCGTTCGACACGGCCTGGCTCGCCACCGCGCTGGTCCTCACCACGCCCATCCTGCTGGCCGCGGTCGGCGAGCTGATCTCGGAGCGCGCGGGCGTCCTCAACGTGGGCCTGGAGGGCTTCATGCTGGCCGGCGCGTTCTTCGCCTACCTCGCGACCTGGGGCACCGGCAGCCTGGTCGTGGGCGTGCTGGCCGGAATCGTGGGCGGCATGTTGCTCGCCACGGTCATGGCCCTGCTCTGCGTCGAGGCCAAGGCCGACCAGATCGTCTCCGGGGTCGGCATCAACCTGGTGGCGTTCGGGCTCACCGCATACCTGTTCGACGAGATCTTCGGCGACCTTGCGCAGACCGTCGTACCCACGGTCGGCAATGTGTCGATTCCGCTGGTCTCGAAGATCCCGGAGTTCGGCGGCGTGCTGTTCGAGCAGGACCCGATCCTCTACCTCTCCTTCCTGCTCGTGCCGGCGGCATGGTTTCTGCTCTACCGGACCAAGTGGGGGCTCGCGATCCGCGCCGCCGGGGAAATGCCCGCCGCGGCCGACACCGCGGGGATCAGCATCCGGCGGATCCGCTGGATGGCCGTGCTCACGGCCGGCGGCCTCGCCGCCCTGGGCGGCGCCTACCTGGTCATCGTCGAGGTGGCGATCTTCCGGCAGGGCATGACGGCCGGGCGGGGGTTCCTCGCGCTGGTGGCGGTGATCTTCGGTCGCTGGCACCCCTTCGGCGTCCTCGGAGCGGCGTTCGTGCTCGGCGCCACGGACGCGCTCCAGCTGCGGCTCGCGGACGACGATCAGGTGCCCCAGGCGGTTTGGGGAGTGGTCGCGATCATCGCCGCGGCGTTCCTCGTGCACCAGGTTCTCGTCAGACAGCGCGGTGAGCCGAGGTGGACGGCGCTCGCGCTCGCCTCGCTGGTGGCCGTGAGCGGGATCGTCCTGTTCGCGACGACGCCGCACGTCGACCTGCCCTCGCAGGTGTGGCGGTCGCTGCCGTACCTGCTGGCGCTGGTGGTGCTCGCGAGCGCGGTCGCCAAGGCCCGCATGCCGAGCAAGCTGACCCTGCCGTACATCAGAGGCGAGGGGTAGAGGAGGCCGACACGGGATGACCATCGACACGACCGCAGCTCAGGCGGTACTCGAGCGAATCGACGAGGGCGAGCTCGTCGAGTTGGCCCTGCACCTCTCGAACATCGAGAGCCCTGCGGGCGAGGAGGGCGAGGCGGCACACGCGATCCACGACTGGCTCGCCGGCAACGGCTTCGAGCCTCGGCGGATCGGGATGTTCGAGGATCGCTTCAACGTCTTCGCCGAGCTCCCGGGGCGCACCGCGGCCCCGTCGCTCGCCTTCAACAGCCACATCGACACGTGGATGCGGCGGGACGACCACCTGGTCTTCCGCGATCCAGGGAGCCCGGACTACCACCTGGGTCGCGAGGAGGGCGCACTCTTGATCGGAAACCCCGTCGTCAACGACAAGGGCCCGATGTCGGCCTTCATGATCGCCGCCAAGGCGATCCGCGATGCCGGCATCGAGCTGGATGGCAGCCTCCATTTGACGATGGTCGCCGGCGAGATCGGCCAGGAGCCCGTCGACGAGTTCCAAGGCAAGCGCTACCTGAGCAAGGAGGTAGGCGCGCGCTACCTGCTGAATCACTCCCCGCGGTCGAGCTTCTGCGTCTGCGCCGAGGCGACCGGCTTCAGGAAAGGGTGGGTCGAGGCCGGCAAGGCCTTCCACAAGATCACCGTGTTCGGCGGCCCGGCGCTGTACACGCCCTACCTGACGCGGCCGTACGCGCCGGACGACCAGCCCAACGCGATCCTCCGCGCGCTCCCGCTGCTGGCGCGGCTGGAGGAATGGGCGCTCGAGTACGAGCGCCGGCATCCCTATGAGGGGCCCGGCGGCACCGTGGTCCCGCGCGTCAACATCGGCGCCGTCCGGGCTGGGCAGGCCTGGATGATCCTGCAGAACCCGGAGCTCTGCATGATCTACCTCGACATCCGCACCGTCCCGGGTCAGGATAGCGGGGCGATCACGCACGAGCTGCGCGGCCTCCTGGACGAGCTCGGGCTCGAGGGGAGGGTCGAGCAGTTCTTGAACCGTCCGGGATACGAAGCGAAGGGAATCGATCCGCTTGTCGCAGCCCTGGACGACGCACACCGCACCGAGTTCGGCGGAGAGTGTGAGATCGCCGAGTCGCCGGAGTGCAGTATGTGGCGCGATCACAACGTCTTCAACGAGATGGGAATCCCCGCTCTCACCTACGGTCCCCCAGGCGTGGCGGGCGCGGGGACCTTCGCGGTCCGCAAGGACGACCTGCTGCGGACGTCCCGCGTCTACGCGCTCATCGCGCTCGCACTGTGCGGCGCTCGGGCGTAGTCGGTCCGATTGCAACTCCCCCATATGTGGGGCGGGACGTCCCGAGGCTCGAGGATGGGCCGCTTCTGACGGGCGCGAGCTGCTTTGTCGACGACGTCGATCGCCCGGGCCAGGTCCACGTCCGGATCGTGCGCAGCGACATCGCCCACGGCCGGATCGCCTCGATCTCGAAGGGTGCCGCGCTGCGCCGGCCCGGGGTGATCGAGGTCGTCACCGCGCACGACATTCCCGCGGTCCGAATCCCCGTGCGGATGATGCCCTCGCCCGAGGCGGTGCCGGTGACCCAGGCGCCGCTCGCTCGCGAGGTCGTGCGATACGCCGGCGAGCCGGTCGCCGCCGTGGTCGCGACGGACCCCTACGTCGCCGAGGACGCGGCCGGGGAGGTCGACGTCGTGATCGAGGAGCTCGACCCGGTCCTCGACGCCCTCGACGCCTCGGCGCCCGATGCGCCGGCGCTGCACGCCGACGCGCTCGACGGAAACGTCGTCAACCGCCTGCGCGCCCGACACGGGGGCGACGTCGAGCGTCTGCTCGCCGAGGCCGACCTGGTGATCCGCGACCGTCTACGCACGCCCCGGCAGTCCGCCCTGCCGCTGGAGACCAGGGGGCTGGTCGCCGAGCGTGACCCGACCACGGGTCGGCTGACCGTCTGGGGCCCGACCAAGGTGAAGCATTTCAACCGCGCGCTGCTCGCGCGGCTGCTGGAGCTCTCCGAGCGGGATATCCGCTTCGTCGAGCCGGACGTCGGCGGCGGGTTCGGCGCGCGCGGCGAGTTCTACCCGGAGGACTTCCTCGTCCCCTGGCTGGCGGTCAAGCTGGGCCGCGCGGTCAAGTGGGTGGAGGACCGCCGCGAGCACCTGCTGGCGATCAACCACTCGCGCGAGACGTGGTGCGACTTCGAGCTCGGCGTGCGAGCGGACGGCACCTTCGCGTGCTTTCGCGCCCGCTGCCTGGTCGATCAGGGCGCGTACGCGCGCACGCACGGCACCATGCTCCTGCCCTGGATCTTCCTCCACCATCTGCCGGGGCCGTACATGTGGGAGGGCTTCGAGATCGACGCCGCGAGCGTGCTCACCAACAAGACCCCGTCGGGCACCTACCGCGGCCCGGGCCAGTACGAGTCGGCCTTCTTTCGCGAGCGCATGATCGATCGCGCCGCGACCGAGCTGGGCACCGATCCCGCTCGGCTCAGGCAGCGCAACCTGGTGCGCGTCGAGGCCATGCCGTACACGATCGACGTGGGCGACGCCGCTCCTCCTGTGGTCTATGACGGCGGCGACTTCCCGCGGGTGCTCGACACGCTCCTCTCGCGCTCGTCCTATGAGGCGCTGGGCGGCGAGGTAGCGCGCCGGCGGCGGAGCGGCGATCTCGTCGGCATCGGAATCGCGGCGTACGTGGAGGAGGCGGCGTTCGGGCGCTACGAGCACGCCCGGATCGTGCCGCGCCCCGACGGCAGGTGCGTCGCCTACGTGGGCGTCGCCGCGCTTGGCCAGGGCGTGCGCACCGCGCTCACCCAGATTCTGGCGGATGCGCTCGACATGCCTATCGACCGGGTCGAGGTCAGCCACCGCGACACCGATCTCGTGCCGGAGGGCTTCGGGTCGTACGCGAGCCGAGCCACCGTGATCGGGGGTGGCGCGGTGCTCGGCGCGGTCGAGGACCTGAAGCGCAACGCGATCCGCGCGGCCGCCGAGCGGCTGGAGATCTCCGAGCGCGACCTGGAGCTGGCCCCCGGGGGCGTGGTCCGGCCGCGCGGTCAACCGACCCTGGGGATCCCGCTGGCCGAGCTCGACTGCGATGGAACGTGTCGCTACGACAGGCCGGCGCCGAGCTTCGACATGGGCGCGATGCTCGCCCTCGTCGCGGTCGATCGCCATACGGGCGGGGTCTCGGTGCGGCGGTTGGTCCTCTGCCACGATGTCGGCCGCGCGGTCAACCCGCAGCTCGTCGAGGGCCAGCTCGTGGGCGCCGCCGTGCAGGGCGTCGGCGGGGCGCTGCTCGAGCAGCTCGTCTACGACCCGGGCGGGCAGCCGATGGTCACGTCGTTCATGGACTATCTGATGCCCACGGCCACCGAGGCACCGCCGATCGAATGCTTCGCTCTCGAGCTGCCCCACCACGATCCGCAGACCGAGCATCCGCTGCGCGTCAAGGGTTGTGGCGAGGGCGGCGTGATCGGGGCGGGCGCGGCGATCGCGAATGCGGTGGCCGACGCTCTTCGCGAGCGTCCGCGCGCCGGTTTGACGCTTCCGATCACCCCCGACGCGCTGCTGGCCACGAGCGAGTAGCGGCACGCGCGATGACCGCGTCGCATCCGACGGCGCGATCAGATTTCGAGTCGAGCTTGAGCGGGTCGCGGGCATGCAGGCCCGCGGTGGCAGGGCGAGGGGACGGCTGTATTTCGTATGATCAACCACCAGGAGGGAACAGTGGCCAAGACCGACGGGGGCATCGCGCGAATCGACAACGTCCCGCTGACCGAACGGGCCCGCGAGGCGATCCTGGAGGGGATCCTCGAGAAGCGCTTCAACGAGCGGCTGCCCTCCGAGGAGGCGCTGGCCGAGATGCTCAACGTCAGCCGGACGACGATCCGCACCGCGCTGCAGAGCCTCGAGCAGGATGGCGTCGTGACGCGCAAGCGGGCGATCGGGACGACGATCAACGCC
>WHSW01000015.1:21018-35825 GCA_009379895.1 Solirubrobacterales bacterium
CGAGAAGAACTACGCCGTCGAGGTTGAGATAGAGTGGCAGCGCGGCGAGCCCGGGCGCGAGCTCGCCGAACCGTTCGAGCTCGACTCCGATCAGGACTCGCTGATCGCCGAGAAGTCCTACTTCGCCGACGGCGCGCTGGCGATCTACATCCGCGACATCATCCCCTGGGCGAACCTCAAGGCCGACGACTTCGCCGGCGAGGTCCCGGCCTCGATCTTCGACTTCTCGAGCCGTGAGCTACGTCAGCGCGTCGATCACGCCGTGGCCGAGATCCTGCCGATGACCAAGCGCTCGAAGACGACGACCGCGCTGCAGGTGCGCAAGGACGAGCCGTTCACCCGTCTGCACGAGCGCCACTACGGCGGTCGCGGGGAGCTGCTCGCGGTCTCGGTGGTCGACGTCGACAACGGCTTCTTTCACTTCGAGGTCTTCCGGCGCCGATAGCCCCGATGAGCGCCGAGACAAACATCTCCGACCTCAACCGGGCCACCGCCAGGCGCTGGATCGCCGAGGGCCGTGAGATCGCCCTCGCGACGCTGGTCGACATCGAGGGATCGGCGCCCCTGGACCCGGGAGCGATGATGCTGATCGACGCCGACGGCAACGTCGAGGGGTCGGTGACCGGCGGTTGCGTCGAGGGCGCGCTGGTCGCCGAGGCGCAGCTCGTACTCGGCGGCGAGTCGCCCAGGGTGCGCACCTACGGGATCAGCGACGATCAGGCCGTCGGTGTCGGACTGATGTGCGGGGGGACGGTCCGCGTCTTCGTCGAGCGCCTCGACGAGCCCGCCACCGAGGCCGTCGATCGCGTCCTCGCCGCCGCGCTCGAGGGGCGACCTGCGGCCCTGGCGACGCTGCTCGACGGACCGTCGGCGGGGCACAGAATGACGAACGTCGGCTCGATCACCGACGGCTCGATGCGGACCGTCGAGCTACTCGACCACACGGTCACGCGCGAGATGGAGGGCATGCTCGCCCAGGGCATCACCCAGCTGCGGCGCTACGGGAGCGACGGAGCGGCGATGGGGTCGGACCTTCGCGTGCACATCCAGTCGTTCGCCGAGCGCCCGCAGATGGTGATCTTCGGCGCGATCGACTTCTCGGTCGCCGTCGCCGCGCTGGCCGGGGCGATCGGCTACCGGGTGACGATCGTCGACGCGCGCGAGGCGTTCCTGCGTTCCCCGCGCTTCACCGATGTGGCGGAGGTCGCGGTCGATTGGCCCGACCGCTTCCTCGAGGCTCGCGAGCTCGGGGCTCGCGACGCCGTCCTCGTCTTCACGCACGATCCGAAGTTCGACGAGCCGGCGCTGATCGGCGCGCTCGGGTCCGGCGCCGGGTACGTCGGTGCGCTGGGAAGCCGGCGCACGCATCGCCAGCGCGTCGAGCGGCTGCTGGAGGCGGGGGTCTCCGAGGCCGAGATCGCGCGCATCGCCGCTCCCTGCGGCCTCGACATCGGCGCTCGCACGCCCGCCGAGACGGCCGTCTCCGTCCTCGCCGAGGTGATCACCCTGCAGAACGCACGATCGGCGGAGCGGCTGGCGGAATCCCAGGGGCCGATCCACAGCCATCGCGTGCCGGTTCCCTGAGCCCGGCGAACTCGACACCCACGCGTGAAGGGGTTCGGGACGGTCTGGCCGAGCACGGCTATCTCGCCGATCGCGGGTTGTCGACGGTTGTCTCGATCTCGCTCGCGCTGGGCAAGCCGCTGCTGCTCGAGGGTGAGGCCGGCGTCGGCAAGACCGAGCTCGCGAAGACGCTCGCGCAGATGCTGGGCGCCCGGCTGATCCGGCTCCAGTGCTACGAGGGAATCGACGTCGCCCACGCCCTCTATGACTGGAATTACGCGCGTCAGATGCTCTACATCCGCACCCTGGAGGCGAGCGACGCGGCCGGCGACCACACCCTCGACGACCTGTTCGGCCGCGAATTCTTGATCCGCCGGCCCCTGCTCGACGCGATCGAGCACACGGACGAGGTTCCGCCGGTGCTGCTGATCGACGAGATCGATCGCGCCGACGACGAGTTCGAGGCCTTCCTGCTCGAGCTGCTCTCAGACTTTCAGGTCACGATCCCCGAGATCGGAACCATCCGTGCCGAGCGGCGCCCGATCGCGGTCGTGACCTCAAACCGCACGCGCGAGCTTCACGATGCGCTCAAGCGCCGCTGCCTCTACCACTGGATCGACCACCCGACGCCGGAGCGCGAGATCGAGATCATCCACGCGCGGATCGAGGGCCTGCCCGATCGCCTGGCGGGCGAGGCCGCCGCCTTCGTCGCTCGGCTTCGAACCCTCGAGTTGGTCAAGGCGCCCGGCGTCGCGGAGACCCTCGACTGGGTCGAGTCGTTGATTACGCTGGAGCAGGTCGAGCTCGCCCCGGAGCCCGTCGATGCCACGCTGGGGGCGGTGGTGAAGTACCACGAGGACCTCGGCAGGGTGCGCGCCGCGGGCGTCGAGACCCTGGTCGCCGCGGCGCGGCGGGATGCCGGCGAGTAGCTGGTCGCGACACGGCCCGCGCGACGCGGCCGCGGTCGTCGCCTCGCTGGTCGGGTTCGGCGCGCTCCTGCGAGGCCTGGGGCTCGAGCCCGGCGCCACGGGGGTCGAGACGGCCGCGCGCGCCCTGACGGCGGTCGACCCCTGCGACCGCGAGGACGCGTACTGGGCGTTGCGCTGCGCGCTGGTCGGCGACCGCGACCAGCTCGATCGGTTCGATCGCGCCTTCTCGGTGTTCTGGGATGGGGCGCCCCTGGCGACCGATGCCGAGACCCCGCCGCACCAGGAGCCCGATGACGGTGGGGGCTCCGAGCCCGCATCCGATCTGACTCGCGCGGCGATCGCAGGTGTCTCGGGCGACCAACCCACCGAGCCGGGCGACGGCGATGACGAGGATGCGCGGGCGGCGGCCGGCGCGCGATGGTCGCGCGACGAGCGGCTGCGCGAGCTCGACTTTCGCGAGTACGGACCGAACGAGACGGTCCGCGCGGCGCGGCTGATCCGGGAGTTGGCGCGACTTGTCCCGCATCGAGTCTCGCGCCGGCTGCGGGCCGCGCGCGTCGGCGCCGCCGTCGACCGGCGCGCGACCCTGCGCCGCGCGATGCGCACCGAGGGCCATCCGATCGAGCTCGCCCGGCGGCGACCCAGGATCGTTCCCCGCAGGCTCGTCTTCATGATCGACGTCTCCGGGTCGATGGAGGCTTACGCGCGCCCGCTGCTGATCTTCGCCCAGGCGGTGTCGAGGGCCTCGCGCACGGTCGAGATCTTCACCTTCGGCACCCGGCTGACCCGGCTCACCCGTCAGCTCGCCGGCGCCGATCCCGATTTCGCGCTCGCGCGGGCGGGCGTGACGATCCCGGACTGGGCCGGCGGTACACGTATCGGTGACAACATCAGGCATCTGAACGACGTCTGGGGCCGGCGGGGCATCGTCCGCGGCGCCGCCGTCGTGGTCTTCTCGGACGGCTGGGAGCGCGGCGGGGTCGAGCTCCTCGACGAGGAGATGGCCCGCCTGCACCGCGCCTCTCACAGCCTCGTCTGGGTCAACCCGCTCGCGGGCGACCCGGGTTACGAGCCACTGGCGGCGGGCATGGCGACCGCCCTCCCGCACCTCGACGCGTTCCTGCCGGGTCACAACCTGCGCAGCCTCGGGACCCTCGCCTCGGTCCTCGGCGAGCTGCCGGAGCGGCGCCGAGCCCCTGCGCGCACGGCCGGGCATTCGCGGCGCGGGGGAGGAAAACCCGCCCTCGATGAGGCCTTTCCCGCGATCCCGTTCGATGGCCCGAGAGTCGCGGAGCCGCCGTATAATGTACGACCAAGTCGGGGCTAGGCCCGGCGCCAACCCCGGGGGAGGGTCGAGGAGGAGATGAAGCTCGAGAACAGTTTTACCGTCACGGCGCCGATCGATCAGACCTGGCAGACGCTGCTCGACATCGAGCGCGTCGCCTCGTGCCTTCCCGGCGCCAAGATCGAGCCGAGCGAGGACGACGGCGTCTATCGCGGCGCGATGAAGGTCAAGCTAGGCCCGATGACCGTCGACTACCGCGGTACCGCCAGGTTCCAGGACGTCGACGAGGACACCCACACCGCCTCGATCGCCGTGCAGGCGCGCGAGGCCAAGGGACAGGGCACGGCGGCCGCCGTGATCCGCAACCAGCTCGAGCCCGCCGACGGCGGCACCAAGGTCGTCGCGATCACCGACCTCAAGATCACCGGCCGCCAGGCTCAGTTCGGACGCGGGATCATGGAGGACGTCGCCAGCACGATGATGGGCGAGTTCGCCAAGCGGCTGGAGGGCGAGATCCAGTCCGGCTCGGCGACCGAGAAACCGACGACCGCGCCCGCTGATGAGTCCCGGGCCGCCGCGCCACCCCCGCCGCAGGCCGAGCGGGCGGATGCCGCCGACGAGACCGAGGCGCTCGACCTCGGGAACGTCCTGGCTCGGACCCAGATCGCTCGCTACGGCGCGATCGCCGCCGGGGCCTTGCTCGTCCTGCTCGCCGTCGCGGCGCTGCTGCGGGGCCGCCGCCGGCAGCTCACCGTCAACCTCAACCTGCGTCGGTGAAGCCGCCGCGCTTCGCCTATCACGACCCGCGCAGCCTCGATGAGGCGCTGGCGCTGCTCGCCGAGCACGGCGATGACGGCAAGGCGCTCGCCGGGGGCCAGAGCCTGGTGCCCCTGCTCAACTTCCGCCTCGCGCAGCCGGAGCACCTGATCGACCTGAACCGGATCGGCGCCCTGGCCGGGATCACGCGCCGCGCCGGGCGCCTTCACATCGGCACGATGACCCGGCAATCCACGCTCGAGCACTCGGCCCTCGTCCGCGACGGCTGGCCGTTGCTGACCGAGGCGCTCACCTACGTCGCCCACGCGCAGATCCGCAACCGCGGCACGGTCGGCGGCTCGGTCGCGCACGCCGACCCGGCCGCCGAGCTCCCGGTCGCCTTCAACGCGCTCGACGCGCGGTTTCGGGTGGCCTCGCGACGCGGCGAGCGGACGGTCGCGGCGGCGGACTTCTTCGTCACCCACCTGACCACGGCGCTCGAGGCCGACGAGGCGTTGGTCGAGATCGAGGTGCCGCCGACGCCGGCGGGCACCGGCCACGCGTTCACCGAGTACGCGCGCCGCCACGGCGACTTCGCGCTCGGTGGGGCGGCCGCGTTGGTGACGGTCGACGAGTCCGGGACCTGCACGCGCGCGGCATTGGCGCTGCTCGCGGCGGGCCCGACGCCGGCGCGAGCGCCAGAAGCCGAGCGGGCGCTGGTGGGTGCGGGTGTCGACGCCCAGGCGGCCACCGAGGCGGCGGCGCGGGCGACCGCGGAGATCCACCCGACCGGCGACATCCACGGCTCCGGCGAGTATCGCCGAGATCTGGTCGAGGTCATGGTGCGCCGCGCGATCGAGCTCGCGAACGAACGAGCAGTGAGCACCCGAGAGGCCGGGAGGTCGGCGAATGGAGCGAGCGGTGGCTGACGACGAGCGACGCCGCGTCGAGGTCGAGATCAACGGGGAGAGCTACTCCGCCGATGTCGAGACGCGCCTGCTGCTCTCGGACTTCATCCGCCACGAGGCGGGGCTGACGGGCACGCACGTGGGGTGCGAGCACGGGGTCTGCGGGGCCTGCACGGTGCAGCTCGACGGTGAGCCGGTGCGCTCGTGCCTGCTGTTCGCCGTGCAGGCCCACGGCAGGTCGCTGCGCACGGTCGAGGGGATGACCGACGGGCTCGCCGACGGCGAGCTGCACCCACTGCAGCAGGCCTTCCACGAGAAGCACGGCCTGCAGTGCGGCTTCTGCACGCCCGGCTTTCTGATGTCGCTGGAGCCTCTGCTGCTCGACGAGCGCGAGCTCTCGGACCGCGAGATCCGGGAGGCCCTCGCCGGCAACCTGTGCCGCTGCACCGGATACCAGAACATCGTCGAAGCGGTCAAGCTCGCCCGCGAACGGGTTCGCGAGCCGGCCGAGACTCCACCGAGCCCCTGAAGGAGGCCACGCTTGAAGCCGATCGACCTCACGCACACCTTCTCGATCCACACACCCGGCTGGGTCGGCTACCCGTCGCCGAAGCTTTCCTACTTCCAGCGCCTCGCGACGCACGGCATCGTCAGCCAGTGGCTCGAGCTGCCGCTGCACTCGGGCACGCACCTGGACGGCGAGCTGCACTACATCTCGGGCGGAAACGACATGCGCTCGATCCCGATCGACCGCCTCTGCCGCGAGGGCGTGATCGTCGACATCTCCGACGCGATGGAGGATTGGACGGTGATCACGCCCGAGCACATCACCGAGCGCGCCGAGGTGAGAAAGGGAGATATCCTCCTCTATCACACCGGCTATCACCGTTACTACAACGGCAGGGCCGAGGAGGACGAGGAGCGTTACTTCCTCCGCCATCCCGGCGGCCACCGCGAGCTCGCCGAGTGGATCGTGGAGATGGAGCTCGCCTGGACGGGGTTCGACTGCGCTTCCGGGGACCACCCGATGAACACCAGCATTCGCGACAAACGCCCGGATGCGCGCAAGGCCTTCGAGAAGCAGGTCGGGAAGTCGGTCGACGAGGCATTCCCCGAGGAGGACCTCTTCGTCATGCACGAGGTCCCCTTCCGCAACGGGATCACCCATCTCGAGAACATGGGTGGAGACATCGATCAGGCGCTCGGCCAGCGCTGCACGATCGGGGCGTTTCCGATCCCGATCGAGGGCGGCGAGGCATCGCCGTGTCGCCTGGTCGCGTTCGTCGACGAATGAGCCCCGCGATGGAGCCGGTCTCGGGCACGGGCAGCTTCGACTCCGCGACCCCGGAGGAGCCCTTCCCGGGCATCGTGCGCGAGGCCTTCACAACGGCCCGCGCGACGGTCACCCGCTACACGTTCGAGCCGGGGGCGAGCTTCCCGCGGCACAGCCACGCGCAGGAGCAGATCACCCTGGTCGCGACCGGCGCGATCGAGGTTGAGATCGAGGGCGAGGTCGAGACGCTGCGCCCCGGCGATTGGTCGGTGGTCGAGCCCGGGGTCGAGCACGGGATCACCGCCGGCCCCGACGGCGCGCGGATCGTCGCGATCGTCTCGCCGGCGCGCTCTCGCAGCGATGAGTACGAGCTCTCGGGGGAGGACGCGTGACCGCGGCCGAGCGTGTCCTCGTCGTCGGCGCCGACGACGGGCCCGAGCTCCCGCTGATCGCCGAGGGGGGGACCGCCCGGGCCGTGATCTGGCCCGGCATGGGCGCTGCGCTGCGCTCGATGCACCTGCTCTCCCTGCGTCCGGGCGGGCGCACGCGCCGGCTCCGCCACCCCGGCGAGGCGGTCTACTACGTGATCGAGGGCGCCGGGCGGGTCGTCGACGCCGACCTCGAGCGCGGCGAGCAGCTCGTCGAGGGCTCGATGGTCCACGTCGACGGCGCCACGGCGTACGAGCTGCACGCCGGCGATGCGGGGATGGAGCTCGTCGGAGGCCCCTCCCCGGCCGATCCGGTGCTCTACGAGTCGCGCGCGGCGGCCGGTTGAAATGGCGGTCCGCGTCTACCATCGCGACCGCCCCGACGAGCGGATGCCGATGATCGCCAGCGACGCCCGCCTCGTCGTCTGGCCCGGTGTCGGCGCGCACTCCGCGAACATGAACTACGTCCACATGCGGGCCGGTGAGGAGAACGTGCCGCACACGCACGCGGAGTCCGAGGACACGCTCTTCATCCTCTCCGGCCGCGGCAGCATCGCCGACGTCGCCAACGACGCGGTGCTCGAGTTCTCGGCCGGGCAGGCGATTCACGTGCCCGCGGGTCTCGAGCACCAGGTGCGTGGCGACCGCGGCAGCGATGTCGTCAGCGTCGGGGGGCCGTGTCCGGCCGACCTGGAGCTGCTCGAGGCGATCGGGCTCTGGCCGAGGGACTGACGAGATGGCCAGGCCGGTGAAGATCGGGCTCGCCCAGATCACCGGCGAGCCCTACGCCCCGGAGGCGAACCGCGAGCGCAGCCTGGAGGTCGCCACCGAGCTCGTCGGCCGCGGCGCGCAGCTGGTCGTGCTGCCGGAACTGATCGTGCCCGGCTACGTCGCCGACAGCGAGCGCCTTCGCGAGTACGCCGAGCCCCTCGACGGGCCCACGGTCTCGGCGTGGACCGAGCTCGCCCGCGAGCACGACGCCTGGCTCGTCGGCGGCTTCTGCGAGCGGGTCGGTGAGCGCCTGTTCAACTCCGCCGTGCTCGTCGGGGCCGACGGCGTCGAGCTGCATTACCGCAAGCTGCACCCGTTCCGCGGCGAGAAGCACGCCTTCTCCCCCGGGGACCTCGGGCTTCCGGTCGCCGAGCTTTCCTTCGGCCGGGTCGGCCTCTGCATCTGCTATGACCTTCGCTTCGTCGAGACCGTGCGGATCCTGGCGCTGCAGGGCGCCGAGCTCATCTGCGTGCCCACCGCTTGGCTGAGCGGCTTCGATCAGCTCAAGTGGGACGAGCGCGGCCTCGCGCCGCAGGCGACCGGGGCGATCGTGCAGGCGAACCTCGACCAGGTCTTCATCGCCTGCGCCTCGCAGGCGGGGGACAGCGACGGGCTCGAGTTCCTCGGCTCCTCGATCGTCGCCGACCCGACCGGCGAGCTGCTCGCCGGCCCGCTGCCGGGCACCGACGAGCGGCTCGCCGTGGTCGAGGTCGACCTGGACGCCGTGGCGCTTGCGCAGGAGCGCGGTGAGCTGATCAGCCCGCGCGCCGACCGTCGAACCGACGTCTACGGCGTCGCGATCGGAGATCGGGTGATCTGACGTGCCGACAAGAACGAGAAAGGGGCTCAGCTGATGGTTCAAGGAAGATTGCGGCGCTGGTTCGCGGCGTGTCTGGCGACGCCGGCGCTGGCGTTCGTGGGCGCCGGTTGTGGTGGCGACGATGACGGCGACGACGGCGGCGGCGGTGGCGAGGGAGGCACGCAGCAGGTGGAGCTGCTGCTCTCCTTCCCGGAGTCGGTGATCTGGTCGTCGTTGCTGGTCGCGCGCGAGGAGGGCTACTTCGAGGAGGAGGGCCTCGAGATCGACACCCAGGAGACCGAGGGATCCGGGTTCGTGACCCAGCAGATCATCTCCGGCAACGCCGACTACGGCTGGGCGGCGGCCGACAGCGATGTGATCGCCTACGCCAACGACGATCGGCTGCGGGTGGTGATGTGCCACCAAGAGCAGAACATCTTCCGGATCGTCACCGCGGCCGACAGCGACATCCAGTCAGTCGACGACCTCGCCGGCCAGACGCTCGGCTTCACCGAGAAGGGCGGCGGCGAGGAGCCGCTGGTCAAGTCGGCGCTCGGGGACGCCGGGATCACCGACGAGGTCAACCAGCTGCCGATCGGCGCCGCGGGCCCACAGAGCCAGACGGCGATCGAGGACGGGACCGTTGACGCATACGCGTCCAGCTACCCGGACGTAGCCTCGCTGACGGCCGCGGGACTCGAGTTCCGCGACATCACCCCGGAGAAGTTCAACGGCACGCCGGGTGACTGCCTGGTGACCCGCGAGGACGTGTTGCAGGATCCCGACAAGCGGGAGATCGTCGAGGGCATCGCGCGGGCGTGGGCCCGCGGCTCGAGGTTCACGATCGAGAACACCGAGGAGACCCTGGAGATCGGGTGCGAGGCGGTGCCCGAGGAGTGCAAGGACATGGAGGCCGCGCGCATCCTGGTCGAGGACACGGCGAAGCTCCTGCAGCCGATCGATGAGGGTGCGCCCCTGGGCTCGCTCTACACCGAGGGCTGGCAGACGACCGCCGACGTGCTGGCCGACACCGGCGCAATCGAGGAGGCGGTCGAGGTGACCGATCTCGTCGACAGCCCGGAGGCCCAGGAGATCGAGGAGGAAGTGCTCGCCCCGGCGAGCGAGCAGGGCTAGCGTCCCGTCGACGGAGCCGCGCCCCCCGAGTCCCTGTCGACGCGCCCGTCCGCTGCGCGCGGGCGCGCGCGTCGTCAGGCCTGTTCGAGCTTGACTTGGATCGAGCCGGTTGGGCGCCGGTGCTCCCAGTCGGCCCCGCGCAGCACCTCCAGCAGCTCGGCGCCCTGCGCCGACCAGCTGTCGGCCGCGGCGAAGGCGCTGATCTCCCAGACCACCGGCGGGTCGAGCGGCCGCACGCTATCGGCGAACTCGGCGGGCACGGTCTTCACCGGGACCAGGGCGGGCCCCACGCCGGCGACCGCGAGGCGCGTCGCGGCCTCGACCTGCGCCGTGTAGGCGACCCCGTTGGGCTCGAAGCCCGCGCGCGCGAAGGCCCAGTTCGCGATGCCGGCCAGCCCGTGGCCGGGCTCGAACAGCACCCAGTCGCGGCCGGCCAGCGAACGGAGCGGGACCTGGGTGGCGACGAGGGCGGGGTCGAGGTGGGGAAGCACGACGACGAACTGGTCCCAGCCCAGCCGCTGGACGACGCCCCTCCACTCGGGCGGCCGCGGCGCGATGCCGAGCTCGCTGGTGCCCTCAAGCACCGAGCGCCCGACGATGTCGCGGTGCGCGTACTCGTTGAGGTGCACCGTGACCCCGGGGTGGCTGCCCTGCCAGCGCCTGATCGCGCCCGGAAGCTGGGATACCGCGAGCGACCGGACGGTCGCCACCCGCAGCTCCCCCGCTCCATGCTCGAGGGTCGTCCGGGCGGCGTCCGCCGCCCTGCGCACCGCGGTCAGGGCCGGTCGGCCCTCGGTCACGAAGGCCCGCCCCGCGGCCGTCAGCCGAACCGGGCGAGGGGGGCGGTCGAGCAGCCTGCCGCCGAGCTCCGCCTCCAGCGAGCGGATCTGCTGCGACAGGGAGGGCTGCGAGACGTGCATCCGTCGGGCGGCCTCGGTGAACGAGCCATGATCGGCGACCGCAAGCAGGTAGGCGATCTGGCGCAGGGTCATGCCGCGACCAGTTCCCGAACCGCAGCGCGATCGCCCATAGGCAAAGCCTATCGTGGTCGCGCAAACGCGTCTTTGACCGGTGGCCGGGTAGTCCCTAGGCTGCTCGCCGGTTCCCCCAGCGAGGAGCACCTTGCCCAAGCTCGCCGATCTCACGATGCCGTTTTCCTCCCGGACGAT
Source organism: Solirubrobacterales bacterium (assembly GCA_009379895.1). Lineage (GTDB taxonomy): Bacteria > Actinomycetota > Thermoleophilia > Solirubrobacterales > 70-9 > WHSW01. Next base: position 32,034 of record WHSW01000015.1, read on the forward strand.
TCCGGTCCCCGGCCATCCCCAGCCAGAGTTCGAGCCGCTGCACCTGATCGAGCGCGACGGGCTGCGCAACACCGTAATGAAGATCTCGATCCACACCGGCACGCACATCGACGCGCCCACGCACTTCATCGCGGACGGCAAGTCGATCGATGAGATCGCGATCGATCGCTTTCACCGCCCGGGACTGCGGCTCGACCTGACCTCGGCGCCCCCCGGTGAGCCGATCACGCTCGGCGACCTGGAAGCCGCGGGCTTCGACGCCGGCGCGGCCCGGGACTCGATCCTGCTGCTGGCGACCGGGTGGACCGATCGCACGTGGACGAGCGAACGGCTCTACGGCGACAACCCCTTCCTCGCCGGGGATGCCGCGGCGGCGGTCGCCGAGGCCGGCCCCTCGGCGCTCGGGCTCGACTTCGCCGTCGACGAGCAGCGCCCGTGGCCCAATCACACGATCCTGCTCGGCGCCGAGGTGCTGCTGATCGAGAACCTGATGGGATTGCCCGACCTGCCGGCCGACGACTTCGAGGTGATCGCGTTTCCGCTGCGGCTCGAGGGCGAGAACGGTGGGCCCGCGCGGGTCGTCGCCTCCCTCGGGCGATGAGGGTCTCGCGCGTCAACCACCTCGGGGTGATCGTCGATGACCTGGAGGGGGCGATCGAGGGCTTCCGCGAGAAGCTCGGGCTGTCGCTCTCGAAGACCGAGGTCTACGCGGGCGTGCTCGACATCGCCTTCCTGCCCTGCGGCGACAGCCAGATCGAGCTGATCCATCCGCGCGACGCCGACGACCCCGCGGCCCAGTATCTGCGCGAGCACGGCCCGGGGATCCAGCACGTCGCCCTCGAGGTCGACGACCTCGAGGGAGCGCTCGCCGAGCTCGGCGAGCGGGGGGTCGACGTCGTCGGGGAGGCGCCGCGCCCCGGCGCCGACGAGACGATCATCGCCTTCCTCGACCCGCGCAGCTTCGGGGGCATCCTGGTCGAGCTCTGCCAGCCCAGGACCGCAACGGGCTCGGGGTGAACCAGCTGCGCCACCGGGAGCCGACAGCCGCGGACTGGTCCGTTCACCTGGGCCGGCCGGTCGAGCCCGCCGAGCTGATCGGGCGGCTCACCGAGGGATCGCTCGCTCGCGCCTTCGCCGCCACCGCGGCCGCCGCCGGCGAGCGGCCCGCGCTGTCGATCGGCGAGCGCACGGTCTCGCACGCCGTGCTCGACGACCGCGCCGCGCGCCTCGGGGGTTGGCTCGCCGGGCATAGTGTGAGGGCCGGCGACCGCGTGCTGATCGCCTCGGCGACCTCGCACGAGCTCGTCGCCGCCTACCTCGGAACCCTGCGCTGCGGCGCGACCGCGCTCTCTGTCGACGCCGGCGCGACCGCCGTGGAGCTGCGCGGGTTGATCGCCGACGCCGCCCCCGTGGCGGCGCTCTGCGATGCGCCGGCCGGCCGGCGCCTGGCATCGCTCGGTGCCGACGAGCGACCCGCGACCGCGGTCGCGCTCGACCCCGAGGCGCCCGGCATCGCGGTGGCGGCGGCACTCGAGGAGGGCGAGCCGATCGCGCCCGCCGGCGACGCGGCACCCGCGATCCTCGCCTACACCTCGGGCACGACCGGCCGGCCCAAGGGCGTGCCGCTCTCGCACGCGAACGTGCTGGCCTCGATTCGCGCCGTGATGCTCGCCTGGGCCTGGGACCGCGACGAGGTCCTCCTGCACGCACTTCCCCTCTCTCACCAGCACGGGCTCGGCGGGCTGCACGCGACGCTGCTCGCGGGCTCGCACGCGGTGATCGAGCCGAGCTTCGAGCCCGAGTCGTTCTGCCGGCGCGCGGGCGAGGTGGGAGCGACCATGATCATGGCGGTGCCGGCGATCTGGGAGCGGCTCGATGCCTGGAGCGAGATCTCGCGAGCGGGCCTCGACGCCCTCCGGGTCGCGATCTCGGGCTCGGCGCCGCTGCCGCGCGCGCTGGCGCTGCGGGTCTCGAAATGGCTCGGGCAGCTGCCGCTGGAGCGCTACGGCAGCACCGAGGCGGGCCTGGTGCTCTCGAACCCGCTGCACGGCGAACGCAAGCCCGGTGGCGTTGGCTACCCGCTTCCCGGGATCGAGGTGAGCGTCCGCGACCGCGACGGGCGCGAGCTTGGGCCGGGGGCAGACGGCGAGCTCGTCGTCCGCGGCCCGCAGGTCTTCGCCGGCTACCTCAACCGCCCGGAGGAGACGGCCGCGGCGTTCACCGAGGATGGCTGGTTTCGCAGCGGCGACATCGCGCGGCTCGACCCCGAGCACGGCTCGTTCGCGATCACCGGTCGGCTCAAGGAGATGATCATCACCGGCGGGCTCAACGTCTTCCCGCGCGAGGTCGAGTCCGCGCTCGACGAGCACGACGCCGTCGGCGGTTCGGCGGTCGTCGGCGTGCCGTCCGAGAAGTGGGGTGAGGAGGTCGTGGCCTTCATCGTGCCGCGCGCCGGCGAGCTGTCCTCGGCCGAGGCCCTGATCGCCCACTGCCGCGAGCGGCTCTCGGGGTTCAAGTGCCCGAAGCGGGTGCTCGTGGTCGAGGAGCTGCCGACCAACGAGATGGGCAAGGTGCGGCGCGAGCGGCTGGTCGAGCTGGCCGGCGGCGGCGCCGCGAGCCGGGGGAGCGGAGCGACTTCGACGGAGACGGAAACAGAGAAAGAGACAGAGAAGGAGTAGGAAGTGGAGCTGGGATTCGACGGAGAGGTCGTGCTGATCACCGGTGGCAGCAAGGGGATCGGGCTCGAGTCGGCGAAGATCTTCGCCGCCGAAGGGTGCAGCATCGCGATCGTCGCGCGGGACCGGGCGTTCGTCGACGCGGCGCTCGCCGAGATCGACGCCCGCGGACCGGGCGACGTGTTCGGGGCCACCGGGGACATGACCAGCACCGAGGACGTCGAGGCCGCGGTGGCGGCGACGCTCGACAGGTTCGGGCGCATCGACACGCTGGTGACCTGCGCGGGCGCCTCGCCGGGCGGCTCGCTGGAGAACCTGACCGAGGAGCAGTGGTACTCGTCGCTGAACCTGAAGCTGATGGGCTACGTCCGCGCCTGCCGGGCGGTGCTGCCGCACATGCGCGAGCGAGGCAGCGGCTCGGTCGTGCTCGTGGTCGGCAACGACGGGCTCAAGCCGATCCACTTCGAGGTCACGGCGGGGGCGGCCAACGCGGCGGATCAGAACTTCGCCGCCGCGATCGCCGAGCAGTACGGCGCGCATGGCGTCCGGGTCAACACGGTCAACCCCGGGCCGGTCGACACCGAGCGCTGGGATCTGCTCGAGAAGGAGATCGCGAGGGGTCGCGGGATCAGCCAGGACGAGGCGCGCGCCCTGGTCTCCTCGTCGATCCCTTTGGGGCGGATCTGCACCGCCGAGGAGGTCGCCGACCTGGTCGTCTTCCTCGCCTCGCCGCGGGCCAGCTTCATCAACGGGGCGCACGTGCCGATCGACGGCGGCCAGCGCAAGGCCCTGATGGACGTCTAGATGAGTAATTCCACGGCGTCAGGCAACGAACGCGACCAACGATCGCGTCGGTCGCCCGAGCCACCAGTTGACGTAGACGCCGGCGGCGAGCGCCAGCAGCCGAGATCCGATCCGGACCCGCAGTCCGTCGATCGTGCGCGCCCCGTGGCGCTCGAGGCTGAGCATGTGCTTGCAGGTTTGGAAGATCGACTCGATCCGCTGTCGGATCGGAGCCAGATGCGGGCCACGCCCGGGCTCGTCCTTGCGGGTGGGGCGAAACAGCGTGGCGCCGAAGCCGGCGACCTCGGCCTCGAACTCGCGGCCGGCGTAGCCC